>CAIPAT010000161.1 GCA_903863035.1 uncultured Lentisphaeria bacterium
GACAAGTCCCGCGAAATATCCCGAAGTGATTTTGGGAATTGCCGGTAAGGCGCATACCTGAAGGTATGTAACGAACCGGCAAACACAAAGGCATTCGGGAGAAGCGCGAAGATGTAAAGGTTATTTCTTTACAGCTCCTAAGCAGTGTTTAGAGCCATTGCATATCCAGACGGCTCATTTGATTATTTTAAGGGGAGGAAATTAAAATGTCTGCGCTTTTTGAACAGAATAAACTGGCAGGAATTACACTTCGAAATCGTTTTGTCAGGTCAGCCACATTTGAAGGAATGGGCTCTGATAACGGCCTGGTAAAACCAGCGCTGACCGGAAAAATGCGAGAACTGGCGGAAGGCGGCGTAGGACTTATCATAACCGGACATACCTATTTTTCAATAGAAGGCAAGGCTTCTCCCGGGAAGATCGCGGTGGATCGCGATGAGTGCATAGCCGGGCTCGCGAAAATGGCCGCCGCCGTTCATATGAACGGCGGTAAAATCGTACTGCAATTAGGTCACGCCGGAGCCATGGCCAATGCCGCGTGTACCGGCCAGGAAGCTCTGGGCCCTTCAGCAATCCCGGGAAAAAATGGAAAACCTCTTTGCCGCGAAATGAATCAGGAAGACATTGAAGCTGTAACTGAAAGAATTGCAGCAGGAGCCAGAAGAGCAAAAAAAGCCGGTTTTGACGGCGTTCAGATTCACGCCGCGCACGGCTATTTGTTTTCTCAGTTTCTGTCACCGTATTTTAACAAACGGCAGGATGAATTTGGCGGCTCAGTCGAAAACCGTGCAAAAATAGTTATCATGGCGTTAAATAAAATCAAAACCGTCACCGGGGAAGGTTATCCGGTGCTGATTAAGATTAACTCCGACGATTTTGTTGACGGCGGAATTTGTCCGGATGAAATGCTCGAGATCGCGCGCTTGCTGGAACAGCATGGAGTAGACGCGATTGAGATCAGCGGCGGCACCCACTTCAGCAGGGAAGGCTATGATCCGGTTCGCAAAGGCAACCGCGCAACCCCGGATTGCGGCGCTTATTATTTCAATAGCGCCAGTAAATTGAAACAGACTGTAAAAGTTCCAATCATTCTGGTCGGCGGAATAAGAACTTTCGATACTGTGGAAAATATTATCAACACCAGGGTTGCCGATTACATTGCCATGAGCAGACCATTGATTCGCGAACCGCAGTTAGTAAGAAGATGGGAATCCGGCAATACCGCCAGGGCCAGTTGCGAATCCTGCAACAGTTGTTTCAGACCGGTACTGACCGGCAAAGGCCTCTACTGTCCGGTCGGCGAAAGACTGAAAAAACAAGCCCAGCAGAAAATCGAAGAAAGAGAAGCAGTCCTTCAAGCATAGGCAACTCTTTCAGCCTGTTCTGCTGCCGATACCGGGGTATCGAAGGCCTCGAAGAGTGCGAATCCAAAATCGAAAGATCGCAATCCCGCAATTGCTGGACGAGCGTATTGCGGCTGTTTTTTTCCGTTCCTCCTTCCGGCGATGTGGGTATCGCCTGTCAGTCGGATCGAAAAAATATCGAAAAAATACAATCCACAATCCTGCTCGTCTATTCTTAAATTTTCAACCGTGCAGAGTATATTATCCAAATTTTCTTTTTTTTTGCATATCTTTGTTTACTTTAACATTTTTAATGTTATAATATACAATATGAAAAGCAATACGGATAAATCAATAGCGGAAGTGGCGCGGGAATGCGGAGTAAGCGCGATGACGGTAAGCCGGGCGTTGCGCGGGAACGCGCTGGTCAAAGAAACTACCCGGCAGAAAATCGTTGCGGTTGCTGAGCGACTCGGTTATATCCGTTCGCCGCGCATGGGGCGGCCAGGAGCATCCGGCAATGAACCAGTCTTGAAAGTTCAACTGATAGCTGGAACAATGGGCCGCAGTATGGCGGTGTTTCATTCGCGGCTGCTGACATCGATAGAGCAGCAACTGTCGCAGAATGGATATGAATGCGTGGTGCGGACTTGCGACGGAAACTATCAGCAGTTTTTACAGTTGCTGGAAAATATCCGCAACTCTGATGCTGCCGGAACAATGATTGTCGGCAGTTTTGTTATTGAACAGCTTAAAGCACTGCTTGAAGCCAATTCCGGCGCGGTTTTGCTGGACAATCCGGGCGAACCGTCGATTGAAATTCCTTACAGTTCGTTCGCTTTTGACAACAGCGAAGCGGCCAGGGTTGGAGTACGGCATCTGGCGGATTGCGGCCGGCGCAGAATTTTACTGGTTAACGGCGCCCGGGAACATTTTTTTTCATGTGAAATAGAGCAGGGCTATCGTGAAGCGCTGGCCTGCCGGAGTATAAAAGCTGATGACAAGCTGATTTTGCATACTGATTTTACCGCGGATAGTGCATATGACGCTGTGGCTGTCGCGCTTAATTCAAAATTGAAGTTTGATGCGGTGTTCACTAATGACGAAATGGCGTCCGGAGTCTACCGGGCGCTGCTGGAACGCGGTTTGAAAATACCGCAGGATGTCGCGGTTTGCGGTTGCGACGGACTTCCGATAGGAACACATCTTTTCCCCAGGTTGACCACGGTTGTGCTGGATTATGAAGCGCTGGGCAGGATGGCGATAAAATATGTGCTGGAAACAGGCGGCGATCACCGCGTACCATGCAGGGTGCGGCTGCTGCCGTCACTGGCGGTCAGGGAAAGTACAGTTTGCAGTTGAATTATCAGCATCCGAGACCAGACTAAATAAATAATTGCAGCTTAACATTGTGATGGGCAGATTATGGAGTTCAAATTGAATCAGGAACGTAATTATGAGTTTCGCAAAAGGCTTGATTGCATACATCAGACAAACAGGCGGAATCCTGTACTGAAGCCGGGCAAAAATGAAATAGAAGTAAGTGCCGGGTGGAGTCTTTATATTTGCCAGAATCCTTCTCCGGTGCTTTTAAATGCTGCAAAAGACTTACAGGACTATTTTTTTACCAGCATGAATGTTTCACTTCTGATGAAAAAGTCAGACAATCTTTCTGAACTGGCTAAAACCGGTCATAATTGCATAATTCTTGCGGACAAAACTCAATTAAAAATACCAGGCGCAGCATTGTCGACTCCCCGCAGTTATCGCTTTATTGTCGAAAATTCGAAAATTATAGTTTGTGGGAATGACTGCCGTGGAACAGCACAGGGCGCATTTTATATCGAAGATTTGCTGAACCTCAAAGAAGCGCCTTATCTTCATAAAACTGATGTTAAAAGAGAACCGGTATTTCAGCCGCGGATGACCCACTCAGGCTGGGGGCTGGATATTTTTCCTGACCGGTATTTAAATTTAATCGCCCATAACGGGATGGATTCGATTCTGGTTTTCGCCAAAGGAGTGGATAAAACTGCTTCCGGCTATCTGGATTTCAACGACCTCGTCCGGCGGGCTGATGCCTATGGACTGGATGTATATTTTTACAGTTACATCAAAAGCCGCAAACATCCGGAAGAAAAAGACGCAGAAGCATATTATGACAGAACTTACGGCGAACTTTTCAAGGCATGTCCCGAAGCCAAAGGAATAATTCTGGTTGGAGAATCATGCGAATTCCCGAGCAAGGATCCCAATACTAGCGGCAGACTTTTCGGCGAACCGACGCCGGACGGGATTCCAGATCCAAAACCCGGTCCCGGCTGGTGGCCCTGTTATGATTATCCGGCATGGCTCAGCATGCTAAAAAAAGTTGTCAGGAAACACAGTTCTTCCGCGGAAATTGTATTTTGGACATATAACTGGGGCTGGGCTCCAGAAGCCGATAGACTTAAACTTATCAATTCTATGCCGGAAGACATTACTCTGTTAGTTACTTTTGAAATGTTCGAGCAGATAAAGAGAGGCCGCGTGGTGCATAATTGCGTTGACTATACGATTTCGCGACCCGGCCCCGGACAATATTTTACGAGCGAGGCGGAAGCGGCGGCAAGGCGGGGAATAAAACTCTATACCATGTGCAATACAGGCGGACTTACCTGGGATTTCGGGGTTATACCGTATCAGCCGGTACCGCAGCAATGGGACAAACGCTGCAAAGCATTACTGTATGCCAAAGCCAAATGGAACCTGTCCGGACTGATGGAATCCCATCATTACGGCTGGACTCCGTCTTTCATCAGCGAAATGGTCAAGGCCAGATATTGGACGCCGACTGTCAGCGCTGCGGTTATTTTAAAACAAATAGCAAAACGGGATTTCGAAGATGGATATGCATACGCTTTGAAAGCGTGGAATTTATGGAGCAAAGCCATGAATTGTTATGTACCGACAAATGAAGATCAGTACGGGCCTTGCAGAATCGGTCCATCCTATCCGTTCATCTTCCATCCGGATATAAATAAAACGTTCATTTCTCAGGAAATTCCGCTGCCGTCCGCTGAACATGCACATTTTGGAAATTTGATTGTTAAAACCATGTATCATCCGTATGAAGATCCCAGGCAGTCTCCCGGACAAATGCGGCTGGACATTGAAATCAGGTATCTGGGAAAAATGCGCAAGCTGTGGCAGGAAGGCAATGTGAGCATGGAGCAGGCGGTCGCATCCTTGACCGGCAACAAACGCGAGAACGGCGAACGGCTGGCGCTGCTGGGAATGTTTATTCATAATTGCTTAACCACTACCATAAACATCAAACGCTGGTATAAGTTGAACCGGATGCTTATGCAGGAAAAAAGACCAGCAGCAGCCGGAAAAATCCTCGATAAAATTATTGCGCTGGGAAATGAGGAGATTATGAATGCGGAATCGACTATTCCTATCGTGGAAAAAGATTCACGTCTCGGCTGGGAGCCGACTATGGATTATATGACTGACGCCGCGCATCTGCACTGGAAAATCAAACAACTGAATTCGGTCATAAACGTGGAAATACCGAAATACCGGAAGTCATTAAGTTTATTTTTGAACGGCTCCTAACGGCAAGTTATAACATAAAAAACCAACAAAACTGTAACAAACGGAGGTCTGTAATGGGATACCTAATTCAACAGGAATCGGAAAAACGTCTGGACAATGTCCGCAAGCTGCTCGAAGCCAAAAAACTGGATCTGGCGCTGGTCTATTATGATGAGTTCAACATCGGTAACGGCTGGTACTTGACCGGCTGGTGTCCGCAGTTTGAAAGCGGTGCGGTACTGATTCCGCGCAAAGGCGCTCCGATGCTGCTCGGCGGCCCGGAGAGCGAACCTTTTGCCCAGATGGACAGCGCAATCACCGCCACCCGCAATTTTCCGGTATTCATGGTGCCGGACGAAGAATATCCGAACGCCACGATCATTGATTTTCCAGCATTGTTTACCGAACTGAAAAAGACGCTGGGTAAAGTCAAACGCGTCGGCCTGGTTGGTGCCGGCAGAATGCCCGCCGCCTGTTATAAAGGCATTGTTGACGGGTTCGCCGGAGTTGAACTGGTAGACATGACTGACGATTACGTCAAGCTCAGATATAACAAGTCAAAATGGGAAATCGAGCAGATTCGCGCGGCGTTTAAACTGGCGGACCATTGCTATGACGCGATGAAAGCTAAAATTACCGAAGGCGTTTCAGAAATAGAAATCGCCGCCGCCGGAGAATTTGCCGCCAGAAGCCGCGGTGCCAGCGGATTCGGTTTCAGCGCGATTGTCGGCAGCGGGGCACGCGCCAATGCTGTCGTGCCGACCGCCAGTTCAAAGAAAGTTCAGAATGGCGAAATGGTCATGATCGGCCTGGCTCCCAAAGTAAACGGTTATGCCGGGGTCATGGGTGACGCGCTGCCGGTTAGCGGAAAGTATACCGCACGGCAGAAGGAATGCATCAAATATCTGCGCGAAGCGTTCTGTCTGACGAAAGAGCAGCTTGTTGTCGGCAAGACCGGCCGCGAAATCGATGCGCCTGCCAGAGCATATTTCAAAAAACATAAATTGAGCAAATATCTGGTCTGCCCGTTTGTGCATACTATCGGACTGCATGAGGCGGAATCTCCGTTTTTCGGTCCCGGCAGCAGCGATGTGCTGGTCCCCGGCATGACTGTCTGTGTAGACGTCAGCTTCTTCGGACATCCGGAATTCCACGGCGTCCGCATTGAAACCGGTTATGAAATAACCAAAAAAGGTGCAGTGCCGTTCAGCCCGCAAATGGACAAAATCCATACGACCGTTTAAAATTATATAGAATTGTAATTTAACCACAGAGACACAGAGGCACAAAGGTTTTTGGGTCTTAAATCAAAAAACCGTGTATTCTGTGTGTTCCGTGGTTAAAAATGTTTTATTTTTGGGATTTGAACAAGAAAAAATCTGCATCTTTGTGGTTAATTAAATCGTATGCTATGGGAAATTGTAATTAAAGGAATATTCAGTCATGAAAACTGAATTTGATGTGGTGCTGGGAATCGATATGGAAACCGATATCGGTTCCTTTACCAGCAATTATGAGGGGGTGCGGCACGGCACACCCCGCCTCCTTGAAATCATGCAGCGGAAAAATGTACGTGCCACCTATTTCTGGACCGGCCATGCGGCGGAAAATAATCCGGAAACAGTGGCGGATGTGTGTGCCGCCGGACATGAGACCGGTTGTCACGGGCTGGTACATGAAACACTGGGCGATCCGATATTTCCACTGCCCAACAACTGGCCGGTGTTTTCATTCGAAGTTGAGGGACGCATTCGCGAGGCAACCAGGATTGTGGAGAAAGTGGCCGGCGTCAGGCCGGTGAGTTTCCGCTGTCCGCGGCTTTGGGGCAGCACGAAAGTGCTTAACGTGCTGGAATCGCTGGGCTACAAATCCGATGCATCGCTGCCGCTTTATTATTACAGAAACCTTTATTATCCTTATCATCCGTCCGAAAATGCATGGACAGAACTTGGCAGCATGAAGATTGTGGAAATTCCGAATTTCTGCGATCTGTCGATGACCAGCAATGATCCATATCAGCGTGACCGTGACCAGTGGCCGCTGTTCCGCACTGTATCAGCGGAGGCTGTGCTGGAGAAGGCCGACAGTTTCATTGATTATGTCGCAGTCAGAGGCAAACGCCCGGTAGTCTGTTTTTACTTTCATCCATGGGAATTCTTTGAAATGCCGCAAGGCGCGATTGATTACGGCGAAGCAAGTGTCACCCCGCAGCCGTTTATAACAAAAAATTGCGGGGATGTCGCCTGCCGGGAATTTGAAATTTTGTTGCAGGAACTTAAAAAACGCGGCGGAGTTTTTAAAACCGCCTTGGAGGTTGCTGATGAATGGCAATGAGCTGATTGAACTGTTTAAAAATGGCGGTAAACGCTGCCATATCACCGGCACTGTTGAAAATGGCGTTATTGCGGGACTTGATCTGGAAGGCCGTCTGTACACAGTAATGGACGGTATTGTTATGAACCGGGTGAATCCTGCCGCAATATCGGGTATAACCACTCGTTCAGGATATTTGAATCCAGGCGGCGACGGCCTGTGGCCTGCTCCTGAAGGAACTTGTTACGGTTACCAGTATGGAACCGGCAGTTGGCGGGTGCCGCCTGGACTTACCGGAGCCAGATTTATGGTCATGGAGCAAACAGAGGGCAGGACGCGAATAGAAGCTGAAGTAGATCTTGTGAACGCTTCCGGTCTGGGGATTCCGGCGATTTTCAGCCGGGATGTTTCGGTGACGCCGGGTAACAAATGTCTGACGGTAAAAGTCATTGAATCAATTCAATATATCGGGTCGAAAACCCTTAGCCGCGAAGAATGTATATTGGCTCCGTGGACGCTTTGCCAGTTTGACTGCGGTCCAGGTTGTGAGGTCGTGTTTCCGGCAGCCAATGCGGAGATATGGGATCTGTACGACCTCAGTGATGATTGTCGTTGCGTCAATGACGGTCTGGTTCATACTGGAACTGATTCATCCAGACGCTATCAGATTGGAATCGGTGCATCCGTTCCCTGGATTGAACTTCATCTGCCGCATAAAAATCTTAAAATTAAACGTTCCGCGTCCAAATTGCCGGAAAACATGGATTATATTGATATCGCGGACGCATCTCCGTCAACGAGGCCGTCGGATAAAGGAACCCGCTACAGTGTGTACAGCGATATGAATGGTTTTATGGAGATAGAGGCAGTCGGCGGTTGTCCGTCAGTACTTAAGCCCGGCGCGGTTTTATCGGTTGAAGTAATTACAGAATATCGCAAAAGTTAAGGAGCTGATGATGAGTATCCATGTTCTGCCGTCAGGGAAATCAATGCAAGCTTTGGATTTTCCGCATTTCCCGACACGCTTGCAAGCCGTTATCTGGCGCAACTGGGGGCTGGTTACTGTAGAAAAAATGGCGCATGTTCTTATGGCGGCGCCAATGCAGATCGAAGAACTTGCTTCCGATATGGGCTTGCATAAAGACGACAGCTTGTGTCCGCTGTGGCATGAGCGCGGATATCTTACCATCATCCGGCGCAACTGGCATCTGCTGCCTTATGATCAGTTGCTGAATTTGCTGGATATTACTCCTGATGAATTGGCTTACATACTAAAGGAAGATGATTTTCTATGGCATAAATTAGGCCATATGAAACCTGAAACCGCTGCGGTATGTTATGTTCCGCTTACGGCAGAGGAAATACAGCAGACCGCGATTTTGAAATCTGTAATATCAAAATATCGTTCAAATGATCAAACCTGTCAGGACAACCCTTTCGAATTTTTGAAACGATATGGCAATAACGCTAAAAAGAGTTCAATAGCTGAAGATCGCCGCTCCGGGTTGTGCATGACTTATTCCTACTCGGCAGTTTACGGCGATCCCCTGCTCAACGAAAAACTTGACCCATACCCTGACGGCCTGCTGGCGGATTATGCTGCAACTGGAGTCAATGCGGTATGGCTGCAGGGAACGCTTTATACTCTGGTGCCCTGGCTTGGCGAATCAAAATATTCGGACGGCTGGCAAATCCGTCTGGTCAATCTCAGAAATCTGTGCAAAAAAGCCGAAAAATATGGTATCAGGGTTTATCTATATTTGAACGAACCGCGTTCAATGCCGCCGGATTTTTTTGAAACTCATCCGGATTGGCGCGGAGTACAGTCTACCGACGGTCTGAGCTTCACATTATGTACCAGCAAGGCGCCGGTACTTGATGCACTTAAAGACGGAATTTCCGAATTGTTCCGCAATGTGCCGGAGCTGGGCGGTCTGTTTACCATTACCATGTCGGAAAACCTGACCAACTGCTGCTCTCGCCCGCGCGATGTCGTCACGCCTTGCCTGTTGTGTTCGAAACGCGGCCCTGCCGTGATTATTGCTGAACTTAATCAAGCGCTGGCCGAAGGAGCGCACCGGATAAAACCTGAAGCTGACGTCATTGCATGGACATGGGCGTGGTCCCCGGAGTGGGATGAGCAGGCGGTGGCGCTGCTGCCCAAAGACGTAAAACTGATGTGTGTCAGTGAAACCGCATTGCCAACCGACGCAATGGGCGTACCGGGTTCTGTGATTGATTACTCCATTTCCAAGGTCGGACCAGGACCTGTCGCATTAAGATTATGGCGGAAAGCCGCGGAATGCGGAATTAGAACTGTCGCCAAGGTACAGTTGAACAATACCTGGGAATGTTCGGCGATACCTTATATTCCAGTACCGGGGCTGGTGGAAAAGCATCTGCGCAATCTTGAAGCCGCAGGAGTCAAAGATCTGATGCTTAACTGGACGCTGGGCGGATATCCAGGCGGCAATCTGGAACTATTAAAACTGCCGAAAGAAAAATTGGCATCAGAGAAATACGGCAGCAAATGTGCGGAGCTGGTTTTGCAGGCATGGGCTTGTTTTGACCGTGCATTCGAGGAATTTCCATTGAACAGTACTCCGCAACTTTATACCGCGCCGCAGAATTTCGGACCGATGAATCTGCTTTTTGAAAAACCGACCGGCTATACGGCAACCATGATCGGCTTCCCATATGATGATCTCGCAACATGGCGGGGGAATCACTATCCGGAAGATATTTTTGAAGAGCAGTTCAGAAAATTAAGCAGCGGCTGGGCGGATGGACTTGGTCAGCTCAAACTTGCCGCTGAAATAGTGGCTTCGGAAAACGCCGCGGCGCTGTCAGATCTGATGAATGTAGCGGAGGCGGCTTATTGTCATTTCCGCAGCACATATCTGCAGATCAGGTTTGTCCGGTTGCGCGATTCCGGCGACCGGCAAACTGTTACGGACATACTCAACGAGGAAATCGAACTGGCCATACGGCTGATTGAGGTGGTAATGCGCGACTCCCGCATCGGCTTTGAAGCCAGCAACCATTATTATTACACCGCCGCCGATCTCAAGGAAAAAATCCTCAACTGTGAGTTTATCATAGACAGATTGAAGATGAAAAAATGAGCGAAGAAGATTCATAAGGAAATTCAGAAACAAATGAAATCAGCAACGACAATCACCACCGTTTGTGACACATAAGGGAAAGACATCTTATCATCTTATTTAGTTCTGTTTGCTATTATTTCGCAACGGAGTTTCGTTGCCGCACCAGTGCGGCTCTGTCCTCTTAATCCCCCCGTCCTTCACCTAACACCTAACACCTGACACCTGACACCTGACACCTGACACCTGACACCTGACACCTGACACCTGACCACCGTTCCAATCGCAGCAACAGGAAAGCGCTTCGCGCTGGTGATTGTGCATCGAGTGATTGACGGGGAGATGGTTGGCATGGTTCGTGGGTTTAAAAAATTATTTTCATTCTTTTTTGCGGAGGCCAATTGATTGCACGTAGACTATTTAACATATAGAGATTATTTGTAAGTTAAGACATTTATAACAAATAAGCCTGGAGAATAAATATGTCAATCAATATTGCTGGAAAAAAGATTCTTCAAGATTATCATTCCGTACTTTATAAACTGACTGGAATCGCTACGGATTTTGTTGCGGAAAACGGAGAAATTCTGACTTTGTGCCCGCCTGAGCATTACAATCCGCTATGTCGGATGATTATAGGAACTAAGTGCGGTGCCGCTGCATGTCACAAAGATGATATCAAAATAATGCGGGAGAGCAGGCTGACCGGAAAAAATATAATTTATGAATGTCATGCCGGACTCATTGATATTGCGGTTCCGCTTTTCGTTAATAAAAAGTTCATCGGGATGCTCACCTGCGGTCAAATTTTGAGAAGAAAGCCCACGGAAAAATCGTTCAGGGAATTAAAGGAGAAACTTGGCAATATGAACTTCGATGAAGCCAGGTTGCGTGAGTATTATTTCAAAACGGTAGTACTGTCAGAGAAACAGATCGACGCAATGACGGAGCTTATCTCACTGGTCGGCAATTATATTGTCGAAAGCGAGACGAAACTCCTGTTCCTGGAGTCGGCCAACGAAAAAAATAAAATTCTGGCCGCCAGAAAATATATTGAACAAAACTATCAGCGGGATATTACGATTTCTGATATCGCCGGGGCTGTTTATCTCAGTGAAAGCTATTTCAGTCACCAGTTCAAAAAAGAAGTGGGAGTAAGTGCGGTGCAATATTTAAATTGTTACCGTATAGAAAAGGCGAAAGAATTGTTGCGGACGCAAACTCTTAACATTACCGAAATC
>CAIPAT010000162.1 GCA_903863035.1 uncultured Lentisphaeria bacterium
AACGACCCAGTTGCCGTTTTTGGAGCCTTCGGCCTCGAAGTCGGCATAAGGCGTGAAGCAGCCGGAACCCTGCATCAGCTCCTTATAGAGCGCGATCATCTTTTCGTTATTTTTGTGCTGTTTATTGAAGAATGTAATCTTTTCGCCCCAGGGGGTGATCCAGTCCGCGCCGTCCGGCTTCGGAAAAAGCTTGGATTCAAGCTGGGGGCAGCGCCATGCATAGCCGAACAAGCTGAAATTCGTATTGGCGGAATCATAAACCAGTTCAAGGGGCATCTGGAATTCCGGCGAGAAGTTGGCGGCGTCAAGCACACGGGAGACAATGAAGCCGTCAGCCGTCAAGCTGGCTTTTCCGGCGGTCATCGCCTTGCTCTGCCAGTTGATTTTCTCGTAAGCTCCCGCTGAGAATGCCATGAACAACACCAGCGCCGACAGTAGAGACCGTGTGACAAAACGCATGGCTTTGTATTGGTAATTCTGCTTATTTCTTGAAACAATCATCGGCAAATCCTTTAAAATCAGTGAACGCTTTGCCCCGTAAATTCTAGCACGAAAAATATAAAACATTACTGAAACAAAATACCAAGCAACGAAAGCACAAAAACTAAAATTTGACACCGATTTTTACTGTACATTCAAAAATACCAGGCAATAAAAACACCAATATCAAACTATCCTTTAAAAAGATCAGGCACATTTTTAAACTATTTAGCGTTATTTTGATCTATTAAAATAAAAGTTGGATCGTCATTTGTACCTCCAGAGTTAGTTCCTGATACGTCGCTCCCTTCATTATCATTTAAATTAGGTCCAACAGAATATACTTTCAAACAAACCCGTTCAGCATATTCTACAACATTTTTGTTGCTGATATATTGAGTACTTAATCTCACTTTTTGTCTCCCATATTTCATTATAAGAAATTTCCCTATCCATGGATCTATTAAATCTTTTTCATTAAGGAAATCCGGACTCAATACAGCTATTTTAGGCGGAATCTTTCCGTATTTTCGTTGGTACAAAATGGTCGTTAAAGCTACTTCTGCACAACGCAGATAAGCAATTGAATTGATGTTCTGCTTAAAAATATAATGGAAATCAATATACTCCTTGCTAAACGGAGAAAAGAAACGGGCGTTCCTGTGTAAATCAAAAGTTTCCCAGTCACTTTTAATTGCAGAATAATTGTCAAGATTTATTAATTTCTCTTTAATATACAATATATCTTCAAGCATTGCTTGTTTTTCCAATGCTGAGCCTATTAACCACCACCACGGCATAAACATTGATTCACTTGAAATCGTGTTGCTTGTATCCAATTTTGTCCAAAATGGTTGCTTCCCCGCGATAATCGGCTGTCGCTTATCTATTAAGCTACAATAAATAAAAGCTTCTCCTGCCAGCATACTAGAAAAATTTTCCTTTATTTGAGCTTCTCGCCGGTGCATCAAATCAATGATTTCTTGAAGTTCCGCATCTGATAATTTAAAATTGTTAACTACTCGATTGATATTTGTCAGCCAAATAGTAGTACTTAAATTAAAGAGAAAGTTATTTAGGTAATGCTTTTGTATGTTAAAGTAATCAGATAATCTGAATCCTGCTTTTAAAAAAGATATTGCATTGCTGGAAGAGTGGTTAATAATAGCGGCTTCAACTGCGTCAGCAAATATACGATTACCCTGCATCACTTTCCCGCAAATATTTAAAATTTCTTTAGGGTTAAATTCTTCTAGATTATGTTCTCCTACGCTGTTAATCGGTGGAATCGCCTTCTCAATGGCTTCAAAAGAAGCCATATTTCGATCAATGTAATTAGATACAATTTTTTGTTGCTCTGAATTAAGGGATCTATCTAAAAAAGAAACCCCGCCAAATCCTGATTTAGGCAATAATTGCAATTCATCCTTTGTCGGTTGTTTCAATAATTCAAGTGTTTCCGCCAATTTCTGATATGAAGCAGTAAAATTCAACCTTTCTATCTTTTCTGGAGTTAATTTAATTCCCAGCTTGGCGACTTTTTTCTCAGTTCCTAATAATTGGATATTTATCCAACACCAGACGACAATGGCTGCTATGATTATAATGCCTATAATTAAGGCAACAGTTATCCATGTCTTCTTGTTATTTTGCTTTGTCATAAGAGTAATTACTCCCAAATATATGTAATGACTCTTACATAGGAGCCAGTTGTGGTGGTGGTTGTTATAGTGTCGTCCTCAGTAACCCAGTCACCAGCACCTTCAATTTTTACTTGCACATAAGTTGTAGTTGTTATTGTAAAACTATAATTATAGAAAGACCTCATCATTTTGCCGTTTTCAGAAATAATATCAGGATCACTGCTTACAAACGTGTAGCCGGTTTTTGCTATTATTTGTATAGTATGCCTTGGAGCGAGCGCACCTCCTTTCGATTCGGCAATAACAACTGGACCAGTGGTCGTGTCTCCAGGAACTCCAGTGTCAGAATACCCTACCCATCCTGCTCCTTGCCAATCGATATACATGGTAACGTTGTTATTTACATATGCCAAGTTATTCCAGCCGTCGGGATAGCCTATGGGATCCTGAGTCTGCCACTTGCCTTGTTCAGAACGATAATTACGGAACAGGAACGCATAACCTAATCCTTCAATCTGCGGTTTGCCTGTAAAAAAGTCAATACTGTTATCGCCGGATTCAAGTTCCCCGAAGGCTGTGCGATCAATAGCATTGAACTTACCGTTTTCCACGGAACCTACAGACGAACCCAGCATGTCTTCAAACAATACTTTTGAACTGTCTTTACCAAAGGCCAGAATTGGATTGCCGCCGGTGACAGCGGATTCATTCACGAAATTGGTGGAATCTCGTTTGATTAATGCCAGGCCGTCCCATGTAAAACTTTCGCTTTTGCCGGAGGCATCAGTTCTGCCGGAAATTTGCCCGTCAATCCCGTAATCGAATGACGCGGCAAGTTTACCATTCTCAGATACATTGACAACCTTATCAAGCCAGCCGTAGGCATAAGATTTATCGCCTTCTTTGGTCAGCCGTCCGGCAGCATCATAGTCGTAATTTGTAACTTTGCCGGTTGCGTCTGTGCTGGAAACCAATTGGTTAGCCTTGTCGTACTTAAAAGTCGTTACCTTGCCGTCAATGGTTTTGGACAGGATATTGCCTGCCGCATCGTAAACGTACTGTTCGACGGCTTTACCAGTAGCGTCAACCACTGCCAGCAACTGGCCTTTCAGGTCGTATTTGTAGTCCTGCTTGTTGCCGTTGACATCCCTCGCGGTGATCTGACCATCCGGACTATAGAAGTATTTGATATAGGCAATCGGGACAGTACGACTGTCAGCGGAGTTGCCGGCCATGCCGGAGTAAGGGGAACCTAAAGACTTGGTTTCAAGCTGTCCGAATCTGGTATAAGTGTAGTAAACCGGGATGTTGTCGGCTTTGCGCACCGAGATTCTGGACTGGCTGTCATAAGTGTAGCTGACGGTTTTGCCCTCGTCGTTCATCGCGGTCAGGCGACCATATTTGTCGTAAACCCAGCCGGATTTACGTTTCTGTCCGTCATTGAAAGTGATGAGGCGTTCCGTGCGTTTGCCGTAACGGTCATAATTGTATTCATACTCCGTACGGTCCGTACGACGGACAGCGATATCATTAGTAGATACACTCTTCTTAATCAGGCGGTCGAACTGATCGTACTGGAAGTCGGCGGTGGAAACTTTCTTGTTTTCGGTCTGGGTTGTTTGCAGAACTTTACCCCATGAATCATACTTAAAAGTCTTAATCTGTCCGTTGCCGTAATCAATAGAAGTTACGCGGTCGAAGGCGTCGTAGGCATACTTGATTTCACGGTCGGCGGTTTTGCTGCTCTTCAGCTTGCTGATGACGGACTGGAGCAGGCCGTATTTGTCATAGCTGTAGTCGGTGGCCTGATTTTCGGCGGTTTTCTTTTCGCCGAGGCTGCCGAATTTAGTCCATTCAAACTCTATCGGGTTTTTATTCTGGTCGGTGACCTTGTGCAACTGTCCCAGCACTGAATAGGAATATTTGACGGCGGTATTGTCCGGGAAATATTCGGCAATCACGCGGCCCATGCTGTCATGTTCAAGCTTCTTCACGCGCCCCTGATTGTCGGTATAGGCAACGGCGCGGCCGTCGGCGTCATAACTGATCTTGAGCGAGGAGAGCAGTTCCTTTTCATCCAGCGAGGCGAAGCGCTTGATTTCCGAAACCATCCCTGCCGGAGTGTAGCTGTAGACCGTGCGGATGCCGTTCGGCGCGGTCGCGGCTTTCAGGCGATTGTATTTGTCATATTCAAACTTGGCGGCACGGTTGAAAATATCGGAAGTCTGGGTCGGCTTGCCGAAATTGTTATAGCTGAAACTCATGCTCTGTTCGCCGTTGTCCACGGCGGTCAGATCGCGGTTGCTGTTATAGCTCAGCTTGGTGGTGGTGGCGACTTTGCCTTCAGCATTCAGACGCAAATATTCAACCGGGTTGCCTCTTGGGTCGTAGTTGATGCGCAACAGCGGCTGTTTGCCGCCGGGAACCGAGCGCGATACTGAAGCCAGCCAGCCGTTTTTATCGTAGGCATAGTAAGTTTCATTATCCGCCATATCGCGGACGCGGGAAAGCTCGCCGGTGATTTTGTCGTAGCGGCAGTTCAGCACGACACGGTCTTTAGCGTCAACAACCTGGCGGATTTTGCCGTTATATGAAACGTCATAGCGGCGGAAGAAGTAAGTGGAGGTTTCCAGTCCGGCAAAGTCTTTAACTTTCAGGATGCCGCGCAGATCGCTGTAATTATAAGCGGCCTGCCGTCCGGCTTTGTCATGCAGGACAACGACATTCTTTTCCGGATAACTGTAAGTGTAGAGTTCATCTTTCAGGATGCGTCCGGCCAGCTTGTCGGGAATGGTATAAACCGTGTTCTGTTTCTTTTCTTTCATCTCCTGTATTTTCTTGATGAAAGCATGACGTTCCTGCTCAGTTTCATGCTGGACGGCGAGTTTTTCAGAGAATACACCCTGGGCGATTCCGGCCAGATAGCCGTCGGCGTCATAATTGAAAACAATCGGATTCAGACTGCCGCGGGTAATGGAAGCAAGCACTTGATTGTTGACGCGGACGGCGGGTTCGAGTTTATTTTTATCCAGCGACAGACTGGACTGCTGACTGTAGGTTAAAGCGAAATCCACGCCGTTGATAGTGAGTTTATCGGCAACTACAGATTGGGGATTGTAGCTGAGGGTGATCAGCGCGACATTGTTTTCGGTAACGGCGGCAAGTTTGTCCTGAATATATTGGAATTGCAAAAATCTGCCGGTGGGGGCGGTGATTTTCAGCAACCGTCCGTTACTGTACTCAAAACTCCATCCGGCTTTAGTATCTTTGCCGGTAACGACCCAGTTGCCGTTTTTGGAGCCTTCGGCCTCGAAGTCGGCATAAGGCGTGAAGCAGCCGGAACCCTGCATCAGCTCCTTATAGAGCGCGATCATCTTTTCGTTATTTTTGTGCTGTTTATTGAAGAATGTAATCTT
>CAIPAT010000163.1 GCA_903863035.1 uncultured Lentisphaeria bacterium
CTGGGAAATATTGCACCGCAGTTTAACTGCGATGGAAAAGGGGATGCATGATGCGAATCCGGATGCGCAATTGATCAGTTGGTTGTATATGCCTCAACCTGGCAAGCTTGCCGATTGGGTCTTTGAGATTCCCCATCATGTTCCGGACAATGTCATCCTGCAATTTAATTTTGAATCAGGCGGAACTAAGGAACAGCTAGGGAAACCGCGTGTAGGCGGTGATTACTGGTTGTCATATACCGGCCCTTGCGATAGTTTCCGTAGAATTGCCGAATCGGCAATTGCTTCTGGGGCTCAAATGTCTGCCAAAATTCAGGTCGGTTGTTCGCATGAAGTAGCGACAGTTCCGTTTGTTCCGGTTCCGGCGCTGCTTTACCGTAAATATCAAAAAATGCATGAACTTGGCGTGTCCAGCGTAATGCAGTGCTGGTATTTTGGCAATTATCCCGGTATCATGAACAAGGCCGCCGGGATGCTGGCATTTGAAGATTTTAAAGGAAGCGAGCGAGACTTTCTGGGAAAGTTGGCATTGCCGGATTGGGGTAGTCATGTTGATGATGCGGTTGCCGCATGGATGCTGTTTGCCGAGGGGTACTCCAATTATCCGTTATCGAATATGTTTCAATATTATGGACCGATGCATGATGGCGTGGTCTGGCCGTTACATCTTTACCATGCCGATACGCCGCTTGCTCCAACGTGGCAACTGGAATTCGGTACCAGCGGCGACTGTATCGGTGAATGTCTGGAAAATCATACCATTGACGAAGCAATTGTCTTATGCCGTGAAATGTCTGAAAAATGGAATCGTGGAGTCGAGATTCTAAACGATACCCGCCATGATTTTACCGATAACCCGGCACGTCTGAAAGATATCGGACTGGCGGAAGCGCTGGGTGTCCAGTTTGAAAGCGGATACAATATTCTACGCTTTTATGCCTTGCGCGAACAACTTTTCGATGCAGATGATTTTCAGCAGAAAAATATTATAGATGAAATGGAAGATATCGTACAAGGTGAAATCCGACGTAGCAAGCAGTTGATAAAATTATGCGAAGGCGACTCGCGACTGGGTTTCCATTCAGAGGCTGAAGGATATAAATACTTCCCGGAAAAGCTCAAATGGCGAATTGAATTACTGAAAGATTTGTTACTGGAAGATTTTTCAATGGTAGGCAACGCTATTGCTACCGGTACCCTGGAATTGTCAAACACGGCAACCATTCCTGTTTATATTTGCGGCAGTGGAAAATTCGAACAATGCGAAACTTTTTGCTGGAAAGCAGAAAAAGACAGTCAAGCATTGTATTTTGAAATAAGCTGTAAAAATATAAGCAGTATTGTGCCGAATGCGGAAAACATTATTCTGACGCTTAGTCGAAATAATATTTTTCATCCTTTGTATATTGAAATTATCAACAGAGTGAATTTATATTCAAATCGAAATGGATGCTCGTTCGACATTCACATACAGCAGTGCGGATGGTACGCTAAAATTACAGTGCCACATGCGATATTGGGACTCTCCAGGGAACCATTGAAAATAAGCCTGATTCGCTGGATAATGACTAGAGACTCAACACAGTGTTTTACCTGGGGGAAAAATATTGGCACTCCGAGATACCGGCTTAATCTTGGAATATATAACCCATCTACCATGGGAAAGTTGATCATAGAATGATCGTAACGCTATTCCGACAATAACATCCACCCGCATTCCGGATAGGAGCAACGTAAACTTCTGAAACGCGCATGAACCGGTTTCGCATCAAATTTAGAATTAGTTAAAAAACCGCGTCAATGGGGCAAAAGGAGAGTGAAAACAGCGAGAAAGATATTTTCACAGAAGGGCCGGGATTTTCAATCCGCTGGAACTCCGTAAAAATCCGAAGCTTCATCCGACAGCGAAAAAACAGCAAATCATCGTCGAACATCAGATGCGGTTCGGTAGGCAGATTAAAAAACCAGAATAAAATCGGGGTCAAACATATTTTTCAGTGTTTTCGCTGCTTGGCAATCAGTTATTTTAGGTTTTTTTTAGAGAATTTCAGCAGTAATATTGAATCCGGGGTAAAGTAACTCAAGCTTCCAGCTTGAACAGTCGCCAGAAGTGGCTAAAACCACTGTTCCCGCAGTCGCGGGATCCCGCGACTGCGGGAATGCTTGCAGTACTCTTTAGGATTGGTCGCCAAAGGCGAAATCAATAATGCCACTGCGGAGAGCGGCGTTCCCGGGTTTTCCTTCACCCCCTTCATGTTCTTCATGGTGAAGCTGTATTTGTTCTTTTTCGTGTCCTGCTAACTCTAAGGCTAGTCCCGCGACTGCGGGATGCTTTTCGTGGTTAAGGCGCATTTTTTGGTTGTGGTTATGCCACGCCTTGCGCTCTGTGTCCTTGTGGATAAAAAATCCCCAATGCTTTGCGGTCTCTGCGCCTTTGCGTTTAGCGTCTGTTTTTCAATTTTTCAATCCCGCAGTCGCGGGACCCGCAAGCGGACTCACTTTCAATTTTCAATTTTCCTGCCGCTTGATTTCCCGCATTCCACGGATATTTTTATCCGAGGTAAATTTATCACGGGGAATGAATTATGGGTATAAGAAGATCTTTTCCGATTTTCCGGCTTGTCGCGCTGGTTGTTGTAAGCGCTGCCTGGATTGCTCGTTGCTTATAAGTCTCAATGGGCGTTTGATCATTTGAAGACATGGTTTAATCTTCCGAAGTTGGATCCTGAAGTTGTAAAATATCTGTTTAACGGCTTTGGTACTGTCCTGCTGGGGGTTGCGCCGGCCCTGATGCTCTGGTATTTCCGGGACAGAACCAAACATATTGATCAAAACCACATTGAACGCGACCTGCAAGTAAAAGAGCGCGATATAAAGCTCAAGGAAGACAACGACGCCTGGGCGAATTTCATCAAATACCAGGAACTGGCGGAAGACGAGAACATTTCCGAAGGCCGCCGCGCTGCCGCAATTTATGCTCTCGGCGAATACTACAAGCGGGAAGGTACGAAATTCCCGCAGCAGGTGCATGTGTTTTTCAAAAAATACCTGGATAAGTTCTGGGAAAACAGATCGGAATATGATTATTTTCTAAAAGCAATTGAAAATGATCGAGAATTTGAATCCCACGAAAGCGGAAAAGCGTTAGATAAAGCACGTAGGGAACTATTAGAAGCGATCCCTGAATACATCAAAGCTGTTCATGCGGTAATTAGCAGTAAGAGCCATGAAAAAGTTCGAGTTGACGAAAAAAAATGGTTTTTTTAGTGGAAAGAATATTAGTCTTTATAAATTTAATCTAACCGGCGCGCAGTTATGGAGAGCCAATCTAACTGGTGCTAGGCTAGGAAGATCCAATCTAACTGGTGCAAAACTTGGCGGAGCCAATCTAACCGGTACGAAGCTTGTGAGTATCAATCTAACCGGTGCGGAGCTTTTCAACTCCAACCTGACCGGAGCGAGCCTTGAGAACACCAACCTGACAGGCGTGCAATTTTACCATTCGATAGGAATGATGATGCAAGCGTCATTTATTGAGCGCAACTATGCCCAAATATTATTCTTCAAGCTTTTCAACGTTAAAAAGCTTGGATTCAGATGTGACAGAGGGCCCTGGGAAAGCCGCTGGAAATATACGAGACGCTATTTCTTTAGTAATCTGCATTTATTATTCATCAAATGGAACTTCAAGCCTGATTGTAAAAATGCCCAATACGATAAATCCACAACATTTCCCAAATGGCTTGATCCGGTAAAAGCCGGCATGAAAGAAGTCCCCCAGGAACCGGAAAAACAGGCCGACGTAAAAGCGTCGCAAGATGCGCCGGCGTTATGATTTAACCGCGATACGATACCGGGCCGGGGCTGGGTTCAGCACGGAAAATCCATAATTCCCGAACCCCGCTGCATTTATAACCTTGAAACGAAAAACAATTTATGATATGTTCTTGAGGATATTGTAATTTTCAATGATAATGTTGCCGTTAAAGCCTGTATTTAAAAGCGTAGCCAACTTGCGGGATAATTCAGGGAATACCGGGAAAACAGAATAAATATAGTACCTCAAGCTTCCAGCTTGAGAAGAATCGCACGGCCACTCTATGAGTGGTCCCGCGACTGCGGGAATGCTTGCGGCACTTTGAAAATAAGGAAAAGCGGAATGGAAAAGAATAAAATTGCTAACGAAATCATTTTTTACTCAACGCCGCAGGGCGATAAAAAGATAGATGTTTACTTCGAGGATGAGAATTTCTGGCTTACGCAAAAGCGTATGGCGGAACTTTTCAATGTCGAAGTTAATACGATCAACTATCATCTGAAAGAAATATTCAAAAGCGGGGAAATAGCCGAAGAAGCAACTATTCGAAAATTTCGAATAGTTCAAACCGAAGGAGCCCGTAATGTTTCCCGTGAGTTGGAATTTTACAATCTTGACGCTATTATCGCAGTCGGATACCGGGTCAATAGTTATCAGGCGACACAGTTCCGCATCTGGGCGACTAAAACGCTTAAAGAGTTCATTATCAAAGGATTTGTGCTGGATGACGAACGGCTGAAGCAGGGCAAGGCGTTCGGCAGGGACTATTTTGACGAACTATTGGAACGCATTCGCGAAATTCGCGCCAGCGAACGCCGGTTTTATCAGAAGATCACGGACATTTATGCGCTTTCAGTAGATTATGATAAAGATGCGCCAGTCACCAAAGAGTTTTTCGCGACGGTCCAAAACAAACTGCATTGGGCGATTACCGGTAAAACAGCGGCAGAAATAATTTATTCAGGAGCCGACGCAACAAAGATTTATATGGGTTTGACCACCTGGAAGCAAGCGCCGTCCGGCAAGATATTAAAATCAGACGTTACGGTTGCCAAAAACTATCTGAGTGAAAGGCATATAAAAGAGTTGAACCGGATTATTTCCGCCTATCTTGACCTGGCGGAAAACCGTGCGGACCGGCAGATTTTAATGAAAATGGAAGATTGGATTTCCTTTCTGCATAGTTTTCTTGAGCTGGCGAATTATCCGATTCTCGAAGACGGCGGCAGAATCAGCGCACTGGAAGCTAAACTCAAGGCGGAACAGGAATATGAGATCTACCGTCAGATACAGGATAAAAACTATATCTCGGATTTTGACAAAGAAATTAAAAGAATTGAAGGCAAAGAATGAACTGTAGAAATCTTTTTCTGATGCGTTATACGGTTTGACGGAAGCGAAAATCGCGATTGTGGAGGGGAAATGATAAATAGAGTACCTCAAGCTTCCAGCTTGAGAAGAAGAATCGCACGGCCACTCTATGAGTGGTCCCGCGACTGCGGGAATGCTTGCGGGACTTTGATGGGGAATATGCCGCTGATGCCGGAGGCATCAAACGGTTATAGCAAGAAGTGTATTGAACAGTTCAAGCTTTAAACCCATCGAATTCGACGGGTTTAAAAATCTTATGGGGGCGTGAACATGGCTGGGAAAATTGATGTACAGGGAAAAGGAATAACGATCATATCTCAAAATGACGAAGATTATATTTCGCTTACAGATATGGTTAAAGATATAGAGAATGGTTTATCGCTTATAGAAAATTGGCTTAGAAATAAAAACACCATAGAATTCTTAGGTATTTGGGAAGAGATATATAATCCGGATTTTAATTCCCCCGAATTCGAGGGAATTAAAAATCAGGCCGGACTGAACCGTTTTATACTTTCAGTAAAACAGTGGACTGTACGGCGAATGCTCATGCGCTTTTTACCATTGCCACAAGCGTGTAACATGGACTAAACAGGAAAGGACACAGGTGTATCAGGAAGTTCAGGCTATACTCTTGACATTGCTGATGAAGTTGGATATGTTAATAATACGTTGATGATTAATAACGCATGGCGTAAGGCATGCCAGTTATGGTTGCTCAAAAATCATGCCGTTAAAATTGCAAAAGGAGTCTGAATAAATCGGGATTTTAGTTCGAATTTCATTCTTAATTCCGGATTATGACTTCTGAATTCATGCAAAACGTGAGTTTTACAATTGGCTCAATACACAGGAAAATACTATGCGAAAGATTATCCCTTTAATCCTGTTCTGCTGTTTTGCGGTTTCCGGATTCTGCGCTGACCGCAATAAAGACCTCATTGCGTGGTACAAGCTGGATGGTAATTTCAATGATTCATCCGGCAATAATCATCATCTTACTTCTCTCTCTGACAATAATCAGTTTTCAGCAGACAATACTGTGCTTCCTGACAAGAACAGTTGTTTTGGACCGGTCAAGCCCGACACGCCCAAAGGCAAAGGCGGAGCGACCGGCCCCGTGCTGCCGTTAAGCAATAAAACCGGTTTTACCATCTGCGGCTTCGTAACCAGGCCTGATACCGGCAATGACTACCATTCCAGTGATTTCGGCTGCGGCTCCTCTCAGCATAGAAAACCGGCGGCATTGTTTTTTTCACCATGGGGCACAATCAGCACCAAAGTCGGCGATACAATAAAAAGAGCTTATCAGCGGCTGGATGACAACCGCTGGCATCATTATGCCATGACAGTACCGCCGGCAAATGAAAATAATGAATACCGCGTATACATTGACGGAATTGAAGTTTACCGGATGCCGGTGCAGCGGCTCAATTCATATGGTAATTTTATACTGGGGAGCACTGAAGGGAAAGAAGCTGCCGGAATCAAAATTGATGAGGTAAAAGTTTTCAACCGTGCGTTAAAACCGGACGAAGTCAAAGAAGAGGCGATGCTTAAAGGCACGCCGCAGTCTGCGGCTTCCAATCCGGTAAATATTGGCGTTGTTAAACCCGGGATTGGCAACGCCATTGACTTTGTCCGGCGAAAAAAGCCCAAAGAGATAAATTTCCCCGTCAAAGGCTCCATCAGTGTGCATTTTATCACCAGTCAATGGATTTGTATTGTCGGCGATTACAATGAATTTCTGTGCAACCGATTCAAAATTGAATGCGGCGATTTTCTCAAGCGGCTGGATACCGGTGATATCAGAGTCGCCAGGTGGTCTTATGACTTCCATTACAACTTTGCAGCGCTGGAGGTCATCAGCGAGTACCGTCCGGTCATCAAGCAAAACTTCGAAAATATCAGCAACTTCCAGATTTCAGCCGGCAAAGGGGAACCGCTTCAGATCATCGACAACTCTTACTGGATCAATGCTGTCGGCCAGATGCGGGTTCCGATTATTTCCACCGGTGTCCTCACCCAGGTGAACAGCGCAGCGGTTGCACATTTTGCCTACCTGAAACTGGCGGAACCGCTAAAAAGCGGGACCAAGTATACGGTAAAAACCAGACAGGGTGAAGAAACCTCGTTTGTTTATGATGAAAATACCATTATATCCCAGGCCATCAAAGTTAATCAGGTAGGTTATCTGCCTGACGCCGGCAGAAAATACGCATATCTGGGCGCCTGGCTGGGACCGCATGGACCGCTTGATCTGTCGAATTTTGCGGATCATGAATTTTTCCTGATCGACGAAGCCACCGGCAAAAGTGCCTTTTCCAGCAAAATTAAATTGCGGATGAAAGAACAATATTACACCGGAAGCAAAGACGAAATTGTGCCGTTGAACGGCGAGGACGTTTACGAAATGGATTTTTCAAAATTCAAAACGCCGGGGAAATATCATATCATGATTCCCGGGATCGGCCGCTCCTGGAATTTTGAAATCGGCAACAATGCGGTCGGCATGGCCTTCTATACGCACACCAGAGGGCTTTACCACCAGCGTTCCGGCATTAAAAAAGGTCCGCCGTATACCAACTGGGTAATGGGCGCTGACCATATGGAAAGCTGGGTTGGCGGATTTTCGCCAAACTCCGGCGACTATGATACAGATGAGAATAAGGGCTACGGGTACACGGACGAGAACGGGAAACCGGTAAAAATTGAACATTTCAAAGTCATCCGGGAAACCGCGACTGACACAAAACTTCAGGATGTGCATGGCGGCTGGTGGGATGCGGCGGATTATGACCGGCGGTCATACCACTTCAGAATTGTCGAAGATCTGCTCACCGCGTATTTTATGTTTCCGGCAAAATTTTCGGACGGGCAGTTGGATATTCCTGAATCCGGCAACGGTATTCCCGACATCATTGATGAAGCGGCATGGGGGATTGAACTCTGGCGGCGCGCCCAGACGTCAAAAGGCGGAGTCGGATGCTGGCTGGAAGCCGACAGTCACCCTAAATTTATTAACCCCGCCACTGATACCCAGCGTTATTATGTGGCCCTGCCCACCCGTTGGGGAACTATCCAGTATGCGGCGTATGCCGCCATGCTGGCCCGGGCTTACAAGCAATGCGGCGCCCTGGACAAAGCCGAGCTCTATTTTCAGTCCTCGGCCAAGGCGTTCGAGTACGCGATCAATCCAGAGAATACGGTAAAATTCTCCTGGAAGCACTTGAATGAAGAGAAGAAATATGTTGAATACAAATACTCGGAATCGCCGAAACTTTCCAAAACAGAATTATTCAAAGCGGCGCTGAATCTTTACCTTTACAGTACCGACAACAAGTATAAAGCCTGTCTTGACCGGAATTCGTTTGAAGCTGCATTACAGGAGCTGGAGTATCCCCGGACTCCGTTTTTCCTGATGGAGCTGTTTCTGGCCAAAGATCAGTTTCCGCAATACGCCAAAGCATACAGCGCGGAAATGATCGGACAAGCGGAGCAGTGGCTTTCCAACCAGAATGCACTGGCTTATCGCAATTTAACCTGGCCGACAAACCATGCCTACTTCCGACATCTCAGCTGGGGCGCCGCAATCCCGTTTAACAAGGGACGTTCTTTCATCACGGCATATCGCATTACCGGAAACTATAAATACCGGGATGCCGCGCTGCTGCTGAATGACTGGCTGTGCGGTGCCAATCCCATGGGGCGCTCCCTGACCACCGGACTTGGCAAAAACTATCCGGCGAGATTGCTGTCGATCCCCTCGGATACCGACGGCATCCTTGACCCGCTGCCGGGAATAACGCTCTATACGTATACTTTCAATGTCCATTACAATGCGAAAAAAATGATTTACGCGCTCAACTATGAGGCGCGCAAAGACCATGACTTCCCCGGTCTGGACATCTGCCTGATGCCGGAATCAATTTCAAAAGGCAGGAATATGAGTCTTGACGAAATAACGGCGGCAATGAATAAATTCTATCCGGTATGGCGGCGTTTCGCCAACATCGAAGGGTATGCGGTTGATCAGAACGAATTCACGGTGTGGGAGACCATATCTCCATGCGCGGCATGTCTTGGCTGTCTGCTCCCCGACGGCTGGCTCCCTCCAGCTGAATGGAAAAATCGCAAACCGGCGGAGCATCTGAATGAAATGGATGGCTATCTGTTTCAGCCTTGAACTGAAATATTATCAAATATTGCATACTCCAGCCTTCATGGATACTTGAATTTAAGCGTGGGGAATATTATAATACGTTGAATTTTTGTTTGAATCACGGCAAATTTTGTACCAGCTTGAAAAGGGGGCTGTTTTGAAAAAGAAATTAACAGTTCTTTCTGTTATGCTGATATTGATACTTGCCGTCGCTGCTGTGCTGATTATTTTCTCTGAACTTGGCACGGATGACAAAATATCCAATAGCCCCCGTTTAAATAATGGACGCAAGTGGAACATTGCCTATCTGCAATCAGGAGAAAACAGTAATAATATTCAAATTCTTAAAGCTTCAGTTGACGGGCTGGCCCGGCTTGGCTGGCTGAAACCAGCCAATTGGAGTGGACTCCGCAAAGATGCCGACGCCAGACAATGCTGGGATTATATCAGCAGCAATGTTAACAGCGATTATCTTATATTCGCTAAAAACGCTTACTGGTCGTCCGAATGGCAAAACCATAAAAGGAATTATAACCGCAAGGAAATACTGTCGCGGCTGAATGACGCGAAAGATATTGACCTGTTTTTAGCGCTTGGTAGCTGGAGCGGGCAGGATCTGGCGACCAATCTGCATAAAGTTCCAGTTCTGGTCATATCGTCAATCAATCCTAAAACCGCCGGAATCATCAGAAACGACGATCGCGGCTTTACCCATATCTATGCAAAATACGATCCGGAAATAATTAACCGGCAGATAAGAATGTTCCACCTTTTGACAGGGTTTAAAAAACTGGGAGTTGTTTACGACCCTTCCGACAACACCAAGCTGGTCAGCAATATTGAAGAGCTGAAATCAGCTTCCACTGAAAAAAAGTTTGAACTTGTAATTAAAACCGTATCATACAGCCATCTTCCTCCGGCGGAGGCCGCCATAGTGCTTTCCAGGGCATACGGGGAGCTCACCAAAGAAGCCGATGCCATCTGGATAACAGTGATTATAGATAACCTTTATCTGCCGGAAATAATAAAACCCGTGCATGCAAATAAGATACCGACCTGGAGCCCGTACGGAGAACGTTTTGTTGAGGCCGGAGTTCTTTTCAGCGTAAGAACTTTCCCTGATGAAAATGCGGCTGATTATGCCGAAGCAATCGCCATGATATTTAATGGAACCCGTCCGCAAGATGTAAATCCGGTAATAAGCAACCGGTACGAACTGATTATTAATCATGCAACAGCCAAAATAATTGATTACAAAATTCCACGGGGACTGCTGTTTGCCACAGAGAATAATTATCTGACACTTAAATCAAAAGAGAAAAAATGACCAGGCCCAATAAAAAAATTGTAAAAATAACCGGAATTTTTTTTGCTTTCGGAATCCTTTTCTGGATTGCCGACACCGTTTA
Organism: uncultured Lentisphaeria bacterium; assembly: GCA_903863035.1. Taxonomy (GTDB): domain Bacteria; phylum Verrucomicrobiota; class Lentisphaeria; order Victivallales; family Victivallaceae; genus CAIPAT01. Next base: position 10,760 of record CAIPAT010000163.1, read on the forward strand.
TCAGATATTCTATTTCAAAGAAGACTTGAACTACATGTTTTCTCACGAGCCGTTAAGCATCATTGATTCTCTGATATGGGATATTCCAAGAAATTCAATGGTTTATCGCTTATGTTTCCTGGCCATTTGCATCATCGGCGGAATTCTGGTCGGATGGCTTCTCAAACGAAGTCAGGAGCGCGATGATGCATTGAGGAGCAGCGAAAAAAATCTTCGCGAAGCAATCAACGCCGTAAATGACGGTATTTTCAATTACCTGATTCCAACCGATACATCCGCTTTAAGTCCGCAATGCTATACCATGCTTGGTTATGAACCGGATGAGTTTCCGGTTACCATGGACGTGTGGATCAATATGCTCCACCCGGATGACCGGGAGAGAATCCTTGCGTCCATGAATTCCTGTATTGAAGCAGGGGAACCGTTTTCACTTGAATTCAAACTGAAAACCAAAAATAATTACTGGTTATGGGTACTCTGCCGCGGCCATGTCGTAGAATGGGACAAGGCCGGCAAGCCAATGCGCATAACCGGAACCAACACGAATATTGACAGCCGGATAAAAACCCAGCAGCGGCTGAAAGAATACACCGAGAGGCTGGAAGAAGCAGAAAAAACCGCGCATCTCGGGCACTGGGAATATGATTACAACCAAACCGTCTGGACATGGTCAAATCAAGTTTACAATATTATTCAGTTTAAGGATACGGTCTTTACGCCTACCCAGAAAGCTCCGCTGCAATACATCCACCCTGACGACAGAGCAAGAGTAGAGGAAGAATTCCTCAAATCATTGCAAACCCGGACCCAGTTCAATCATATGCATCGCCTGCTGCTCAGAGACGGCTCCATTAAACATGTTCATGAACGAGGCATCCATATATATGACAGCAGCAATAAACCGGTACGCTCCTTCGGAACAATTCAGGACATAACAGAAACCCGCCGTGTCGAAGAAGCACTGTATGATTCAGAGAGAAGATACCGGACGCTGTTTGAAGGAGCCGGCGAAGGCATTCTGGTGATAGACCGCGAAAACGGCAAAATCAAACATGCCAATAAAACCATCTGTCAAATGCTCAAATATTCGCCTGATGAAATTCTCCGGATATCGTTGAAGGATATTCACCCGGAGGACAGCTTTGAGCTTGATTCCCAATGGTTCAAAATGGCGCCCGGCGAAAAAATAATTTTTTCAGAAGCCAGATGCAAAAGAAAAGACGGAGTAATAATACCTGCCGAAATCAACGCGTCAGCAATTGAGCTTGACGGCAGAAAATGCTCTGTCGGTTTCTTTTCCGACCTGACGGAAAGCAGAAAAATTGAAACCGAGCGCAATATTCTCAAATTTGCCGTGGACAATTCCGCCATCGAAATTTTCATCTGCAATCCGGACGGAACCTGCCATTATGCCAATACCGCGGCGGTGAACCGGCTGGGATGTTCGCGCGAAGAATTGAAAAGCACTCCGATCCTGTTTATTAACAACAATGACAATAAGCAAAAAGATTCGGTCGCGGCAATTTGGGAAAATTTGAAAGAAATCAAAACGATCCGCGGGGAAAGTGAACAGAAGAACAATCTCACCGGCAATTCTTTCCCGATAGAATACACCGTAGACTACCTCTCAATCGGGACTACCGAATACGCCTGCGTTTACATTCAGGACATAACCGAACGCAAGAGGATTGAAGACGAAATGGTGTCAGCCAGGGAAAAAGCGGAAAAATCGGACAAACTGAAATCAATCTTTCTGGCCAATATGTCGCACGAAATCAGAACGCCGATGAACGGGATACTCGGTTTTGCCGAGCTCATTCAACGCAAAGATCTGACAACCGAAAAGCGCAATGAATATGCAAAAATCATTACCGAATGCGGCAATAATCTGCTGCAGATCATAAATGACATTCTGGATATCTCCAAAATCGAAGCAGGCGAATGTAAAATTGTGAAAACTGATTTTTCAGTCAATAAAATGATGGAAGAACTTTATGCATTCTTCGAACCGCTGATTACTCAAGGCGGCGCCAGCGGGATCACTTTCGAAATGAGAAAGTCCCTCCGTGACGATGAATGTATTATTCATTCTGATGAAAACCGGCTGCGGCAAGTACTTACTAATCTGCTCAGCAATTCAATGAAATTCACCTCGCGCGGTTTTATCAACTTCGGTTATTTTGAAAAGGGTAACGAAATAGAATTCTTTGTCAAAGACTCCGGAATTGGCATTCCAGCCGATAAACAGATTACCATTTTCGAACCATTCCGCCAGGCGGAGGAAACTCTGTCCAAAAAATACCGGGGAACCGGATTAGGACTGGCCATTGTAAAAAACTTCATAAAACTCCTGGATGGTACTATCCGGGTGGAATCAGAACCAGGCCAGGGCAGCTGCTTTACTTTCACGATCCCGCTGGAACGCACGGTGCGTGATTCGCAGAAGGACTTCAGAACGTCTATTATGAAGACCACTATTTTCAACTGGTTTAATAAGAAAATTCTGATTGTTGAAGATGATAGAATTAATTTCATGCTTCTTCATAAACTGCTCGAAACCACCGGCGCTGAAATTCTCCATGCCGAGACGGCGCAGGAATCAGTTGACATCAGCCTTTCCACACGTCTCGATATTGTGCTTATGGACATCCGCCTGCCTGACTTCTCCGGCTGGGAGGCCGCGCAGATGATCAAGAAGGAAAAACCGGACCTGCCGATTATCGTCCAGACCGCCAATGCGATGGTTGAGGACAAAGAAAAAACCTTCAAATACGGATGTGACGGCTATATTACCAAACCTATTTCCAAATCTGTTTTGTTTAATACGATTCAGAGTTTTATGAAATAGTACAATGCTTTTAATTTGACGACACATATATATGGCTGTATAGTCTTTTAAATAGTAAGAGATTGGGAAATTTGTGTCAGTAATATATTCTTGAGGATGCAGATGAAAGACAAATCACTTAATACAGACAGCTTATTCCCGGATTCCGCTATTTTGCTTGAACAGGCATTGCAAAACAGTCAAGCGCTCTGGTGGGTATATGACCTGCGCAAAGGACAATGCTTTTTCTGCGCCGAAACAGCAGAAAGCCTCGGGCTGGACCCGGAGTTAATCAATGATCCCGGCATGCTGAAAAAATCAATGCCGCGCGAAGATTTCGAGCTTATGCAGGATAATATCGGCTTGCTGATGAGGGGTGGCAGCACCTTATATGAAACGGAACTGCGCCTGAAAGACCGTCAAGGCAATATCCGCTGGTTTTGCATGAAAGGCAACTTCACCGAAAAAACCGCAGACGGCATCCCGGTAAAACTTGCCGGCATTGCTTTCGAAATCTCCAACCGGAAAAATATCGAAGCGAATCTGAATTTCATAAAAGATAAATTTGACCATATTTTAAAAAATACCTCCAATGCCATCTTGTTTTGCGAATGTACAAACGCTATACCGGAGCGGATAATCGAATGCAATGACTCTGCCTGTAAAATGTTTAATTTATCTGCAAATGAACTTTTGCGTACCGCTCCGGCATCTATTCTGAATTCCGGGATAAATGAAAATTCCGTAAACAATATTTACAAAAAACTTAGAGCTTATCTACTAATAAAATCATTTAAACCGGATAAACTGAACAGATTCGATTAAAAACAATAATGGCACTGGCCAACTGTACGAGCCCAAGGAATGAGACATCCTCTTTTTCGTACCGCACATGAATTTTGCGAA
>CAIPAT010000164.1 GCA_903863035.1 uncultured Lentisphaeria bacterium
TCTCGCAACTTTATCCTCACGCGTTAGCCAGTGGCTAGTGATTAGGCTACATACCTGAAATGGACAATTGGTATGGACGAAACATTTCATTCGTCTAGTTTAGTGATACCTTACCTGGACACACGTTCAATGAGCGTAAAACTGTGCCTAAATCTTGGATTTGATTTCCGGTCCATGATCTAAATCTCCTTTTTTACTAATGTAAATCTATTGTAACTTAAATGTCACTATTCAAATTATAGCATATGGCATTAAAAAAGTCAATAGCAATTATTCATGCACTATTCAAAAAAACAAAAAATATTATTTACTGTCTGCCGGATATCTTTGAGTTATAGAATTATTAAAGGCTTCATGGTCGGGAAAATATTGAATAGCAGTCGCTATTTAACGGAAGATATTCGGTAATTTACAGGAGTCTCTGACGATTAATTCCCCCTGTACAATAATTCGTTCATGCGGACCTAGCTGTTTTCGTACCAGTGCTTCTATACTGTGGATTGCCTGTTTGCCCTGTTCAACCCGTGAATTTTCGTATACACTGATTGGAACGGAATACGTTCTTGCCGCCGCCGAATCATCGAAACATACCAGCGACAGATCATCCGGAATAACTATATTATGAGCATCAAGCCAGTTGAGCATTGGCAGCAGATAGCTGAATCCGCCAAGTACTAGTCCATCAAGCCCCTTAAGCCATGACGACAATACATTAAACTCTTTTTCCAGATTGCTATTGGGAATTCTCCGGTAAGTTGTCTTGTAATCTTTGCCTAGTTCAGCCGTCAATTCGGTATAGCCGCGCTCATAATCGTTGTAAATTATTTGATTATGGGCGCAGTTTATAAATCCGACGTTCTTGTGTCCAAGCCCGAAAAGCAAATTGAATGTCTTCTTAACCGCCGCGATATAATTGCAGGTCATATAAGGCAGATCTTTATATTTCAAATGTACAGTGATCTGAGGGATACCGCAAGCTATGAATTCATCAATTTTATACAGGTCTTCAGCAGGAATCGACTCCCAGACAATCGCATCCAGCAAACCTTTCTTAAAATTTCCGGTCAATTTTTTGCTGTCGAAAGCGTCGCTGGAGAAAAACGATAATTTGTGGCCGCCGCGGAGCGCGTATTCGGCCGCTCCTTCCAGAAATTTATTATCATATTCAGAAAGACCTGCATTCAACCATGATATGCCGATTGCAATATGCAGGCTCCGCCGTTCCAGCCCCATCTTGCGCTGTTCCGGCGGAACTACAAATGTTCCCTCGCCTCTGCGCCTGGTTAACAATCCTTCCTTTACCAGCACCTGCAAGGCTTTCCTTGCGGAAGGGCGGCTGATATTGTATTTTGCCGCCAGCTCAACTTCACCAGGCAGCGGAAACTCCGGAACAAATTTACCGTTTAGAATATTAGTTCTTAAATCATTCTCAAGTTTGATATATACAAATTTGCCTTTTGACTCAGAAATATTCATCATAGCGATCTGTTCCGTTTCCATTAATTTATGAAAGTAATGTAACATCGTTTCAAGGAAATACCATCGTGCTACTACATTCATTAATTGCGGGAACATGAATCGTAATTGAATGAACTTGGAAATCAGCTAATCTTATTTATCTTTTTCAAGAACAATGAACTTCACGCCGTTCGGGGGCAGCGTTATGTCCAGCAATTCCGCGGCGTGAAATACTATTGGATAGCTTTTCGCAAACGGATCTGACATCTGGTATTTTTCATTCGGCAAGTCCATTTTAAATTTAAAAACCAGCGGTTTGGCAATACTGAAATTGAACAACGAAATCAATGTCTTTCCCTGATATTCATGCACCCTGATTCCGAGATTATCCTCCAGCAGTTTTGCATCTTTTGCGGCGGCCGGAGTAACGCTGGCGATTTTATCATTGCGGGTTCCGTTGTAGAAATAATCTTCAAGCATGGCAATTTCCGCCATCCCCTGGTCTATCGCGATAAAAAATTTGCCGTCCACCTTCAAGCCATCCCATATTGAAAGACCTTTAGCACCAGAGGCCGCGCTGGAAACCAGAGCAGTCCTGAACTGGTCTGGAGACAATGTCTCTTTCAGATTGGTATATTCGCGCTGCTCCGGATCGGTATAGCGACTGATCAACGGCAGATATACCAGCGGCTTTTTCAGATTTACAGCATTCAGTGAAATCAGGTCGAAAGCTTCCTTGCCGACAATATGATAATAGCTGTTATAGTGAGCGTCTATAAATTCATCACTGATGCGGCTGTCTTTAGGTATCTGCCGGAAGCGGCCGCCGATATTGCCGAACTGCAACGGATAATCATAGTCAACAACTTTTATATCCCGTCCGGCAGATTTGGCGATTTCAGTATGAGCGCGCAAAATATCCGCAGTGTCTTTTACCCTGAACTCCGCCCACCGGTCAAGCATATTTTTTCTGATTGCATCCGGAGTTGTAACAGTTTTCAATCCGGAGAACACGGCAAAGCGCTTCAAGCATTCTCCGCAATAACACCAGTCGCTGGAATTCCACGGTTCGTAATCAAGCGCCACTGTATCCCCGTTACGCAAATCAGCGGTAACAGACGCCTTTACAAACGCATCACTGGAAGTCTTTATTCCTTCCGGCGACAATTGAAAACTCGGGCAAATGTGACCTGTAAACGGCTTGCCGTCATATTTTGACGCTACATATTTATTGCCGAATTTTTCCATAATCGGCGTAAATATTATATTATTGCCATAGAAAAAGAACATCCGCCAGCCGCGGTCGCGACAGATTTTATCCTGCTGAATATTGCCGCCTAATGCGCGACAATTCATATTGGCTTCCTCAAACCGGCTCATTATCGTTTTAAACAACTCAATATCTGAAGTCGCCAAATCATAATTTTTCCACAGCATCGCCGACTTGAATATTGTCGGCTTAGGAGTAGCAAGCATCGAGGGCAGCACATTAATATAAAATACTTTTTCAGAACTCTTATCCTGTCCGTTCCGGACAAAACAGAATGCTTTGAACAGTTTGTCCGGAACTGTTTTGTCCGCAGGCCTGAACAATACGGACAGACTGCGAAGCCATGCCGGTACAGGCTTAATTGAAGCAAAGCTTTTTGCGTTCTCAAAAGTGTAACGCGTATACTTCCGCCCTTCGCGTTCAACTTCGTTTTTCTGAACAACAACTTTAAGCGAATTAATTGAAGGATTGGGATAGAAACAGTCAGCCAGTTCAATTTCTCCAGGCAGATCAATTACTAGAGATGGATTTTTTAACTTTTTAACATCGCCCCAGAAATCAAAGGTCAGGCTGCACGGACTGTCAGCAAAAGTATTGAAAACTGCTTTGCCGCCATTCCAGATTGCATTACCTTCTGCCGGCTCACAACCGAATTTTATCGGAAAAACCGATGCGAGACGCTCCGGCGAAACCGGAACCAGAGAAACATCGGTGTACCATGCCTGCCCCTGTCCGCGGTTCAGGCAGTAAACTTTTAGTCGCGTCACAAAATGGAGACCTAAGCAGTAATTCTGCTGGATAAAAAATCACAAGAGTTCATTTTAAGATTGCTTAATAACTTAAAAAGGACGAACTCTTGTGAAAATAGAATGCAATTTTAACTATAGCGTAGAA
>CAIPAT010000165.1 GCA_903863035.1 uncultured Lentisphaeria bacterium
GTATCGGAGTGGAGTTAGCAGGCAGAGTTTTAAGTAGGCCAGTTTCGCCGAAACTGGCTCATGAGGCGGTTTTGGCAAAACCGCCCTACTTTGATGACTCCTCCTGCATAAGGACTGTCTCCCGCGAATGCGGGAAGGGTGTCGGATGTCCAAAATGGGGGAAATCAAAATTAAAAATGAAAAGCATTGTGCTCAGCGGTATAAAATCCGGGGTTGACTTGCATTGGTCAAGTATTATCTTAATCGCTTTACAAATCAATATACAGGAAGATTTTGATATGTCGGCAAAAACTGCGAGTGAGTGTAGTCACGGTGTTGAAGCTGAAGCATGGCTTGCGAAGATTGCGAAAACGGTCACGCCGGCACAGGCGGAACTGCTGAAACGTGCTCAAGCCACCATGCTGGGCAATATTGTGCAATGCGACGCGTGGAAACCGTATCGCGGAATCATGCCGTCGCTTGGCACTTATCGCGGCGTGTGGAACTGGGACAGCGCTTTTCATGCTGTCGGACTTTCGCATTGGGATCCCGCTTTTGCCCGCGAACAGTTCGAAATACTCTTTGACAAGCAGCAGCCCAATGGCATGCTGCCGGATGTGATCTGGGAAAACGGTTCCATGGTGATCGACTTTTCCAAACCGCCGGTGATGGCGTGGGCAGCAGCCGTGGTTGAGCATCGTTCTCCGGATACCGGCAGTCTCGGAAAGCTGTATGTGAAACTAGCCCGCCTGGGCGAGTTCTGGGAAAATGAACGCGGCGGCAAAACTGACGGCCTCTTTTTCTATGCCGGAACCCATGCCGGTTACGAATCGGGATGGGACAACGCCATCCGCTGGGACGGCGGCTATCAGCAATCAACCAGCGACGACAAGCGGCTCCTGGCCATAGACCTCAACTGCTACATGGTATCCCACTACCGCGCCATGGCTTATCTCGCGGAACAGCTTAAGCTGTCCGACGATCAGGCAAAATGGCTGGGAGAAGCCGATGCTTTATCCCGGCGCATCAATGAAAGGCTTTGGGATGAACAACTGGAGTCCTATGTTGACCGCGACCGGCTCACCGGCAAATCCAGTCCAGTCCTTTCTCCGGCCTGTTTTATGCCGCTCTTCACTCATATAGCGTCCCCGGAACGCGCCGCAAAAATGGCGGAACTGGCCGCCGATCCGCGGAAATTCTATCCCGGCATGCCCACCGCCGCCTATGATACGCCCGGATTTGATCCCGTGGCAATGTGGCGGGGGCCGGCCTGGCTCAATACGTCGTTTTTTGCGCTGAAGGGATTGAAGGATTACGGTTACGCAGATCTGGCGGACGAAATGCGGCAGACATTGCTCGGCCGGGTTGCCAGTGACACTTCGTCAATCCGGGAATACTATCATCCTGTGACCGGAGAAGGCCTGGCCGCCTGCGGGTTTGCCTGGTCCGCCGTATTCACCATCTCATTCATCCTCGACTGGAACAACAACAACCTGACCTGGTTGTTCCCCGAGCTGCCGTCCGTTTGAAGTTCTTTGCCGGATATGGTTTGTCCTGTGCAATTCCGGGTTGAATTGCGTGGAATAAGTATTATTTTAATTGTTTTACAATTCAATATACAGGAAGATTTTGATATGTCAGCCAAAGCTGCAGTACTTGTTCCTTGTTTCAACGAAGAGGTAAACATCCCCAGTGTTGTCGCGACGTTGAAGAAACATGTGCCCGAAATGGATATCATCATTATCAACGATTGCTCCACCGACCATACCGCCGCCGTCGCCGCCGCCGCCGGAGTTAAAACCGTATTGGACCTGCCGTGCAATCTGGGGATCGGCGGGGCAGTCCAGACCGGATTGAAATACGCCCACCGCAACGGCTATGAGCTGGCGATAAAATTTGACGGTGACGGCCAGCACAAAGCGGAAAATATATGTAAACTGCTCGCGCCGATAGAAGCAAACGAAGCGGATGTCGTGATCGGTTCCCGTTTCTGCGCCAAACATGACGGCTTCAAATCAACGTTTTTCCGCCGTATGGGCATCAGATTGTTCTTCCTGGTGAATTCGGCGCTGATCCGGCAGATGATTACCGACAACACTTCAGGGTTCAGGGCCTATAACCGCCGGGCGCTCTCTTTCCTGGCCAAGCGCTATCCGTCATTCGACTATCCGGAACCCGAAGAAGTTATTCTGCTCGGGAAAAATCAGTTCCGCATCAAAGAGGTTTTTACGGAAATGAATCCACGCCTTGGCGGAGTGTCCTCCATCTCCCCCATGAAATCGGTATATTATATGATCAAGGTCATGTTCGCGATCTGCATGGTTGCGATGAGGCCGCCTGTAAAACAGGAGAAGCGCTGATATGAACGGATTTTTTGGAGCCCATCAATTTGAGATAGTAGCATTCATCTGCAGTCTCTGTTTTATGTTTTTTATCATTGAGTCCATCAGAAAACAGCTGATCAAGGAAGCCTATTCGCTGATCTGGATTTTCATGGGAACGATTTTAATTGTTCTGTCACTTGCCCCGCAGGTGCTAAAACTGGTTTCCGATTTCATCGGCATTGCTTATCCGCCGTACACGCTGTCGCTGGTGCTGATTACCGCCATTCTGCTGATTCTGGTGCAATATTCCATCGTCATCTCCAAGCAGACGGAACGCATCAAGGAACTGACCCAGGAACTCGGCCTGCTGGCGGAGAAGCTGTCCAAATTGCAGGAACGCCTGGACAAACTGGATAAAACTGAAAGTCTTCCAAAGAATAAACATTAATCTTCGCGACCAGTTTCAGATTATCGACGGCCGGCTGAAAGTGATTTAACCTGCGATACATTATTTGCAAGCAATACTGACCGGAGGGTGACATTTATGCTGAAAAAAGGACGATTTAACCTGGGTTTATTCATCTTGATCGCTTTGGGCCAATTGGCTGCCGCGCAGAATCTTTCGCCAATTGCACTTACTGTCAATGAACAGCAGATCGTAAAACCATATGACCCGGGCATCCTGGGGTTCAACTTCGACTGGACCGGCCAGCAGTCGGTCGTCGATAAAGGAGAATTGCGGTCTGACCATCTCGAACTGATGCGCGGCTTCCCCATTAATCTTTCACGCATTTCAGGAACTAGCTCTCAATACTTGTCCTGGAAAAAAGCCATTGGCCCGCCGGACGGACGGACACCGCAGAAGCTGGAAAAATGGTGCGGCCCTTACGTCGTCGGCTATGGTCCTGTCGAGTGGATAAAACATGTACGGGCTATCGACCCCCGGGCAAAGTTCATCTGGTGCGTCAATCTCATGGAAGATCCTCAGGAGGCTGCCGATCTGGCCGAATTTCTGACCGGAGATCCGCGCAATCACAAGGGCGGCGGTGAAAACTGGGCGGCCAGACGGGTGGCCCTGGGAGTTGAACAACCCATCTCCGTCTATGCCTGGGAACTGGGCAATGAATCGGACGGCAGTGACGCTTACCATAATTATCCCTCCATCCAGTCATATATTGAACGCTGCCGCAAAGTGATGGCGGCGATACGGCGCGCGGACCCCGGGGCGCGCTTCGCCGCCCAGGCCTCAACCATGAACCACCAGAAAGACTACAAGGCGAAATACGGAGGAGACTGGAAAATATGGCATCAAACCGTGCTGAAAGAACTGGGCTCTGAAATCGACTTTCTAGTCTATCATCCATACTTCGGCAACCGGCATTTTACTGGAACTCAACCCGATAATAGTTTTTTCACCATCCGGCAGAAAATTATGGAAAGTGATATTCTGGCGATCACCGGCAGTAATCGCATCCGCTTCCTGATCACCGAATACGGTTTCTGGCCGGAAAAAGCTCCGGGGCAGACCAGATGGGAACAATCCTGGTACGCCACCCATGCCCTTATCGGCTGCCTTTCATCCGCCGACTGGATCAACCGCATGCTTACATGCCAGTCCGTCGCCGCCGCCAATATGCATTCCTTTTCCAGCGGACCATGGGGGATTTATTACAACTCGCAGCGGGATGAGACCGGCAAGACCCGGCCGACAGCTCCTTATCTCACTGGTCAGGCCGATCTTTTCCGACTCATAAATAAATGTTTCGCGCAAGGGCAAGTGGTGGTAACCGCCAAGGCTTCCGGCGACCAGACAAACCTTGAAAAGCCGGGGGCCTCTTTTTCCGCCGGGGTCGTCACTGCGCCAGCCGGCTTGAGAGTACTCCTGGTCAACCAGGAGGCTTCATCCAGGAAACTGGAGTTTACGGCCCGGTCACGCTATACTCTTTCCTCATGGCAGTGCCTGACCGGCAATTCACTGGAAGCACGCAACGATTCCAATCGCAGGGAAATTCAGACGGCGGCGAATCCAGGCAAGCCCGGCGAGTTTAGAAGCTTCGAGATTCCCGCCAGGTCGGTGGTCGCCCTTTGGTTGACGCGCTTATGAACAGGATGTATATGAAAAAGAATCCAAGGAGTTGTTAAGAAATAAGTGGTATTTTTATACTGAGGTATCCGGGAGAAATTCCGGCTTCGCCGGTGAGGAGCAAAGCTGTAGCGCTTTGTAACGAAGCGGCGGAGCCGGAAGTTCCCCGGAGGACCAGTAGAAAGTGCCAGTTATTTTTGAACGACTCCTAAGGTGAAAGAATATTCTAATCATAATCAAACAGCAACCGTGTGTCTGCACGCAAGGAGTTCGTCATGATTTTTAATGAAAATGCCGGTCCTTTTCCCTGGGCCTACGGGATGAAACACATCAGCAATCTCATGCCTAAAAAATCGGATGAGATCCGGTCATCCGCCATCAGCGTGGGCTTTGAAACCCTCGACCGCGAACTCTTCAATCCCGATGCCTGTTACCAGCCGCTGGCCGAGTGCGGCGTTAAATGGGCCCGCTGCCAGACCGGATGGTCACGCTGTGAAAAAGAAAAAGGCCATTACGATTTCGCCTGGCTGGATTCAGTTGCGGACAATCTCCTTGCCCGTGGTATTGAGCCGTGGTTCAGTCTCAGCTATGGCAATATACTATATTGCACTGACGCACCTCATGCCAGCTGCGTCGGGTCGGTACCCATGTATTATGGAGATGAGGCGCTGACTGCCTGGAAAAATTTTGTTGAAGCTGTTGTCACCCGCTACAGCAATCGGGTCCGGCACTGGGAGATATGGAACGAGCCTAACGGGGAATGGTGCTGGGGCAATGTGAAACCCAACGGAGCCGATTACGCCCGCTTCGCCCGTCTGACTGCCGAAGTGGTGCACCGTGTTGATCCGCAGGCCAGGATCATCGGCGGGGCCGTGTGCGGATTCGACTTCAATTTCATCGAAGAGGCGCTGCTTGCCGGGCTCGGAGACTGCTGTTATGCGCTCTCTTTTCATGCCTATCATCTGGTGCCGGAGTGGGGCTGCGCTTCGGCCATCGCCTTCCTTCGCCGTCTGCTCGCCCGCCATGCGCCGAACGTGAAACTCTGGCAGGGCGAAACCGGCTGCCCCTCGGTAATGACCGGACATCACGATGAATGGCTGGGCATCCGCAACATCAACGAGGAAATCCAGGCCAAATGGGTGACCCGCCGCCTGCTCACCGATCTACGCCACGGCTTGGAGCTGTCCTCCTACTTCCACACCGCCGACCTGATGGAGAGACCCTATGTGATGGGGGACGGGAAGGAGACCAAACCTGTCATGCTGGGACTGCTCAACGGACTTTCCTATAGTCCGAAAAAGGCGTATTTCGCCTTGCGCTCTCTATGTGCCCTGTTTGATCAGGATACAATCAAAGAGGACCTTTTCATCCGTCTGGCCAATACGGTCTGCGGCGACCCCACCTGGACGAGCGACCGGGATAAGTATTTGACGGCTGTCGCCGATTCCTACACCCGCAAAGGTTATCCGCTATACGTCTATTACCGCCCCATTGACATGCAGAACGAAAGCCCCGTCGAATCATCCCACTCGGTCCATGTGTGGAACGAAGCGGAGAAAAAGATGGATGAGCCTGTTCTCGTTGATCCGGTAAGCGGAAAAATCTACAGCACGACAGTGATGGAGTTAAAGCGCAATCTGACTGTCATCCGAAATCTGCCGCTGATGGATTATCCCCTCATCCTCACGGATGCAAAAGCGTTGTAGATCAACCTGATCCCCGAACCGATTCTTTAAAAAGTTCGGGGCTATATTTTGAGCAGAAGACTATGCTTCCGGCGGAAGCTCAATGATTTTCGCAGCCGGCGGTTCCGGCGGCGGCACAGGAATATTGTATTCCGGACCGAATTGCGCAAGCAGTTCCACTCCGAACAGCCGGAAAAAGACGAGCACCGGCAGGATCGCTACAGTCCCTGCAAATGGGATTATCAGCAGTAAAAAACCGATGCAGCATGTTGCCAGACAGGCAATAAGTATTGCTCCCCCGGCCATCATCGAAAAAACGATATACAGCAGAACATATCTTATGAAAACGGCAATATCGAGTTTCGCCAGCGCCAGAAATTTTTTCCAGGCTTCGACTGCTTTAAGGTTGCTCCAGTACATTACCGGAACAACAAATTGCTCGAATAAAAAATAAACAAGAGAGATAAGGAGACCGAATATCAGGGTGATCGAACCGTCAACGACCATCCAGGTGATTACTGTACTGTCCGGCTTCAATAAAGTTTTAGCCGCCAGAATGGATTTGAACCATGGCAGCATGCTGACAAAACCTAAGATCAGCAAAAGCATAAATCCCGCCATTGAGACAATACAGAGGACCAGCCGCCACAGAAAAGCGGAGTTCCCGCAGGTCTTGAATTTTTTCCACGGACCGGCAATATCCGTGCGATCATAGATCAGGTTATCGAGCAGGATGAATCCAAACCGGGATTTCAGCCAGGCAAGAACCAGCGATAAAACGATAATTATTAAAATGGCAAAGGCAATTCCCGCGCAGATGCCCGTCAGTAAATTAACAGAGATATGGCATTGTTCGGCCGTCCTGGTAAAAATATTTCCCGAGTCTCCATTGAAGATTTCCTTCAAGGCATTGACAAAAGCGTTAATCTGTTCATTGTGTTTCGGATTCTTCGCGTTGCGGTCGCCGAAAGAATTAAAGTTGAAATTTCCGCCGCCGCCGCTGCCAAGATACGCGATCCAGGCGCAGAATCCGAGCGTAACCCATTTCGCAAAAGTAAACGGCTTGAACAGAATAACAACCATTTTCCGCCAAGCGGCATCGGCGGCGTCCATACAACTGATTTTTTTCATAACAGCAACCCCGGTTTTACAGCGTGGATTTTAGAGGTAAAACATAATATCGATTTGCCGGATGTGCAAAAGAAATAGCCGGATTTTTTTGTTAAAACCGCAAAACCATGAAAAATAAATGTTTTTATCTGCAAAAAACAATTGATTTGACGCGGAACAGGTCTAGAATATATCCTTCACATTTAATCAAACTATTAAAGGGCTGACATAACTATGACAAAAGATATTACGAAGGGCAGAAATAAAAAAGCCATAGACGCAGAGATTACCTCTACGGTTTTTGATGATTTCGAGAAATTTGAGTTCTTTTTTGTGACCTATTGGAAACAGATTATCTATTTATGCGCAGCCATTATTCTCGGCGTCGCGGCAGTTGGCTCTTACATGGCATGGCAGAAAATCAAGGCCAACAACGCGGCCGGAGTCTTTGCCGCAGCACAAAAACCAGTTGTCGGCAAAGACGAAACTCCGGACTATAAAGCGATGGAGGAAAAGATTCTCAAGGCAATCAAGCAGTATCCGTTTGAACCGGCTACGCTGGGTGCCCGCCTTCGTCTGGCCAGAATCTACGTCCATGACAAAAATTTTGACAAAGCCTTTGAACAATATAAAATTCTTGCCGCGTCAAAACTGCCGGAGGAAATGCGCTGGAGAATCCGTCTGGACGAAGCCTATGCTTTGGAACTTTGCGGAAAGACCGAACAGGCCGTCGCCAAATTTGTCGAAGCGTCCGCTGATCTTTTCAGCCCGGAAGATTTCCGCAGTGAAGCCAATTTCGGAGCCGGAAGACTTTATCTCCAAAACGGCGACAAGACCAATGCCGAGAAATATCTCACCAAAGCAGTAAACGCCAAGGCGACTGTCAGCGAAATGCAGCAGCAGGAATCCGGCATCAGCTTCTGGCAGACCCAGGCCAAATTCACGCTGAACCGGATGAATACGCCCGTTCAGCCTGTGGTTCCGCCCGTCAAAGCCGCCGCCCCGGCAGTTAAAACAGCTCCGAAAAAGTAGTTTTTATTAAGAGCAGGAGACAGAATAAATCCTGAATCATGAGACTGGAAACCAGAATCTGGGAAAAAGTATTCTCTGTTTCTTGCTAACTATCGGGTTAGTCCCGCGACTGCTGGATGTCTCTGTGGTTAAAAGTTTTTAAATTTCGGAGGTCTGCCTGATGGAACAACTTACCAAGAACCAGGAGGCGCTGATCAAGGCCCTCTATACCAGACACGGCAGAAAAAAATACGATCTTTGTATTTGCGAGGGCGTAAGATGTTGCGCCGATTTTCTCGCCGCCAGTCCCGGCCTGCTGGAGTTGCTGGTCTGCACTGAAGAATTTTCCCATGATTTCGACAACTACAATCCGGTACGCATTCCCGAAAGTCAGTTTTCAAAGCTCTCAGCTACTATAGCCTCCCAGGGAATTCTGGCAGTGGCAAAAAAACCGGAACCGGTGCCGGAGTCAAAACATCCCGCTGACCCGTTTGTTTTCGTGCTTGACCGGGTTGGCGATCCCGGCAATTTCGGCACTATCCTGCGTACAGTCAAAGCCGCCGGCTTGAAAGAATTGTGGTACACCGCCGGCTCGGTGGACCCGTTCAATGATAAAGTGCTGCGTTCCGCGATGGCCGCCCAGTTTACCATCGGACTGCGCCAGTTTGCCGACCTTAAGACGCTTAAACAGACGCTGACCGCATTCGGATACAACCGTTTTTACCGCACTGACCCGCATCAAGGCGTGAACTGTTTCACCGCGCCCGACCTGTTCAATAAATCCGTGGTGATTATCGGCAGCGAAGCCGAAGGGGCCGGGGAACTGGACGGTTCCGTTCCGGTAACGATCCCGATGCCGGGCAACAGCGAATCCCTGAACGCAGCCCAGGCCGCCACCATCTTCCTCTTCGAATACGTCCGCAGAACATTCGCCGCAAAATAGTAGCGTCGCGAATTAGCGCGGAGGCCCCGGCAAGGCAGTTCATTTATTTAACAGGAATGAACAGGATATGCAGGATAAAATTCATTCAGTTAATGTCCGCGTTTCACGCAGCCATTAACTGAAAAGAATCTTTTTCCAGGCTTTTCTCATCATGTGCATCCTGTCTATCCCTGTTAAATTTTAATGGGACTTCAGCCGTATTAAAAGTTGAACATTGGCAGCAATCCTGTTCACTGTGACTGCGGCATCCTTTTCATTTTTCTATTATCGCGGCAGAAATCTTCAGGATAACGGTGTATTTTTCTAATCAAAAGATATTAGAGGCAATTGCAAAACTATCGTTTTGCAGGAATTTAGAATTTAGAATCTATAAATCAGAATAAGATTAGGAATCAAATCCGGATTTACTCTGACTACAGACTCCTGAATTCTGACTACTTTTTAAATTACCTCATTAACTCGGGATATAACATGCGGTATTATAAACAGACACAAGGATTTTCCTGCGGTCCGGCCTGCGCCAGAATGATGCTACATTCCATGGGCATCGAGGAGACCGAAGAAAAACTTATTGCCATCATGGAGGCCGCCGCGCATCAGGGCACGCCGCGGGCCAACTGGCACAAACTGGCGGCACATTATCATCTGGACATTATTGCCCGGGAACCGGGATCGCTGGAAGAGCTGATTGAACTTAAGGCGGCGGGATGGCAGATCACGCTGCTGGTACTGGCCGACGTGCCGCATTATGTGGTCTTTCTCGGCGTCCGCGACGGGCGCGTCTATATGCATGATCCATGGAGCGGGCCGAACTACAGTCTGTTAATCCGTAATTTTCTCCGCAAGTGGGAGATCTCGCCGGAAAAATGGCGGCATGACAGCATCTACAACTCCCATCGCTGGTTCGTGGCGCTGGCGTGAAAGGCAACGCCACGGGACGGGCAAAGTAGGACAGTTTCGCCGAAACTGTCTCATGCCGGTGACGATCCAGATTCCGGGCAGTAGCGAATCACTGAATGCCACCCTGGCCGGCCGCCATCTTCCTGCTCGAATACGTCCGCAGAACATTCGCCGCAAAATAGCAGGTCAATCCGCCGCAAATTCCTGGCGGAGTTTTTCGCCGTGTTCGTTCAGTTTGGGCGGAAGCTGTTTAGTGCAGGCGGAATCGTATGCACCGAATTTTAGAGGAGAACCCGGCACTTGGCGTCCGCCGACATTTTCCACCATATTCCTGGCCTGGATCTGGGGCATGTTTTCCGCCTCGGTGACGGTCTGCACCAATCCGACCGGGATATGTGCGTTTTCCAGTTTGGACTGCCACGCATCTGCTGTATCGGCGCTCAGCGCAACTTCCAGAGCGGGTTTTAAATCACCGTAATTCTCAACGCGTTTTTCATTGGAGTTGAACCGCTGATCCTGCGCCAGTTCCGGCAGCCCCAGCGTAACACACATGGCGTCAAAAAGTTTATCATTGCCGCAGCAGATGGCAAGCATGCGGTCACTGCACTGGAAAGTGTCAAACGGAGCGATGGACGGATGCCGGTTGCCGATGCGGTGCGGATTGACATGTTTGGCCAGCGCGTCCATCAGGCCGTGTTCCATCAGACTGAAAATGCCGTCGAGCATCGCCACGTCAATCGTGGTGCCGCGTCCGGTACGCTCACGGGCGGCCAGCGCGGTGGCGATAGCCGCATAGGCGAACACGCCTGCCGACAGATCGGCAATGGAAGTTCCGACACGGGTCGGCGCACCGTCAGGTTCGCCGGTAACGCTCATGATGCCGGAGAGCGCCTGCACCACGGTGTCGTAGGCGGGAGCCTGATGCAGCGGGCCGTACTGGCCGAATCCTGAAACCGAACAGACGATCAGGCGCGGAAATTCCTTGACCAGTTCCGCCGGGTCCAAACCCAGGCGGGCCATAGCGCCGGGGCTGAAGTTCTCCACCACGATGTCGGCTTTGCCAATCATGCGCTTGACCAGCGCCAGGTCATCCGGATTTTTCAGATCCAACGCAATACTTTCCTTGCCGCGGTTGGCAAACCAGAAATAAGCTGAGGTGTCATCGTCATAGAACGGGCCGAAAGCGCGGCTGTCATCGCCGGTATCCGGACGTTCGACTTTAATGATCCGCGCCCCCTGGTCCGCCAGCATCATCGTGCAGAACGGTCCGCTGAGTACATGGGTGAAATCAATAACGGTAATTCCTGTTAACGACTTGTTTTCCATAATGATTACCTCATAAAAAGTTCTAAAGTTTTTTTCCAGTCACCAGTCCCCAGTCACCAGTACCAGTCCCCAGTCACCAGTCACCAGTCCCCTGTCTCCTGACTTCTGGATTTTGTTATTCAACTTAGCATTTTACCAGTTTGCAAATAATTCCGGTGCAGTTCAAAAGTCTTCGACAAATCATGTCCGATATGACCGCCGCTTGCACTGTTAAGATAACTGTGTAGATAGAAGCGGTATTCCGGGGCGGCGCATTTTTCGATAATCTCCCGCGCTTTTGCACGGGGCGAAAGGCCGCGCAAATCCGCGACACCGTATTCCGTCACTATCACTTTGACGGAGTGTTCGCTGTGATCCAGATGCGTGCACATGGGAACGATTGACGAAATGCAACCCTGCTTGGCGGTGGACGGCAGCATAAACACGGAAAGATAAGCGTTGCGTTCAAAATCCCCGCTGCCGCCAATGCCGTTCATAATATTCTGTCCGAAAAGATGCGTGGAATTGGCATTGCCGTAGATATCCGCCTCCAGCGCGACATTCAGTGCGATAACCCCAAGCCGCCGGATGACTTCCGGATTATTGGACAACTCCTGTGGCCGCAGTACTATTTTAGACTTATAAAAATCAAAATTCGCGTAAATTCTTTCCAGCGTTGCTGGAGCTACAGTGAGGCTGGAGGCGCTGATTCCGGAAATCTTGCCTTTATCCATCAGTTCCGCGGCGCTGTCCTGAAAAACTTCGGTGTACATGCTGAATACCGGAAAATCCGGATGTTCGCCCAGCGCTTTTAGAACGGCATTGTTGATATTGCCGACGCCGCTCTGGATTGGCAGAAATGTTTTCGGGATACGTCCTGTACCAAGTTCGTTTAGCAGGAATTCAACCAGATTGGCGGCGATTTTGCGGTCAGTATCATTGCATTCCGCGAATGCACCGATTTCGTCCGGCGAATTTGTTTCAACCACGGCGGCGATTTTCTCCGGCGGCACGGTCAGATAACCGCAACCGATCCGGTCCATTGGATGGCAGACGGGAACCGGCGTCCTGTCCGGCGGTGCGCTCAGGAACGCGATGTCGGTAATTTCCTCCAGCCGCGGCGAATGATATGCATTAAGTTCGACAATTATCTTTTTAGCTTTCGCAGCAAAAGTCGGAGCAGCCCCGATGCCGGTGGTCAGAGTGATGCGTCCGGAGTTATCAATGGCCGAGGCTTCAATAATCGCGAAATCCAACTCCCCGAAAAAGCCGTAATCAACCATCTGGGCTATTTCGGATAAATGCATATCAGTGAAATCAATTTTCCCTGCGTTAATCATTTTGCGCATGATGCCGCTAGTCTGATATGGAGCGCGCCAGCTGACCGCGCCGGATTCCGCCAGCAAGTCTTCCGAACTCGCACTGATGGATGCTCCGGACAGCAGTCTTACCTGAAAAGGGTGCCCGGCCTGATGCAGACTGATCGCGCGTTCAGCCAGCGCCTTCGGTACGGCCTTGGGAGCTCCGGCCGGCGAAAAGCCGCCGATGGCAACCATGCTGCCATCAAGGATTAAATCGGCTGCCTCCGCCGCGGACATGACCGGGAAACGGTTATAACTGCTCATGAACATTCTCCCTAAAACAAATTCTAAAGTTCTAAAGTTTTTAAAATCCCAAAGTCATAAAACCAGTTCTAAAATTATGAAGTTATACAGAAAGCAAGTTCTAAAGTAATTATAGCCTGTACCCTTAAAGGTTGGATTTTTTGGATATGGTTGAAAAGATCGCCAGCAACTCTGATGTTTCATTTTTCAGCCAGATTAATTCATCCTGCTGCTTCTGAGTAAATTTCCATGTGCATTCCATTATTTCAAACCAATACATAGTTTCCGCTGCCTTTTTCAACAATACCAATTTTATGAAGAAAATCATTTTTTGATTCTGCTCTGTTTGCCTCCCGATAATTAGCTCCAATTGATGTAGCGGAACGCAATATCTGTTTAGCAACGACGCCATCAATTGTTGAGCATTGAAATGATATTAGAAATAAAATAACTTTAACGGCATATCCTTTTGTTCGTGTCTCTAAAAGTTTTTAAAGTCTTTATTATTCATTAATAACTTCCACTCTTCAGAGTATTGTCTCTTCGTGCTTTAGCACTTTAGAACTTCCCCTAATTCATTTTCCTGCAAAAACCGGTTTGCGTTTTTCAAAAAATGCGGCAATGCCTTCTTTGGCGTCATCACTGTCATAAACCACCCGGCGCAAGCCCTGCAAACGTTCAAACTCGTCAGGGGTCAGCGGATTCGCTTCATTGAGCGCCCGCAATTCCTCTTTAATCAAGGCGATGGATAGCGGGGCTTTGACCGAGATCAACTCTGCAATTTCCATAACGGCGGCTTCGAGCTCCGCCGCCGGAAAAGTGCGGTTGACGATGCCGGTCTGCAAAGCGCGTTCAGCGCTGACCGGTTTGGCAGTAAACAGCATTTCCTTGATGACGTGCAGGCTGCAATCGCGGATCAGATTATGAATCCCGACAATATCATAAGCCACGCCGAGATTCGCCGGAGTCATCGCAAAAGTACTGGTGTCTGCGGCAAAAATCATGTCGCAGCTCATCACCAATTCAAAAGCCCCACCCCAGACCGAGCCCTCAACCATAGCGATAACCGGACCCGGAAAACTCTGGATTGCCCGGACACCGCGGCGCAGCGGGTCTTGATAACTCAGCGGGTCGCGGCTGCCTTTGGGCAGTTCGCTGATGTCGTGTCCGGCGGAAAAGACTTTGCAGCCTGCCGGAGCCCGCAAAATTACGCAGCGCGCGTCCTGTTCTTTTATCTGATTCAGCCCGGCAATCAGATCGTCAATCAATTCTTTGCATAAGGCATTAAGTTTGGGTGGATTGTTCAAGGTGATAACGCCTGTGCGGTTTTTCATTTCGGTAATTACCAGACTCATCTTTTTACTCCCGAGTTTTGTGTTTTAGTCTATGAGTTTATTACGTCCAGCGACTTGGCAGCGCTTTCCAGCATCGGGGTGCCGGGACAGAAAATTGCTTTGACACCGTGCTGATACAGGAAATCATAATCCTGCGGCGGAATGACTCCGCCGGCAACAACTTTAATATCCTCCCTGCCGATCGCCTTGAGCTGCGCGATCAAGTCCGGCAGCAGTGTTTTATGTCCGGCGGCGAGTGATGACGCTCCAATCAGGTCAGCATTACTGGCGGCCGCGAGTTTGGCAACTTCTTCCGGAGTAGAGAACATGGGGCTGAAATCAACCGCAAAGCCCAGGTCGGAATAGGCGCTGGCGATCACTTTCGCGCCGCGGTCATGTCCGTCCTGACCCATTTTAGCGATCAACATGCGCGGCGGCCGCCCGCTTTTCTTCGCCAGTTCCGCGACCCGTTCATGGATTGCATCAAACTGCGCTTTGGCCGCCGGATTCTGCGCAAATACCTTGGCGACAACTCCGGTTACGCAATGCGTCTTCTGCTGATACCGTCCGAAGACTTCTTCCATGGCATCGGAAATTTCGCCGATTGTTGCCCGCAGCCTTGCCGCTTTGACCGCGACGGCGAGAAGATTTCCATTCCCGGCGGCGGCCTGCTTTATTTCCTCCAGCACGGCTTTAACCGCCGCATTATCCCGCGATGCTTTGATTTTGCGCAGCGAATCAATCTGTTCATGGCTGACGGCGCTGTCATCAATCTCACGTACGTTTACCGCTTCCTCTTTTTGCAGATGATATTTATTCACTCCGACGATCACCCGGCTGCCTTCGTCAATCTGCGCCTGCATGGTTGCGGCCGCTTCATCAATCATCCGGTTCGGAATCCCGGCTTCAATGGCTTTGGCCATGCCGCCGTTTTTCTCAATCAGGTCGATCAGCGCACCGGCCTGGTCAATGATTTCCTGAGTCAGCGATTCAACATAGTACGAGCCGGCCAGCGGATCCACCGTGCGGCAGATTTCAGACTCCTCCTGAACAATGATCTGGGTGTTGCGCGCGATCCTGGCGGAAAATTCAGTCGGCAGCCCCAGTGCTTCGTCAAACGCGTTGGTATGCATCGACTGGGTGCCGCCCAGCGCGGCGGACAGACATTCAAGCGTTGTCCTGACAACATTGTTGTAGGGATCCTGCTCGGTCAGCGACCAGCCGGAAGTCTGGCAATGCGTCCGCAGCGCCAGCGAATGCGGATTTACCGCGCCGAATTTTTTTACCGCGTCACTCCACAGGCAGCGGGCGGCACGCAGCATTGCCACGTTCATAAAGAAGTCCATGCCGATGCCGAAGAAAAATGACAGCCTCGGCGCGAAATCATCAATATGCAGTCCTGCGTCAACCGCAGCCCGGATATATTCCATGCCGTCGGCAATGGTGAACGCCACCTGCTGGACGCTGTTCGCTCCGGCCTCGCCGATATGATAACCGCTGATGCTGATCGTGTTGAATTCCGGCATATTAATCGAACAGTACGCGATGATGTCAGAAATGATGCGCATGGAAGGTTTCGGCGGATAGATATAGGTGTTGCGGCAGAGATACTCTTTGAGAATGTCGTTTTGAATTGTGCCGGTCAGCTTTTCCGGAGTGACGCCCTGTTCTTCGGCGGCGACGATGTAGAATGCCATGATCGGAATGACCGCGCCGTTCATCGTCATGGAGACGGACATGTGATCCAGCGGGATCTGGTCGAACAGGACTTTCATGTCTTCAACCGTATCCACGGCAACTCCGGCCTTGCCGACATCGCCCGCCACCCGCGGATTATCGGAATCGTAGCCGCGATGGGTAGCCAGGTCAAACGCAACCGATAACCCTTTCTGTCCGGCCGCCAGATTTTTACGGTAAAAAGCATTGGATTCATGCGCTGTTGAGAATCCGGCGTACTGCCTGATTGTCCATGGACGCCCGACATACATGGAAGCCCGCGGACCGCGAATATACGGCGGCAGTCCAGGGAGTGTATTCAGATTTTTTAACTGACAAAGATCTTCCGCGGTGTATAGCGGTTTTACGGCAAATCCTTCAGGGGTGTTCCAGTTCAAATCATCAATGGTTTTATGAAGCGATGCCGCCTCTTTCGCCGCCAGTCCCTGCCATACATCGAAATTTTCCATGCTGCTTTCTCCTGTCGTTGCACATCCATTTTATGAATCCGGCTGAAAGCCGTCTTGCTCTCTGAAGATAATCTCTACAATAGCCTGACAGGATAAAATAACAAATACGGGAGAAAGCAAACTCATTAGTTTTTGATTTGAAGTTATACTCTGCACGTCTGAAAATTTAACATAGATTGCGAAGATTTTGAGAATTGGTTCGTATTCTGAGAGGCTGCCGATACCAGGGTGTCGAAGAGTGCGAATAAACTAAAAAGATCGCAATCCCGCAACTGCGGGGCGAGCGTCTTGCGGTTGTCTTTTGCAGCTCTATACACAAAAATACTAGTTTTGGGGGGTCAGCATGTGCGACTAACATCAATCATGTCATGAAAATCAGTTCCTTTAATATCTCAGGTCTCAGAACTTTAATTCCCGGGGCTGCTTCATTAACCTCTTTTAAAAAAATATCGAGATCAACTCGTATACCTGGACTTTCCATAGGTGTTTCAAAATAATCGAAATGCGTCGGTATAACAATTTTGGGTTTGATGCACTTGAGCAGGTCATGAATGAAAGAATCAGAACGTCCGGAAATACCTACAAGAAGTAAATCACAATCAATACATCTTAAAGCTTTTTCAACAAAATTTGCGCTGCCGATATTAAGTATTTTAATATTACCGAAATTGAAGCGCAATGCCATTGTACCTCCCTCAATAAAATCCTCTACCCTTGAAATTTTGTCTGGAACCGTTTTGTAATATCCTTGATATAAACAAGGCTCTTTGTGGCGTGATTCCAGGAAATCGACATTAAAGTCAGAATATTTAATTACGTCACCTGCGGAAACCTCTGTGATCTTATCTTCCTGAACTTTCTGTGTCCGGCAAATATTTGCAGTCGTCTGCGAACCGATAACTTTTGCGCCTGTCTGCCGTATTATTTCCGCCGTATCGGCTAAATGGTCCCAGTGTGAATGCCCTATAAAAATATAATCAGCTTTACTTATATATTTTGACACGGAAGATGGCTTGCAGACGGCCTTTGAATTCCTGGTGACATAAGGATCCAGAAGGATAGTTTTCCCATTGAAACTAAACTCAAAACCATTAATTCCCAACCATTTTATTTTAATCATATATCAACCTTCGGTTATATCTTTTGTCCTACTTCGTCATCTTACATATAATTTCATCCACTACCTCAGAAGTACTGGATTTGCCGCCTATATCGGGAGTCCGGATTTTTACATCAGCAAGAACCGCAGTCATTGCATTCATCAATAATAATGCCGGATCTTTCAATTCCAAATGTTCCAGCATCATCACAATAGCCCAAACAGTTCCTATCGGATTTGCTATGCCTTTGCCTGCGATGTCCGGAGCCGATCCATGAATAGGTTCAAACATGCTTGGATAATGTCTCTCTGGATTGATATTTGCGGACGGAGAAAGTCCTATACTGCCAAGCATGGCTGAACCAAGGTCAGTCAGGATATCGCCGAAAAGGTTACTTGCCACTACAATTTCGATCTCTTCAGGCTTCATAATAAAAAGACCGGCCAGAGCGTCAATATGCACACTTCTTGACTGTATACCCGGATATTCAGCTTTTTGTTCGTTGAAAATTTTATCCCAGAAAACCATAGAGTAATTCAATGCATTTGATTTTGTCGCGCTGATAAGGCTTTTAAATTTATTCTTCAAAGCATATTCGAACGCATATTGAATGATACGTTCAGTGCCATGTTTAGTGAAAACAGCCTCCTGAATTGCTTTTTCATTTTCAGTTCCTTCTGATTCAAAGCGTCCGCGCCCGCAATATTCACCCTCGGAATTTTCACGGACAACAACAAAGTCAATCTTTTCTTTTTTAAGTGTTGACTTCAACCCTGGCAGCAGTTTTACAGGTCTGAGATTTACGTACTGATCAAAGTTGCAGCGGATTGGCAAAAGCAACTCTCGCAATGATATGTGATCAGGCACACTGGGGAATCCAACAGCTCCGAGCAGTATGGCATCACAGTCTGCAAGGATTTTCAATCCGTCAGCAGGCATCATATATCCATGTTTTAAGTAGTACTCGCAGCTCCAAGGCAACTCATTAAAGGTAAATTTTATATTTCCATCCAATTCTGCAATGCGTTCAAGTATCTTCCTCCCCTCTTTTATTACATCAACACCGATGCCGTCTCCGGGAATTAAATTCAGTTTTATACTTTTCATTTTACGCCTTGTCGCCGGCCGGCTTAATTCACAAGGGTTATGAATGCCGACCGGCGGTTTTATTACCTGATGCCGATTATAAAGAATAAATTACCCGGAATAATGCGCTGTTTCAAATCCTCCGCAGTGATGTTTTGTTCACTCCAGAGATCAGTCAGCACCATCTTCGCTGGATCGAGTCCGAGGCTGCTGAAGTCGATGTCGATATTTGCTTTTTTATCCTCGCGTCCCATATTGGCGGCTATGACAAAATACTTGTAAGGCGCATCATTAAGTTTGTAATAGGAGCAATATACCCCCGAAGAGGACGATTTGATTGCGTTTTGATACCAGTAACCGAAAAATTCTGCGCGATTTAGATTTAGTTTACTTCTGACTTTCCAGAATCGTTCAACGGCACGATGGTTTATCCAGTCCGAGTCGACGTTAAAATCGTACAAAAAGGCGCTGGCAAACGAACGATATGCAAATTTCTCCGAACTTAATTCTTTGGCACGAGTTTTCAGCGCAGGCATAAAGCTGCTTGCTCTTGAAACCTGATTGCAGCGGATAATTGCAGTTCCCCGGATAACCGGATTCCAGGCCGACTGATATTCGCCCGCCGGAACTTCGCAATAATAGTAATCCGGTTTTTCACCGTAAAGCCAGACATCGTTTTCGCCGGGATACCAGACGTCGGAAAAATTATGGGCAATCGGATTGAAATAGTTATGGGCATGATTAAAAACTATTTTTCCCTGCTGATGTGATACTTTATAAATACGCATCAGGTAATTGCGGAGCGACATTGCGGTCGAGGTCTGATAATTTGCACCGAAAGCATCGGTTCCGCCATGTCCGTGAGCCGTGTTGTTGCATTTGTTCACGTTGCAGATATCATAATAAATGCCGCCAAGTTCAGGGAAGTCCTTGTACAGTTTTTCAAGCCTGTAGGCCATCAGATCCGCGATGCCTTCACCGCAGCAATGCACAAGGTCAAAAGTATACCCCTGCCGTTTGATATTGCTCTGGATATAACCGGGCGTTTCCCGCCATTCCGCCAGATAATAATCAAATTCCGGATCAAGTTGTGAAATACCCGTTGGCTGGTGGTAGGGGGTTAACCGGATGCTGCCATAAGGCTTCAGCCATTCATTCCGGAATCTATCCGGGAAACGCATGATGTGGCTTGCATAGCCTGAGATTTCATCGCCGCGCGGGTTTTTGGCAGGAGAATCCGTACTGGATATTTGCAGATTCTGATAGCGGTTGTCCAGATAGCCGCCTTCGTTCATGGTACGGAAATTTTCAGGCGGACGGCGGGCGGGGGTAGCCATAAAACAGATCGAGTAATCCGCCGTTTTCTTAAGAGTCACTTCCTTTGAGATTATATTTACCGTGACGTCAGTATTTTCAGGCCCCCGTTTGAGTTCAAAGCTGCCGGATACAAAATTGGCATTGGTCAGCGGCATGAACAGCATGCCTTTTTCTGTGCCGGTTAACCACGATGCATCCGCTATATTGACATTAGTGCGGATGCTTTTTTCCCGCCACGGAATATGGACGTATTCATTATTGTGTTGTAAAAAATAGCGTGAAAATTCGGATAGCACCTGCCATGAAAGTATCATGGAATCAATAATCTTATTTGTTTCCGGAGTCATGGAATAGTCTAATTTGTAAAGTCCGTCAAACCAGAGTTCGCTTCTCCATTTGAAATCCAGGCCGGGGCTTTTGCCGTTTCCAGTAAAAACAACGTAGTCATCATAAAGCTCGGATACTTTGAAATCGCTCCACGTGACCTCCTGCGAATTTATCTTCAAAACCGGCTGGTCAGCGACTTTGTCGCCGCGGGAAATCATTTCCGCTGGAAACGGCGAGCCGTTGAAACGGTATTCGCGGTCAAGTATTTTAAAGACATTATCGTTAACTTTTTCAATCTTGATCCACGGATCCGGAACCGTATGGTCGCAAGCTGTTTTCGCAAGATACGGCGCGGGATCGGGAACGCGGAATCCTGCCGTATTTTTTAGGGAAATATCTTTCCCGGTGATGCAGGCGGTTATTTCATAATCACCTTTTTCAAGTTCTGCCGGAAGCGCTAGTTTTACTTCGGTGTTCGGCGAAGGCACAAAAGTGGATTCGGAAAAAATTGTGCCGCCTTTGCTTAACCGTAACACGCCTTTAAGCCCGCCGTTACGGGCCATGGCGATGGTCCCGCTTCCCGCGCCATTCAAGTCGGTTTTCACGATGATTACTTTTTGTGCAGGATATGATTTGTAGTTTAGCGTGAGCGGAGAATTTACGACAAACTCGTAATCATAAAGAAAGCAGTCCTTCGCGCCGGACAGGGTCAGCTGATAACGTCCCGGCGGAAGCTTTTTCTTAAAATCTTTATTCGCGATGTTTTCCATGTTCACGGCATCATCTTTATTGCCTGCGGTTAAGCTTAAAGCAACTTTGTCCTGGGATTTGACGACGAGATCAAGTTCGCCGTTGAATATATTGCCGAGCTTTTCGATGAAAACACCGTCCGCGCGGCCTGAGAAAAAGATTTTCCCCGTTCCGGCCTGATTTTCAGGCGACCCATACCAGCACCAGTAATAATTCGGTGCTTTCGCGTGATTCAGGGTCCAGAAATTGCCGTTTAAAGCCTCTTCCGGAGAAGGATTGCCGAGCGCTGAAAGCGGAATGGCCATTTCCGCGCTCCAGCCTTGTGAACCATTGATAAAGCCCGCGCCTTTCGCGCCTGAATCAAATTTCCGGTCCCCGTTTCTGGCATCGAAGATTGCGCCGCTGCCGTTGATGCAGAACCACAGCACCTCTTTGTTTTTGCTGTTGATATAAAATTCGAAAACATCATCACTGTAGATGTTTTCATCGTTTTTCATGTATTTGCAATGGGTATTCGCGAGATTGGTTGAAAACCCCAGATAAAGGAATTTGCCATCGTGTTTAGCCCGCATCCATGTATCGGAAGGCATAAGGTGATTCGCGATCTTGTATGCCTGCATAAACGGTATTTTTGTGCTGCCGGTCCACTCCACCGCATCGATTTTGCCGTCAAGCGTGATGCCGGATTCTATTTTCGGAATTGTCAAAACTGGAGGTTTCTCTGTGGCCTGTCTCGGGAAATATTTTTCGTAAAGCGACAATATCTCCATATCGCTTAAACAGCGGTCATAAACAGCAAGCTCATCGAAGGCGGTTTCGTCCCCCTGGTCGGTTTTAAAGCTCAGGTGGAGGTTGCCCAGCCCGATTACGCCGTCCTGAGCTGTTGCCGGAATTTCCAGAGGTTCTGCAAATTTCTTTACCGGAATGGCGGGATGAACATTGCCGGGAACGTACTTCTCCGGTATTTTACCGTCGACATAAAGTTTTAAAAAATCTTTGCTCCAAACTACCGTTAACATGTGCCATTGACGGTTTTCCCACTCAACCGGGTTGATTTTAGCGTGTACTCCCTGATTGCTTTTACCATATTGAAAATAAACTCCAGGAAACGGTAAATTGTTGAATTTATACAGCAAAAGCCGGAAGTCCGCCTGCTTGGCATCGAAAAATATCTGATTTCTTTCTTCACTGAATTTCCAGTTCTGCGGGCTTAACCACAAATTCAGCGTTCCCTGCTGGGTGTTAAAGTTTTTGGGCATGCGATATGCGCAGAATTCTTTGCCATTCAATTTTAGGGCATTTCCTTTGCCGTTAATTCCCGGGAACATTCGGAGCTGCAGGTCCGACTTGAAGTTCAGTGGCGCTTTTTGTCCTTTTGCAAAATCTGCAATGGCCGCATAACTGTCAAAATTAATTTCAAACAGCAAATTCGGGTCTTCGCCTTTTGCAGATAAAATACTGAGACCCAGTACAAACATCACGATCAAAATTTTTCTCATTCTTCTTTCTCCTGTTGCAAGCTAAGGTTCTGTCAAAGCCTAATCCAGTTTCATGTTTCAGGTTTTAACTTGATTTTGTTTTTATTTGAACAGGAGCACCCGAAAAACTCGGGGCTCCCATATTTATTGGGTTATCCCAATGCCGCACCTGCGGCGCGGAACGGATGTTCTTTCACTAAGCATCTCGTATAAATATTTGAATAAGTCTAAATCCATTATTCCTGCCACAATTTATTAATAGCGTTCAACGTTTCTTCAACCAGTTCCGCCCCGCCTTTTGAGCCAACGACATTGCAATAAACAGATGCGCTGTAGCCGCCGCCGATTTCAGCTTTTTTTGTCGGCAGGTAGGTTCCGCCAGTGCCGGTGCCTTTTCCCGCAAGCTGCACGATAAATGTCTGCACCGCCGGGCTTCCGGCCTGTATCCGGACGCCATAGTCCAGAAACAGTTCAAAAGGATTGGTTGCAAATACAATATCTCCGAGTTTTATCACATGAATTTCCACTGGTTGAACAGGGAATATGCCTTTCAACTGATTTTCGTACCGTTCGACAACACTCTGGCAGCGGCTTAAAAAGCGTTCCTGTGATGATGTTAACTGCATTGTCTGGAACTGTTTGATCCATTCAATATTCTTGTTATATTCTTCCTCAGTTACAGTCCTTTTCGAAAGATTGATTTTTTTGCAGATATGCTTTAATTGTAAATCGCCTCTTAAATCATTAGGCGCCCAGCCGTATGCGTCGTCAAAGGCTGATTTTATTCTTTGGGCTATCTCCTGCCGTGAATCAATGCCTTTTAATTCGAGCATGCGCTGCTCCGCTTTTTTGTTGAGCATCAAGTGAGGCGATTGATCTCCGGCGGCCGAACACTGCGGCAGAATAAAAAGATTTTCACCGTACTGTTTTCTCAACTGGATTCTGACATCGTGCCAGAAATCAGCCGAGACCTGGGATATGCCTTCAGTCTCCTGTGACGGAGATACTATATTTATGATTGAACCCGTAAGTTTTTTGTCCGGATTGAACGTGAAAAGGAATTGCACCGTATGATCTTCATAGCCCTCAATGTGACTGAAGAACGGATTGGCAGTATTCCCGTACATCATAGCGTTTTTCTCGATTTTCATTCCGGGCGTTTCTTTGTAATCAGGCTGCTCGGCAAAATCCTTGAGATAAACAGCTCGCCGGTTTCGTCCGACGACCGCATAACTTAAGCCCCAGGCCAGCAGGCCGGGTTTGCGCTTATTCCAGCTTTCAATTGCGGCTTCAGCTATTTTCCCCGCAAGCAATTCCATGTTCTCTTTCGGGCTGAGCAGATCTTTTGACTCTTCCTGCGTCAGCGCGCTGTAGTTATAGCCGCCATCGCGTGTATCCTGCGCCGTGTGGGTGTGGGTGGCGTTCAAAACGAGTTTCTCAATGGGGAAATATTTTGCTTCTGCTTTGATTATTTTTCTGCATTCTTCAAGAAGCGCTGCCGGGATTGTGACTGTATCGCAGGAAACAAAAATAAAAGAATCTTTATTGTCCTGCGATGAAACGGCAAGCGCGGTTACAGACAGCGGGTCTTTTATTTCCTTTGTCACGCGCATGTTAAACTGTCCGGCAAGGTTTACTTTCCCTGCGGGAGTGGCATCCCTTGATGCCCAGCCGATTAAAATATTCGATTTACTCTCCATCTCTTTTCCTTTTGATGAGTTAAAAGAACCGCAATCATATAACCTTTTCAGAAAATTAGTCTGCGTATCCTTTCCGCGGAACCGCATAAATTATATCATTCTAAAATTCAGGAAAACTTCAGATGCTGCAAGTTATTATTTGAAAATAAAACCACCGGGCGTACCTGTTCCTCTGAAAAATATAGTTGCGGACTTATCGGGAACATATTGATTGTATATTTGTTTGTAATAGATATAATTTACCGATTCGACGTGCCCGTCAAGATACATGGCGTTGAAACGCATATTGTTGTGTCTGTCGGTGGCGATATAAGTGGTGCTGAATCCATCAACAGAGCATCTGCTTTGATTCATACTGTCCATTATCGGAGAAATCAAGGACAGTCTTTTGACTTTGGTGATTTTCGGGGTCAGGTTGAATTCGGTTGCGGTTCCGGATAATACCACGTTCAAGCCGTAGGAGATATAATATCCGCTGGTATTGGGCCGGTACAAATTGGCATTCATCATGGTTGACGGACAGAAAAATACTGAATTTGTGGGATTGGGAACATTATCCCATATCCTAAGCCCAAGGCCCTTCCCGGCGTTCCTCCACCACAGCGCGCCGTTAGTGCCGTTAATATATGGCAGCATATAATCATTGTTTTCCATAGTGTACTGCAAATAAGCGGTGCCTAATTGTTTCAAATTAGCGGTACACTTAACAGATTTGCCCTTTTCTCTAGCCTTATTTAAAGCAGGCAGCAGCATTCCGGCTAAAATAGCAATAATCGCTATGACCACGAGCAATTCAATGAGCGTGAAAGACTTTTTTGAGACATTTCTTTTCATTTTAGTTCTCCTTTTTAAAAGATAATCGTTTGGTGTTTAAAACTTGCTTCAATATTTTTTCAATCCGGATCTGTTGTTCCATACTCTGTCCCCCGTTAATGTTGATGGTTTTTAATAAACGTGTTAACTGTAAAGTCCCAGAAGAATATCCATTTACGGTTCCTTGATTAATATTTTTTAAATCTATCTTCCGGTACGTATCCGATGATTTTCAGATTTTCCAAATCAATATCCACCCATACGGCTGAATCATGGTTGCCGTTCGGGATTTCATAATAAGTGAAATTATTTTTATTTTTCATCGCCTCTGCGATTTTTCGTGTTTCAACCACAGGTATCAGGCAATCTGCTTCCCCCATGGTGAGGATTATCGGCATATTAAGTTTATTGATATTGGCCATTATAGAACGCGCCTTGTAGAGTTCCGGTTTTTCTTCAAGGGAACCGCCATAACTTTCAAATGAAACTTCTGCAAGTTTCTGCAACGTTTCATTTTTGCTTTTACGGGCAAAATCAAGGCGCGCAAATATATCGCACATTCCCATGGCAATGACGCCGTTGATCTTTTCAGGATGCAGACACGCGTAAGCCATTGCGCTCGATGCACCACCTGAACCGCCGAGGAGAATCAGCTTATCGCAATTCAGATTATTCCTGCAATAGTCAAGCAAATCAACCAGATCCGCTGTTGCCGCCGGGCTCATATATGAAGTCCCGCGCATATTTATTGAGAGAAGATTATGATTTCCTTCAAGCGCTCTTTTGAGCCAGAAGTTTCTTATATCCTGACGCGTAAAAATCTGGTCGGCAAAAGAAAACGATCCGTGCAGATATACGATGGTGTTTTTCTTTCGGTCTCCGGCGCGGAATAACGCCCAGTCGGTTTTGCCGTCAATGGCGCTTCGGTAAATAATTTTCTTCGTTCCAACTGGATATGTCTTAATATCTTCCATATCGCTGATTGATATTACTTCAAAACGATTAATACTTTTCATAAGTATCCCCCGAGAAGTAATTAATTTGATTGATCAGGGTGTAGCTTGCGTCATTGACCCAGGTTGCTGCGGCGACTTTGACGTAATATGTTCCCGCGAGCAGCGCAACTTCGCTCATGCCCTCACTGTCGGTGCCTGCTTTGTAAAGATTTAGTCCCGAAAAGTTATTACCCCCGAAAAAAATCCGATTTTTTTCGGGCCGACTGGTTTGTTGTTCATGTTTCATCATCTTCTTTGAACTTTTGTTAATGTCCATTTTCTTTAAAACTCTATTGACAAAAATTACTCATCAGCCCAATCCCTGCTTCTTGTCGCGTCACCTCAGTTGTTTCACGGGGCATGGCTGACGGAAAAGCAAACCGGGCTGCTGGAAGATTTTTCCAGGCAACTTGCCGTCATTCGTCTTTCTGTTTTTTCAGCCATTTTCATTTTAACCTCTACTTTTTAGGACTAAATCTTTCCCTGAAATTAGTCGTTAAAAAATGTTATTTGTTTAAAATCATCAGGTTTATCGCGAAAAACTTTTCTCTTTTCAAGCGGCTTAATCGATTTTTCAAGCCATAAATAGATTGTCTCAGAAACATAGCAGACCATACCCATGGTATCAAAGTAGTCTTTGGCAATTATCGTATTCATTTTTTGCGGGATCAAATCCCGGTATTTTTCCGATTCAAGCAGCACCATATGCTTCATAAAAAAATTGTGCTCTTCAAGTTTCTTCCAAGTATAATAACCGCTTACCGCAAAAAAAGAACCATCAGGGTCTTCTTTAAAATCAGCAAGTTTTATTCCGGGAGTATGCCACATATCGCCATCGACAAACGGCATTCTGCGTATCAGCAGGCTGGCCCCGTCCTGTATAATATGGAAGCAATTCTTCTTTTTATTTTCCTCAGCCATCTGCATTATTTTCAAGTTGCATATTTCCGTTAAAAGATACGTGCAATAAACTTCATCATCCAGCGGATTGCCCATGATCATATATGGCAGATGCGCCTGTTTTAGAAATTCGCAGATTTTCAAATGCGAATCCGGAATAATGTTGGTTATAATCCCGCCAATCATATTGCATCGCAAAAGGTTGTTCAATCTGCCAAGCTGCTCCTGCTCTGTAACATACGGAATGAAAATAACTTCAATTTTATAATTGTTCAATGCCGAGGTTATGTGGGACAGGCAGCTGTTGACATACATTGAAAGTTCGCCGATGTTGTCGTGAGTTTCCAGGTGCAGCGCTAATCCCACAATCGGAACATGGTCTATTTTCATCGACCGGGCAAAAAAATTTGCCTTGTAACACATTTTTTCAGCAGTTTTGAGAATAAGCTCGCGCTTGGCATCGGAACAACTTATGTTGCCATTACGGTTGTTCAACACCGCAGATACCAGCGTCGATGTCACATTACAGACTTCCGCAATATCTTTTAAAGTTGTAAATTTTCTTCTCATCCTTGCTGCTTCTTTATTTTTAACAGGTTAATTGAAAAAATATCCGCCTGCTTTTCAATATCTGCCTTGCTGTTGTCCTGCTCATATTTACCCGTACTCAACTTTTTCACGGGTACCTTAAAACTTTTAATTCAACGTTGAATCTCATTTATATTATAACCATATATTTTAATTTGTCAAGAGTTTTAAAAAAAAACCGTAAAAAAAGATAAACTAAATTTTAAGATAGTCCAAGGTCATTCTGAAGATGAAAAAGCGCCTTTGAAAAGCGGGAATCGTCCTCAACATGAAATACCATGGCATGGAGGCCGTTTCCGATACCTATGACATGATCAGGCCATTGAAATGTCGGTAGAAGGAATCGACACCCGGGTCCGCAAGCTGATTGACAAAGTTTAGGATCATCATCGCGACTGCAAGTGCTGCAGAATCCTGCACCGAAGCCGACGCTGAAACCGAAAACGAATAATCAGCTAATTGCGTCTCCATCTGCAGCGGGTCAAACACCCCTG
Source organism: uncultured Lentisphaeria bacterium (assembly GCA_903863035.1). Taxonomy (GTDB): domain Bacteria; phylum Verrucomicrobiota; class Lentisphaeria; order Victivallales; family Victivallaceae; genus CAIPAT01. The sequence continues at coordinate 28,013 of CAIPAT010000165.1, forward strand.
CGATTATATTATTTCATCCGGGAGCGCATTATCCCATAACGCATTTCTATTTGAGCTATTTAAATATCTTGCGCTTCAACTTTATAAAATAACATAACTATAGATTAAATTCTTATGCTTAAATAAAGTATAATTAGTCAAATACAGCGGACAAACCACCGATATATCGGTGTTTGTTTTATTTTTTTATTGAAGTAAATTTAGAACAACATAACGGTATTGCCGATTATCTGGCGAACCCCGTAAGATTTATAAAGGTTATTCATGAAAACAACTGCGATCTCTCTGATCATGCTGATCTTCGTGTTACTTTTAACGTTAATGGCATCGGCACGGGCGGAACCTGTGAATTCGCAACGAACTGCAAGCCAGGCGGTTGAAGAGGCGCATAAAGCGCTCTGGAGCAAGTTTATTGACAAGCACGGCATCATTCTTGACTTCATCGGCGAGATTCCCGCTCCCGGTGACTGCGCAACAGGAAGGCCCAATGCCATAGGCTGGTTCTGTCCCATCGAGAACGGCCCCATGTTTAACGGCTTGTATCTGCCAGCGGTTTGCGAACGGGCGCGGCGCAGCGGCGATCCGGCTGACAAGGATCAGGCGCGGCGGCTCGCGCAGGGGCTCATCAAGTGCGCTTCCGTATCGGACGTGCCGGGTATGATCGTGCGAGGAATGGCAACTGACGGCAAAAGTCATTACCCGCTTGGCTCTGACGACCAGACACATCCCTGGTTTCTGGGATTATACGCTTATTGGAAAAGCAATATCCCGTCGGATGCTGAAAAAAAGGAGATCGCCGCCAAGGTCAAGGAAGTTGCGGAGGTACTTGAATCAAAAGGCTGGCTATGTCCGTGTGACGGTTCATTCAAAGGCAATTTCCGGGGCGGATTCAAAGGTGACCATTTTCGTGATGTGGCGCGGTATCTGTTCATGCTTAAAGCGGTCCATGATATGACCGGAAATCCAGTCTGGATGGAGCGTTATCAGAAAGCGCTGACCGAACGGCCCGGGAAACGGGGAATGACACGGATTGAAATTTGCGCGGCAGGCTACGGGCCGGATATCGAGCTGTTGAAGTGGAACCGGAAATCGGTACAGCATTGGAACTGGATTTTTGTCGGTTCCCAGGCATCGCTCAAACATCTTATGGAAACAGAAGCCGACGCCGGTATCAAAGCACAGTTTCAGGCAGGTTTGACTGCCGGATGCAGAGAGGCGCTGCCAGGTCTGGCCGCATTCGAAAAATTTGACAATAATGATACCAGGCTTTTTGGCACGGCCGACTGGAGAGCAGTTTATCCCCAATGGTTCCCGCAAAAAACGCAGGCTGAAGCAATGAGGCTCTCAGAGCTGGCCGACAAGAAAAAGAAAGGCGAGCGGAGTGATTATGAACACAATTTCGTTGACTCCCCGCTGGCCGCCGCCGCCATCGTGGCGCTGGCCGGTGATCCCGCTTATCGCGATATCGTTAAAAAGGCGATATGTCATTATGACTATCAGAAACTTTACAGCGCCCGTTTCTTTTTCGCGGAATGCGCGTATTATGCATGTCCCGCCGAATAACTATACTCTGCACGGCTGAAAATTTAACATAGATTGCGAAGATTTTGAGAATCAGTTCGTATTCTGAGAGGCTGCCGATACCAGTGTATCGAAGGCCTCGAAGAGTGCGAATTCCAACTCGAACGTATAGGAATCTTGAACTGAATATCCAATGTCCAAGTTTGTTCCAGTCCTCCACCGGTTGGATATTGGTCAGTCAACCCGCATGAGAAGAAACAGAGCCGCAGGCGCGACTAATATCTTCAGGTTCAGTTATTTTTTCATGGCCAGTTCTCTGGCGTCGGCCAACAGGGAATATTTGGGAATCAGATTGGCGCGGAGATTGGCCGGTTCTTTACAGCTCTTGAGCATTTCCAGAAATTCGTCGCGGACTGCCGCAAAATGCTCTTCATGGCTGGTTCTTAGCGCCGCCGGAATATCTATCCGGAACCTGCCGCCGTCTTTTACCACGGACAGACCGTTATAATTCAGCTCGGCAACGGCTTTTTTCAAAGCGGCTTCAAACTGGTCGATATTGTTGTGCGGCTGGACAAACAGTTCCGGTTTGTTGCCAGTCTGCGGGCCCTGATCAATAATCAGGTCGGAAGCAGTGCCTTTCATAACTGACTTATGGGTGTCGCCGCCGCCTTCCGGGGCCTGCAGCGCCCAGATGACAGAGAGCTTAACCGGGATGCCTTTGATTTTGTAACTGAATTCGCCGTTGCTGAACAGCTTCAGCGTGTCGCCGCAGACATTTGCCGCGAGGCTTTCCGGGAACTTTTCCAGCCTGGTGACCAGCGTATATTTATCCAGCGGAACATTGGTGCTCCAGCGGCTGGCTTCGCAAAGTTCGACGTCCTTCGCGTAATCGACACTTGCTTCGCCGAAGATCATCCATTGAATAAGGTCAACAAGATGGGTGGTAACGTCCACAATGCCATCGCCCTGGACATTCACGTCGAAATACCAGCCCGGACGGACCAGCGGCGCACCGTTAACAGTCTTGTAAAGGTGGTGAACGCTTTCCTTCGTGATTGCCGGAGAATCTTTCTCAATCCTGAAATCGCCGAACAGTTCTTTATTCTTTACCAGGTCGCGCTGAAGCAGAGAAGTGATTTCATGCCGTTCGGTCATGATGTCCATCAGTACCGGACTGTCAGCCAGCACGTCTTTGAGTACTTTGACGCCGTCACGGTTGATAGTCAGCGGTTTATCGCTGAGCACGCTGAATCCGGCATCATGCAGGCGCTTGATATAGTGGATTTTCAGGTTGTTTTTTCCGGCGAGAATGGCGATATCGCCCTGTTTTTCCGCCACGGCTTTTTCCATGAAATCCGGCGCTGCGTAAACGTGGAAGTTCCAGGCAGTCGGGTTCTGAGCGCGGCTGTTGAACGACTGTACCAGTTTCATATAGTTGTCCAGGTCAATACCTGGATCGGAGTAAATATAAACGTCTTTGCTGATTTCAGGATGCATTTCCCGCAGGACCAGTCCTGCATGGAAATGTCCGGGATTGATAATGACCAGAGTGTACATGTTTAATTCCTTATATTGTAAATAGTTGTGCGGTAATTTCAAAAGTATTTTGGTATTTTAAGGTTTTTCCCGGTATTCCGGCCATCTTTGCTCGTTTTTACGTAGCGCTGCTACGCCTGAACTCGCAAAAAACGCCATAATCCTCGGTAAAATTCCTGAAAATCCTTTCAAGAAATATTTTTGCAATCACCTCTTATGATTTGAAAGCCGGAGCCGGAAGCGTCCGCTGGATCTGTTCCAGGCAGTAGCCGAAACCGGGGCCTTTCAAGGTAGAAATATCAACGACTCCGTGACGGCGCTTATACAGTCCGGGATGAACTTTCTCTTCAGGGAGCGAGGCATCCGGATAGAACTGCATCGCGTTACATTCCACGCCCATGATCGTTCCGGCGTAAGCCGCCAGCAGGACATGCGGGGCGATTGCCAGCATCGGATTGGTTAAATCCTGAACCATCAGGGTCATGCCGTGAGCTTTGGCCCAGCACATGCTGAGCAGCGCACCGGTCTGAGTCTTGCAGGTCTTCAGTGCGACCCCGGTCCAGCCGAGGGACCGTCCGAGCTTAACCAGATGCCAGTCATGGGCGCTTTCGTCCATGAACAGCGGCTTGCGGGCGGAAACACTGTGCACGTCAATCTGGTTTTCTTCCAGATCATACGGGAAGGGCTGTTCCACGTAAAGGATCTTGCCGTAAATCTGCGGTTCCTCCTCCACCAGCCGGTCAAGAATTTCATTGACATAGGCGGGATTGGTCACCATGCAGTTGAAATCGGTGGTCAGCCAGTCAACGTCGTGCTCAATGGCGATTCTGCCGATATCCGTCAGCCGCTGGTAATCCCATGCCTGATCATTGCCGCGCAGTTTAACTTTCAGACAGTTAAGCCCGTCGGTCATAATCCAGTCGGCCAGCAATACCGGATAGCCGTCTTTCGGATCGTTATCGGACAGCTCGGAAACCGCAATGAAATCTTTGCCGCCGACCAGGTGCCAGACCGGCATTTTCGACGGAATGTTTTTGACAAAGAAGTCGCAGGGGTATTTACCTTTGAAAGATACCGCGACACCTTCCGCCGGGGTAATATAATGACTCAAGTCATACGACATGTATTCGCTGGTGTAAGTCTCGTAAACCGGCTTGCCGAGCATATTGCCGTAGGCATCATGAAGCGCGACGTCAAACAGCGAACAGCAGACCAGCGCGCCAAGATGCGGCATCGGAGCCTCCAATGTCCGGTTGAATTCTTCAAGCAGTCCCGGAAGCTGCTTTTCAATAAACGCGTGCCCGACTTCAATCGGGTGTCCGGTCTCATCAAATTTCGCCCAGGCGGCGGCCAGTTTCACACAGAAATCCATCATAGCTTTCTCGCGGTATTCAAAAGATAGACTGCTCGGCCATACCCAGCCGACGCTCAACGGGGTTTCCCCCCAGCCGAAAGCGGTCCTGCCGCTGCCGTCCTTTACTCCGAGTCTGGCTCTGCCGCAAGTAACTGAATTCAATGTTTCAGCACCGAATTTCAACGGAACCCGCATTAATGCGGGAAGAAAGTATAGTTCTGCCGAAACAGGCCGGATATCAGTTGTTTTAGACATTTCTTAATCCTTTTTTGGAATATTAGTCGTAAATGAAAAACCTTAAAATATATATCCCATGATGCAGAAAACAAGGAAGTTTAATCGAGTTGTCATCATTAAAATTTAACGGCAAAGCTGAAACTTATGCACTCCGGCGGAACGGCGGGGCGGGGTTCCGGCGATGCCGGCTCGGGTCAAAGAATATCCTTAATTATCCGGTTTTGCTTGCGGAATTCGCGCGGGGCGGAACCGACTCGTTTGTGAAATTCGGCGGAAAAATAGAGTTGATTGGAATAGCCGGTACGTTCAGCTATATCCTGAATCGGCAATGAGGTATTTAACAGCAGGGATTTCGCAGCATCCATTTTTAGCTTGATGAAATAATTGATTGGCGACATGCCGAATTTTACATGGAACGCGCGATGTAATGACGTAGTATTTGAACCCAGCGCAGCCGCTAATTTTTGTAAAGAAATTTTTTGTGACAGATGGTGTTCCAGCAAGTCTACTGCCTTAGCTAATAAAACGGATTTGTCTGAACGCTCCACACTGTTTCCCAGCTCCAGCATTATTTCATAGCCCGCCACAGATGCCCGCTGCCTGAATCCGGGAGTTTTATCCCGCAGTTCACTGATGCATTTGCGCATCAGCGTTTCCACTGTTTTAAAATCACGCAGACTCACCATATCCCTTTCGAACAAACCGGTACTGTCCAGCAAACATCCGAGTGCATGTCCGCTGAAACAGCAGGCTAACCGGTGACAATGATTTTCCGGGCCGGTGGCAAATTCCATATTCTGATCCGGCAACACCAGAAATACTTCTCCGGGCATGACCCGGTATTCGTGCTCGCGCTGCTTAAAATACATGGAACCTTCCAGCACCAGTTCAATTGCAAATAATTCGGAAAATTCGCGTTTGCGGTAATAATTCTTATAGCAATGCTCTTCATGGGCAAAGTCCAGCCACAGCGGCAGCGCTTGAGCCAGCTCCGGTCTTGTATCTACGTACATCGTCCGGGTATAATACCGATCAATCGGGGTCCGCCATATCTTGGAAATGCCGTCCAGACTGGTAACTGAAACGTTTTTAGCATGTTTAGGTATTGGCATTCGTTTTTCGTCCGTATTATTTTAAAAATATAATATTTTTGAATGAATATCACATATTATATATCTATTTATCCGTTGCTTCAATCCGATTTTGCATATATAATATAAATAAACAGTAAGCTTAAGGATTATAATTAATGACGAAGCACGTTCTTAATATCTGGGGTCCTGGACAAATAATTGCATATTCCGGGTTAGATGGAAAAACCGATTTCAATCATGGCCTGGTATTGCGGACTACTTTTGACTGGAACGGGTTTGAAATTAAACTTCCGGAAGCCGGCGGCCGGATTTATATTGAACCGGCCGATTTAAATGACCCCGGCCTGATGCTGACCGGCGACTTCTTCCAGCTTCGTTCAGTCTGCGGCGTACTGGTTGACGCATGGCACTTGCTGATGGAAGGTCATGTCCGTATAGAACCCGGTGCGGCGGTAGCTGTTATTCAGTCGGGCAGCCGCACTTTAATCGGAGTCAGTCAATTTTTCAATCCGGCGCATCTGCAATTGCCGGTCAAGGAATTAATTGCGGCAAGGCGGCAGGAATTGCTCAGCTTTCCGTGTCCGGAAAATTTACCTGACGCCGCGGAAAAAACGTTGTACAAAGCCTTTTCTCAATTAAAAACACAGATTTGCTCCCCTGAAGGATTGATCAAGCAGCGCTGGACAACCCCTGACCGCTGGCCGCATCGCCGGCTGTGGTTGTGGGATTCAGTTTTTCACGCAATCGGTATTCGCCATTTTGATACAGGCATGGCCCGCGAAGCGATCGATGCTGTCTTGAATATGCAGCGAAAAGATGGTTTTATAGCTCATATGATGTCTCCCGCCGGGATATCCGATATTACTCAACCTCCGATTATAGCCCTGGGGGTGTGGCTGGTCAACGAAGCAGATAACCGGCCGGAGTGGCTGGCTCAGGCATATCCTAAACTCAAAGCTTATCTGGAGTGGGATATGAATAACCGCGACAGCGACGGTTTCGGTCTGCTTGAATGGTATATCGAAGAACATGTAGATTGCCGAAGCGGCGAAAGCGGTATGGATAACTCCCCAAGGTTTGATTGCGCTCATCAACTCGATGCTGCGGATTTTAATGCATTTATCGCACTGGAATTTGAAATCATGGCGAAAATTGCGGCGGTCTGTAATCCGGCGGAGCAATGTATGTGGCAGAAACGTCATGAAACCATGTGCCGGAAAATAGATGAACGTTTATGGAATGAAGCTGAAGGCTTTTATGTCGATTATGATCTTCAACTGCTGCAGCAGTCGCCAATCCTGGCAAGTTCAGGGTTTCTGCCGCTGATCTGCGGCGCGGCCGGCGAGGAACAAGCCGCCAGAGTAGCTGCCCATCTGCAAAATTCGGAGACTTTCGGTACGCCACTCCCGGTGGCGTCGATTGCCCGCAGTTGCGGCAAATATTATTCAAAAGATATGTGGCGCGGCCCGGTCTGGATCAACCTTAACTGGCTGATCGCTTATGGACTGCGCCGGTACGGATATGAGACAGAGGCGCAATCGCTGATGGATAAAACCATGCAGGAAGTAGAACGGACATATTTGAAGTTCGGCGCATTGTTTGAATTTTTCGATGACCGCATGGAAGTGGACCCGCCTGATTTGCTGCGTAAAGGCAAAAATGTGCCGGATACGTATTTTCAGGCATTTCACGATTACGGCTGGACTGGAACCCTGTATATTGATATGGTTTTTCAGAAATACAATAACTTAACAAAAGGAGCACTGTGATTATGAACAACAGATTCTATGAAAGCGCCGCCGGAACGATCAGCCATAATCGTCCTTGCAGATGCGGCTAAATTTTCACACTCGTCGAACGTGTGTCCAGGTAAGGTATCACTAAACTAGACGAATGAAATGTTTCGTCCATACCAATTGTCCATTTCAGGTATGTAGCCTAATCACTAGCCACTGGCTAACGCGTGAGGATAAAGTTGCGAGA
>CAIPAT010000166.1 GCA_903863035.1 uncultured Lentisphaeria bacterium
GCGAATGCTAAACGAAGAAGAACAGGGGGAAAGCCGTGTGAGGGAAAACCGCACGCACGGTTTGGTCGATGAGGCAGAGCCGATAAGTCGCAACTCGTTGATGCTTAGAGGTTTTACTTTAATCGAACTGCTGGTGGTGATAGCTATCATTGCCATTCTTGCGGCAATGCTGCTGCCGGCGCTCGGCAAGGCCAGAGAAACAGCAAGATCCAGCTCCTGCGTTAACAACCTGAAACAAATTGGTACTTCTATTGCGCTTTATGCCACAGATAATGAAGATTATGTTCCTCACGCCCAGCGTTCTCCATACAACGGGGTTAATACCTCCGGAGCATGGATTGCTCAATTCTATCCTTATGTGAATAATGTCAAAATATTTACATGCAGTTCAAATAAACGCTTCAAAGACATTGGTGTCTGGACAAAAAACGGCAAGCTTATTTCGCTGACAGGGACAAACTGTATCGCTTACGGCTATAATTCAGATTTTGCCAATTTATCGCCATATTCACCTGAGACAACATTTGATACCCGTAAAATCACCAGGACTAAATATATATCTGCAACGATGACCGCGCTGGAAAGCGGTACAGCGCCCGGCGGCGTCAACATTGAATCTGAAGTTGATTCATACTATACTGACAACCGTAATGGTTTCGACTTCCGTCACAACAAAACAATGAATGTGTTATATCTTGGCGGCAACGTCGGCAACAGCAAACTATATACCATTTGCGGCAGAGTTGGAAGTTACGGGATTGTTGTTGTGTCCGCGCAGAAGGCGCGTGAGTCGAAGTTCTGGCATCGTTATGACACTGCGGCTACCGCCACAAGTTTATATTAATAGCCTTTGTTTGCGGTCATAACAGATTCAGATATTTAGATTAGCTCAATTAAGGGAAAAAATACAGATCATGAATGTAAAAAGCGGTTTGTTTGCTGTGTTGGCGGTTTGTGCTGCCGCAGTCGCTTATGGTCAGGACAACAAAATTTCCGGTAATAATATATGGAAACCTTACAGTGTTAAAGATTATGGCGCAATCGGCGACGGAAAGACTGATGATACAGATGCCATTCAGCGCTGCATCACCACGGCTGAAAAGAAAAAATATCAGTATTATAAGGCAGAATCCGCATTTCAGGAAGTTATTTTTCCCGCCGGAAACTATCTTATTTCCCGGCCGGTTGTAATTGCCGCAGATAACAAAACAATGAGTTTAGCCATCAGAGGCGAGGGGCTGGTTACTGTAACTCAGAAAAATTCCGATAAGGATATTTTTTACATTCACAACGGCTTTCACCAGTCGATTGAAAACATTACGTTCACCGGCGGAAAAATCCAGGTCAAGTTTTTTTCCAGAAATATCAACCGGGCGCAGTTGCTGGTCAGGCACTGCCGTTTTATTGATGCGTCCAGCTATGCGATTGACGATTCCTTGAAAGGACTCCACCATAGCAAGATTGTTGATCCTTATGTCATGGAATGGAAAAATTCACTGCCATATGCGACTGAAGTTAATGTTGACGCCCTGCCGGACGTTTTTTTCAATTCAACGCTGCTGCATATTGATGACTGTGAATTTATTAATTGCATGAAAGTTGCGCGCGCTTTTGCTGACTGGGGAATTATCAGCAACTGCAAAATCACCACAAATCCGGAGATGAAAGGCGCCGCGATATATTCGCGCGGAGTATTGAAGGTCAAAGACACCAGTTGTTTTGTCAAAGTTAAAAAAGACAATAACCAGCGATTTATCGATAATATCAATGCGGGAGTGATGTTGCAAAACGTAACTATTGACACCGATGGAGCCGGTATATGTCCGATATATAACCGCAGTATTTATGATAATGGCGGTCTTTATAATATCTATGCGGTTATTGACGGATGCAATATTAAAGCTGCGGATTCAGCTGAGAACTGCTTTGTGTATTGCGAAGAGGTGCCAAATCTGATAAGCATCACTAACTCAAGTGAAACGTCAGGCAAAACCATCCCGGCGGTCGGTTTCCGCCAGCCGGTCACTAAAAAATATCTTCAGAGTGTTTCTTATCCGGAATTAGTCAAACGCCTGCCGGAATTAGCTCAGATCTACGGCTATATGGTGAGCATGCCGCGAATTTACACCATTGATGAAACTAAGTACAAGCACAATTTTGCGTTCGCGCTTTACGGAAATAAAAATCTTAACTGCAAGCTGCCTGCCGTGCTGGAACCGTTTGTAGAGAAGACTTTGCCAGAACAGGCGATGGCGGGTTTTGCCAGTTATGCCAATCGCGTCAGCCGTGAAAAAATGAATAAAATAAAAAGCATTAATGTTTACAGTTTTGGAGCTAAAGGCGATGGGATAAGCGATGACACCGCCGCCATTCAGCAAGCTTTTGATGCCGCAGGCAGGCAACCTGATACTGAGCTGGTTTTTCCGGGGGGATTGTATAATATTTCTAAAACAGTTGTCATGCCGGCAAATCTTTCAATCCGCGGCCTTGGCCGGGCATGTTTTAAAGGGATATCAGGAACAAAAACACTTTTTACTGGCAAAGATATCCAGCAACTATTTTTTGCTAATGCCGGATTTAATAAGGTTGAAAATGCGGTGGAACTAACAACTTCCTCTGCAGAAAAAGCGGATATTCTTTTCGATCATTGCGCTTTCACTGAAATCGGCGGAATCGCGGTAAGCTGTCTGTCCGGACCGGGGCTTGCCGGAGAAAATAATCTTACTGAATTGCGCATAACGGATTGTGTTTACGGCATCTCCGGCCAGGCCATGGTTACTAATGCGAATAATGCTCTTTTTGACTATAACTGGCTTTCGCTTTATGAAAAATCAAGAACCGGGACTCTTGTCAACCGGGGAACGCTGCAAGTTATTGACAACATCGGAGTGCCGGGCGATGCTGCTCCAACAGTATGGATTGACAATCAGCACACTGTGATTGTTGATAATATGCGTTTCGGCGGCGAAGGCCAGTTAAAGAAAGATCTGATTGAGAACAACAGTCCGGCCGGAAAAATCTATATGAGATATTCCTGGTTGTACTGTGATGACGGCTCGGTTCTGCGGTGTAATCAAGTACCGGAAGTCGCTGTGCTTTTTGCGAATTTCGGAACGCCGGCAGTGGGCAAAGGATTGCAGACCATGGTGACTATGGAGCAGCAGGCAAAAGGCAAATCCACAGACTTTTTGCTTGAGAGCTGCAATATTCCGCCGACCAACTTTAAATGATTATAGCGCGGAGCAGTTTCCTGGGTAAATTAGCTGATTCAGTTTTTAATTATGAGGATATCGGGGCTTTAGTTTTTGTGTTCATGGTGCTTGTGTATAAGTTATTTCAGGACTTTTTTAGAGAATTTTAGCAATAGCATTGAACTCAAATTCAGTATTGTTGATGCTTGTAAATATTACCTGTGCGGCGATATTTCAGATTGAATAAAACATTGTTTTGGAGTTGAAAAAAAGAGCAGAAAGATGCGGAAAACTGATGAACTATTTCGCACAAAAGCTAAAGCCGATGATACTGTTTACTAAGAGAAAATTAGTCTTTAAGGAGCTGTCAAGAAATAAACTTGACAAGTCTCGCGAAATATCCCGAAGAGATTTTGGGAATTGCCGGTAAGGTGCATACCTTCAGGTATGTAACGAACCGGCAAACACAAAGGCATTCGGGAGAAGCGCGAAGATGTAAAGGTTATTTCTTTACGGCTCCTAAGCTAAGAAAAACAAAAAAGACAGTGAGAAAATTTCAGTCTACTTTGAGATTTCCCAACACCTGCCAGTTGTTGACCGTATCGCCTTCGATGCCCAGTCTGATGTCCGGATTCGGACGCGTGGAGTCGGAGAAGAGACCGACGGCCAGACGGTAGGAACCGGGCGGAACGGTGAATTTAAGGTTGAAAATCTCTGAACTCTGCTTGCCGGGCACCCATTTTTCCGGATGGCTGTCTTTCACCGGACATTTCGCCATGACTTTGCCGTCTCTGTCAAGCAGGGCGGCAATGACCCTGCATGGAATGAAGATAAAGGCTAAGCCGGTGTTTTCCCAGCGGAAAGTGGCTTTGAAATCGCTGCCTGACGCGATGCGCCGCGGAATCGAAACTTCGTTCAGCAGGAAATGATACCCCATCATATTCGTAAGCTTCTCAATAAAAGGACGTTTTTCTTTGACGAAATAGCCGCCGCTGTCGTACTGTCCGAGATTCTGATAGGTAAGGGCGCCCCTTACGGTGTCGTCCAGAATTCTAGCCTCGAGTTTGTCGCCCCAGGCGTACTGCCACCCGCTCATCATTTTATGTTTTTTGTAGCTGTCAAACCATTCTCCGAAGGATGGTGTTTTGCCCTTGCAGCGGATCAGTTCGGAACCGTTGGAGTTGCCCAGGATGCCGTCGCGCCTTATGCCGACGCCCTGATCCACCGCCCAGTCATAAACTGGATTGTAGAGCTTTTCGCCCCAAGGGATGAAAAGCCGGGTGCGGTTGAAGGCGTCCAGATGAATCTGGATATGCCGTTTGAGCCCTTCCTGTGATATTTTTTCAGAACCTTTCAAATGTCCCAGATGCCCTTCGCCCCACTGCCCGTATGAACGAATGTCTATTAATGAGATGCGGGAATCGCCGTCATATCGTTTGCCCATTGCCGCGATGAAATTCTTGAGTTTTTCCATAAAAATAGGATTATCCCATTGTTTCGGGGCAACCATGCCTTTGATTTTAATCCCGTCGTATTGAATCGAAGGAACGCCGGCATCGTAAACCCACTTGGGAGTATTGTATTTTGTGTCGGAATGGAAGCTCTCGCACATGACGCCGAATCCAAATTGTTTTCCCGCTTTGGTCCAGGCGTCGATGGCGTTGTCAACGGGAGCCCAGTTGAATTTTCCTTCACTCGGCTCCAGTTCGCTCCAGTGGAAACGTGTATAGGCTGAACTGCATAGGTCAAGCGCCTCCTGAGAGTGGCCTTTCGGCGATGCGCCATAGGCAACCCAGCCTTTGCCTGGATTAACGACCGGTCTCGAGGCAGCCATGAACTTCAACGTCTGGATATTGTCCTCCGCGGATTCCGCCGTCTGACTATTGCCGGAAAAGCTGAAAAACATTATTCCGGATAGTACTGCGGCTGAAATAACGGCCTTCTTTACTTCGGGTTTTATCATTGTGCTGATTCCTGAAATTTAGGACAAACTTTATGAGCGCGAAGAGGTTCTAATTTAACCTGTAATGGCAATGAATCAACTGGTGATCAGCAAAAAAGAATGAAACTAAATTTTAAAAGTTGACGAATGCCGACAGCCCTCGCGTCGCTATTGTCTGAGCGGGGAGGTACCCTGTCTTTTATACATTTTGTGCATAAAAATTCATATTTTACACCATGAAATTGTGTCATCCGGTGTCATCGGGGGCAAACTTTTTTTGGTGTTTTCGTTGCTTGTGAATCAGTTCTTTTATGATTTTTTGATAGAATTGCAGCAGTAGTAAAATAATTTTTTGCTTTCGTTCACCTACCCTCAATGCAAGCATAATAGGTATTACGGGCGAACTTCCGCACCTGCGGAGACCGTAAAAATTACTTTGACAGCGCACAGCAAGCGGCGGGGAACTTTCCCCCTGTTACTGATAGATTAAAACAGCCATATTCGGCTTGAAAAGACAGTATTTTGTGGTATTTTAACAAACTATAAATTAGAAGGATATAAAATTGCGTAAGTATTTTACACTTATAGAGTTGCTCGTGGTGATAGCGATAATTGCGATCCTGGCGGCGATGCTGCTTCCGGCTCTGAATTCCGCGCGCGGCTATGCCAAACGCACCGGCTGCCTGAGCAATATCCGGCAGCTTGGGCAGGCGATGATTTCATATACCATGAACTATAACGGTTATCTGCCTTGTGATACTGTAACTTCATATCCTGGCGGATACATCATGTATTCATTTGGCGCAAGTTACGTCAGCGACGATGTCAACCCGCACGGAATGGGACTGCTGTATGAATCTGGAGAATTGAAGACACACAAATTGTTCTGGGGGTGTACGGAACCCAATGGAGACAATACCGTTGGTCTATATACTGCCAATAATGAAATGTGCGGCTGGCAGAACTGGAAAGTGCCCGGTAAAAGTGCGATTGGTAATTATACTTTGCCCAGTGCCTGGTTTTCCGGCAATCTTGCTGCTGCCGCCGGCTTCTTTTCGACAACGAAATTTTCTGAGTATTTTCCGTGCGATGTCAGATTGACCAGAACTCCGCGCCATTCACTTATTTCCTGCATTCCCAGAAGTCCGTATTTCTATACTGGTACGAGTTCATCGCATTTTTACAAAGGGGTAAATGTGGTGCGCGGAGACGGTTCGGCGCGTTGGCTTGAGATTAATTGGAAAGACCCGGTGCTTAGCCCGGACCAGTGGGGAGCAGGAACAATCCACGGCTGGGCGAATGCTCCGCAGAATATGAAATAAACATAATGAAAAGATCAATTATTAAAATCGGGATCAAACATATTTTTCAGTATTTTCGCTGCTTGGAATTAATTATTTCATGACTTTTTGATTGAATTTCAGCAATAGTATTGAAGCCGGGGAAACGTAATTCAAGCTTCCAGCTTGAAAGCATGCGCAAGCGGAATGCTTGCAGTACACTGCACTGCGTGGAACTTAACCGGCTGCGCCGGGACTTTTTTTGTAATGTAGCGCGGGCATTCCTGCCGGCGAAATGTCAGACAGGAATGTCTGACCTACATTAATTAAATACCGGAAAGCACATTACGCGTTGCTGAACGACAGATGAACAGTATTCTATCAGCGCACTCTAAGATAATTAATTGAATTCCATGCAGCGCTGATGGTAATAGAGATAATCCTGCCATGAAACCTCTTCAGGAACACCGTGGTCACAAGTCGGGATATAGCCGCCGCGTTTGTGCATTACCGGAAAAATGCGCTCAATTTCGCGGTCAATAGCGTTCCGTCCCTGTGCCAGAATGCGTTTGTCAAAGCCGCCGCTGATAATCAGGTCCGGATACTTTCTGCCTGCCGCAACGACATCACAACCGGAGGCGACTTCAAAGGGGCTCATCATATCCATGCCGAGTTCACGATAAAGATCAATTACCGGCAGACAGTTGCCGTCGGTGTCAATCTGGATGTACATCTTCCTGGACTGATCAATCTGCCGTGCTTTGACATTGGTTATCAACTGTTGATAATAGGGGAAGAGAAACTCGCGGATCATGTCCGGCGAGATCAGCGGGCCGTGATTGTAGCAGATGTCTTCCGCCAGAAAAAGTTCGTCAAACGTCAGGTATCCCTGATGTCTGGCAGTAACTGCGTCAGCCAGTTCAAGCCATGATTTCATGCAGTCATGAATCAAATCCGGAGCATCATAGAACATATACAGCGCCCCTTCCGGGCCGACCAGGCTGCGCAGATACATGTAACCGCCAATCAGGTTCTGGGATATCATCAGTCCATTTGCCGCGGCGTTCCTGGCATCCTCAACTTTCTTATTCAAGTCATTGAACCGGCCCGGCGCCTCCGGCGCCAGCCGCCATTTTACGTTTTCCTCCCAGGTCTTCCAGTCCTTGACCGGGTGGTCAACATACTCCGGCATAAAACCGCTGCGCCGGTTTTTAAAATATAAGACTTTTCTGCCGGCAAAATCCTGAACGATTTCGGTTTCGCCGCGGTCTTCCAGGACGATATTATCGAAGTTCGGTACAAACGCCGCTTCGCACCAGCCTAATCCGCCCATATTGAATTTACCAGGCGGATCAAACATGAAGAATTTATTCAAATCAGTATCCCGCGGCAAACCATCAGCATACCATTTGTCGATGCACATCCACAGTCCGAAGGTGGTCTGGACAAACGGCGCATCAGGTGTTATGGCATAAGTATCACGCCATTTTCCGGCGGATCCGGTCATTTTCTCGCGAGGAACCATTGCATGAATGCCGTCCGGGGTATTATCTATATACATTTTAGCCTCCTGAATATTTATTATTTATATTGAAAATACATTATTAGTATATAAATTGATATGGAGTTATCGGAATATTTTATATAATAAACGGACAAAACATTAATGAAAGAACGGTTTGTATTAGCATCCGGTAATTCGCTGCTGCAGCCTGTCGAACTGCGCAGTTTCTGGGAGGTTGCGGCCGATGATTCCTATGATGTTCATAAGTCTCCTGGCAATAGTCAGGATACGCAGCTTGCAATATTTACTATCAGCGGACAAGGTCTGGTTGAATTGAACTCCGGCCGGAAATTCAACTTGTATGCCGGTTCGCTTTTTCTGTTTCATGAGAATGACGTGTGTCATTACTGCTGTGTCGGGAAGGAATGGAATTTTCACTGGTTCTCGTTCAAAACCTACGATCTTGCCGGAATGACTTTTGAACAGGAGAAAAATGTTAAGCTCAGCAGGGTGGAACAGGACGCCGCAGAGGAAATATTGAAACTGCTGCATCGGGATAATCCTTTTTACCGCCGCGCCGCGTCTGCGCTATTTGCCGGATTGTTAAACCGCTGGCTGGCGGACAGCGAAAATCTTTCCAGAGCAAAATATGCCGCCGAAATAGAGTCAATTATTGACCTGCTGCATCAGCATCAGGATGGGCGCTGGACGGTTGAGAAGATGGCGGCGCGGATTAATATGAGCGCACGGAACTTCCGGCGTACATTTATTGAAATAACCGGAATGCCACCGAAGAAATATTACGATAATATTCGTCTGGAAACCGCTTATAATCTGCTGCCGCTCAAAATTTATTCCATTAGCCAGATTGCAGAAATGCTGGGATTTTCCAGTCAGTTTCACTTGAGCCGGATGTTTAAACATAAATACGGAGTTTCGCCCGGTAAACTGCAAGGTTAATTCATGGGGATGCGGCCATTGAGCGCCGCGCCGATGGCGGCGGATCCGGTGTCTTTGCGTGGTCTGTCCACTTTATTCAGCCGGGTTCAGTACCTCGTCCCTTGAGGCGGCTTTGTTCTTTGTCTTGGCTTTGGTTTTCGAATCTCCGGCCGCCCGCAGTGCGTGTAAGTCCGTCCGTAATACCCCGAGGCTTGCCTCGGTGATAGGATGGCCGGGAGGAGATTCTTTATTTTATTTAAATAACCCTTAGGAGCCGTAAAGAAATAACCTTTACATCTGCTTCTCCCGAATGCCTTTGTGTTTGCCGGTTCGTTACATACCTTCAGGTATGCGCCTTACCGGCAATTCCCAAAATCACTTCGGGATATTTCGCGGGACTTGTCAAGTTTATTTCTTGACAGCTCCTTATTTTCAAATCTTGCGACTAAAGATATTAAAATTAAGATATGTGAAAATAAAGTGAACAGACCCCGGAAACCGTATTTAATTAGGTCTGTGTAAATGCGAATAACATCTTATCTCGAAACACTTACTGATGATATTTGCTCATTTTTATGCGTATGCACCTCTATTTTTTCAATGGTGCGAAGCTCTCCGGTCTCCGTGGATTCACACCGCACTGACACTATGTTCCTGCCAATTTTCAAACAGTCCGCCGGCAACTCATAGGTTGCTTTCAGCAGTTTATATTCCGGGGCGATTGGAAAGCATTTCCATCCACCGCAAGTCGGCTGCGGTTTGTCACAATAAATCTGCGGGTCAGTCCATGAATCATCAGAAGATAAAAACGGCAAAACCCGACCATTCATCCGGACTTCGGCGATCTCCGCAATGGATATCCGCCACGTGATGATGTCCAGCGTCGTCTGGAATTTATCCGCTGCACATGGGGTGTAAATGAATACAGGCAGTTCGGCCAGGGTGCTTCCATTACTCACCTTGAACGGCAGCGGTTTGTCATCATTACGGTATAAATAGTTTCCGGCCCACGGGTAGCCTCCCCGGCGTTCGACGGCATACAGTTTCGCCTTGTCCCGCATGTCTGCCAGGCAACCAGCTTCGAATAGAGCGTCCCGTTGTGACCGGCATTTCATGTCAAAACCATCACTCAAACTATCATACACCTCTTCGCCGGCGCAGGTCCAGTTAAAGACACCAACGCTGTCAGCGCCCTGCTCCAGCCAGTTCGAAAATACTCCGCGATAATATGCAAACGGCGGATGATAATAGCCGTCATTGGTGTGATGCCCGTCGAAAGATGGGCAAAGTTTGATATTTTTGCCGTGCGTAATTCGCTTGAATGCCTCGATATCGACTTCGCCGGTGCGCCCGCCCAGGGTGAAAACATCAACCAGATTTTCTTTCGCCCATTTTTCCACCTCGAAACCATCCCTGTGACAACCGTCTATCGTTTCGGCGACACGAACCGCCAGCAGCAATGGTTTGTCTTTTATCTTTTCCATCTCCTGAAGCATCGTGCGCGTCATCCTGACAAATTCTGTCACGTGCTCCCGGTTTTTCCATTCCGCTTCCGGCGGCAGGCATGGCGTGTGCCGTGCAAAATCGAGCTGTAATCCGTCCAAGTCATAGTTTTCAACCAACTCCTTCAGACGTCTTATCTTGTGCCTCCTCAGTTCAGGGTTCGCCAAGTTCCACAGTCCCTGCGGCCACCAGCATTTGACCACCCAGTCAGGATGCGCTTTTTTCAAATAGTTCTCCCTGAGCGGGCTTTCGTGAGGGCATGAGCAAAATGGTTGCGGCATGTCGACCTCGCTGATTCTCTCGTTCCAAAACGCCTCACGCCCCCGCTTGTGCGTCTCCGTCACCAGGGTCTCAAGAAAATCAATGCCTTGTTTCCGCCATTCATTCAACCCGGGAAAATCAACCTGCGGCAGCAGCCTGGTCTTTTGGTACACGGCATACGAATCGGCGCAAAGTCCCACATCCCAGATGATCGCGTCGATCTGGCAGCCTGCCGTGTCTATCAGGTTTAAACGGTATTCCAGCCACTCGCGCATGTCCATGCCGAGTGCTCCAAAGGGCGAAATGCCGTCTTCCTGGCAGATTATCCGGCGGCGGCGGTCAACCGCGGCACGGTGCGCCGCGGATAATTCAATGACGTTCATTAAGCAATTCCTTATTGATGGCTTCGCGCCAGAGCGCGGCGTGAGTTTCAAGACCTTGTTGATTAAAATGTGACGATTTACCTTCTTTCAGCCGGAATTCTTTCCCGATGACATCGGTATCCGGCCCCCGTCGCGCTAATCCTTCCGCAACAACCTGCTGCTGGGCCGCGCGGCAGCCGGTGCCGGACTTCGGATCCACCCAGCAATTGCCGACCGTGGCGACCAGCCAAGGAATATCGCCAAAATCCTTTTTGAATCCCGTAATGGTACTTTTCAGATCATTGTAATAAACATCCTGACGCACCATCCGGTCGCTTTCGCCTTGATGCCAGAGCAGCGCCCGGCAGCCATAAGGTTTCAGCAGAGGAATATATTTTTCAAACCGTCCGTAATTCTGTTTGCCTTTGATCTGGTTCCGGTAGTTTTCCGGTGTCCACATATTGATTTCTGAACCGCCGACGCCGAGACACAGAAACCCTACCGGCATTTTCAATTCGGCGGCCAGTCGGTCGCCGAGCAGCGGCCAGATACTGCCCATTTGACCATCGCATACCGGCATCGGATCAATCGCCGGATGCCAGGCACTGCCGTCAAATGCAGCAACCATTCCTGTAATTGTCTGTTGTCTGGGTTCCCCCCAGTTGGCGGCATTGGACTGACCGGCTGTAATGAACACTTCGCCGACGCCGACATGTTCGACGGCGGTTTCGGTAATTTTCGCGTTCTGGTCTTCCAGTTTGAACTCCAACCGGTACCAGCCGCCGGCGGGAAGCCGGATAGCAGCAGTGGAACTGTCGGCATTGCGCTGGAATTTCAGTTGCCGCCAGGCATCGGCGGGGCGGCATCGCCATGTGATATTTTTAATTTCCGTGGAACAGATCACAACTGGAATTTCGGCGGTATTGTCAGACTGGCGTTGATAGACGCCATAGTTCTGCGGCTGTTCGAATAAACCTTGCGTCAGGACAATATCAGAAAATATAATCTTGCCGGCTTTCTCTCCGCGCGCCAGACCGGCTTTGGTTATGAGGATAGATACGCCTTTCAAGGGATTGTGCCATTTACCGTCTTTCGCGCCGCCGAATGCCGAATAGGACTCGCCTTTGCAGTCATTCACTTCAACCGTTTGCCAGTCTGAACTATCTTTGACCCGGATCATCTGCTGATGTATCTGCCCGGTTGCATCGGTCAGACGGATTACTATGGAATCCAGTCCGGTTATTTTCGCTTTGAACTTAAGTGTCTTAAACGGAACCGGCAGCGCCAGTCTTTTTTCAATGGCAACATAGTTTCCGCCCTGACCGAAAGTTCCCTCCATATAAGCAGCGTGCCCTGAAGCGGAGCCTGCATCCTCGACAATTGCAAAGCTGCCCTGAGCACCGGGGAACTCTTTGCCGAGGTTAAGTGTCCAGCCGTCATTGGATCCTTTGGCGAAGGAACCTATCGGCACATCCTTCGCCTGGATTGTCGCTGCGAACAAAACCGCAACCGTTATGGAGATAAGATTCTTACTTTTCATAAATATTTTATTTTCCTTTTTTTATTGATTGAGAATTATCGAACCGGCTTGTGTGCTGACCTAGTACTCTGTAAAGCTAAAAATTTCGCATAGACGAGTTAGATTGCGGATTGGATTTTCTCGTTCTGACTGATGGGCGATATGAATATCGTCCGAAGGATGAACGGGAAAATACGAACGCAAGAAACTCGTCCCGCAATGGCGGGATTGCGATCTTTTGAATTTGGATTCGTACCCTTCGAATGCCTTCGATACCACGGTATCGGCGACTTCTCA
>CAIPAT010000167.1 GCA_903863035.1 uncultured Lentisphaeria bacterium
AGCGCAGCCAGTCCGTTGAGCGGCAGTACGGATACCGGCTTGACCGGCGATCCGCTGAAGAAAAACAATGGACTGCTGGCAAGTTAATTACTGGATGAATGAACCACTTTTCATCAATTGTCATTAAAGCTAAATTCAGGTTTAAATCAGATTAACCGAAAATTGAAGCTTAAAGCCCCTTGTTTTACTGGGCATTGACGGGGCTACGTCGAAGAAAAAAGCCTCCTCAATATGGATATGCTGATGAGGTTAAAATCAATGTTCCGTGGATAGTTTTATACTCAAATTAAGACCAGTGTACGCGGAGCTATGATGCCCGGCGTACACTGAGTTTATGTCTTGCCGATTTCCTGCGGAACATGGTAAAATCGTCCACAGTGGCCCAGTTTGCCGGAGTTCTTCTTGCCTCTTTCCATCCGGGCAACAGAAGGCGGATCCGCTTGGCATCGTAGCCTTTGCCTTTGTAGGGTATCGTCACCATGAAATAGCCGTTCTTCAATTCCGCTCTGGAAATCCAACTGGGAACCGCTCAGCCGCCAACTACCCAATAACAGCCGCACTAAACCGAGCTAGATGCAGAAAAAGCGACAGGGCAGACCGCAATGCGCGACTTATGCCGCGTGGGGTATCGGCGCGGTTCTGGTTTGCTTAACCTGTTAGTGCACTAATGTGCGGCATCAGGTTGAAGCAGTTGTTGGATGCTATTTACCAATTTCATCCTTCAATTTTTGGACCAATAGTTTTTCTCTTTCGTTCCTAAATGTTTCATATTCTGACAAGTCCAATGATACGTCCGGAATCAAATGGTTTCGATAAAATGTAGTTTTATCTGAACTTTTAACTTCAATTTCAACCCATTCCTTCAGTGTCTTGTCTTTTTTTGACATGTTTTCATTGGCGTCTAGCATCTGCAAATTGATAATACTGTTGTTAAAGGTTGGATCAAAGAATTCATTCCATTCAGTTTCATTAAGGCGCAGATCCTTGGCATTTCCTTCAGTAAAACTAGAAATAGGATGTAAGTGATCTTTATGAAAAAAATTGTTTTTATAGTCCATATTTGGGAACAGAACCGCCAATATCGAGAATGCATATTGATCGTCTTTTTGAGTCTTTAGTAAGTCGATTATAAACTCATCAGTCAACGTCGTATCTTTTGCAATTCCACGTCGAATCTCGGCCGATGGAAAATTTTCGAATCTACTATCTATTTGAGTTTGTGAAATATCCGCGGTGTATACGTTTCGTATTTGCGTTAAGATTGCGTCAGACTGGCCACCGAAAACTTTTAATATTAACATAGTGTGCAACCATTTTCTAATTGCACTTTTATCGATGGAATTTGATACCGAATCCGTAAAATTTCTGGTAATCCCTCTGTGGTAGATATAGTAGATTATCGGTAATATAGCGTTCTTAGATGTCAAAGTGTAGTCATTAAACCCAAATGTTGTAACCAGCCTAAAAGTCTCAATGATTGTGTCTCTAATTTTCTCCCAGTTTTCTTCAAAATTTCGAGCGTTTTCTTTATTGAAATTATGCACTTTGAACTTTATATCCCTGCTAAACAGGTATAAATAGCATTTCAAAATAAAATCCTTGCTTATATTGAAGCCAGAATCCCGTACATAATCAACAAGCGAATGAATTTCTTTTCTAGCATCCTTTCTTTCCCAGTTTGCAACGGCAATGGACATTATTAAGTCAGAAAAATTTAGAGGTTCACCACCACTATTTATCCTTATAAAAATGTTTAGTGCTTTATCCAAACTTTGTTCTTCTTCTAAATAGAAATTAATTGTCAGATCCGAATGAATAGCTTCTTGTAATGATGACAAAATTTCAATAGAAGCATTTGACAATCTATTTTCTGTAACAAAACGATTGAATTGGGAAAGATTTCTTAGGTCGAGAATTTTCCCTACTTTGAACCAGCGTAATTTGTAAATTTCTGAACCTTGAGTATCTTCGTTCTTCAAAAATGAAAATTCATATTCGCGACCATCTTCTTGATCTACCAATTTGTCAACAATGTTTAAATATAGTCGTCTAGATGGT
This sequence comes from uncultured Lentisphaeria bacterium, assembly GCA_903863035.1. Taxonomy (GTDB): domain Bacteria; phylum Verrucomicrobiota; class Lentisphaeria; order Victivallales; family Victivallaceae; genus CAIPAT01. The sequence goes on from CAIPAT010000167.1 coordinate 2,059, forward strand.
AAACAATTTTCATTATTGTCCCACCATTTACGCGGTTCTTTATATGCGTATGAGCCTTTCAATCCAATATACAAAGAGGTAAGTCGTTGTTGACCATCTAAAACAGCGGTAAATCCATTTGTGCCGTCCGTTGAAGCTTCATCATTATGTATTTTATATCTTTCTCGGAACTCGGAAATAAAACTATAAAACTTATAACCATTGCGGTGCTCATTTTCAACGTTCCAGAACAAAAAAGAACTAATGGGATATTTTCTTAATAATGAATCAAATAGCCATTCAATTTTATCCGAACTCCATACAAATTCTCGCTGAATTGCTGGTAATAAATATTTTTTCTTTTCAACGTTCTCAATTGCTTGCCAAATTGTGATTGGTGTCTGAAATGCCATTCCCATACTCCTTTTGTCACAACATTAAAATCTTAAATCTCTGCGCAGTAGGCGTCCGGACGCGTATCTAGTAAAACCACTTATAAAATATGTTCTTAAACCGGAAATGCAAGGTAAAATGGATATTTACGGTGTAAAATTATGCTAATGCATTTACCTATTGCTCTCGTAAACAGTTGAATGCTCTTGATGTTTTTTCCAGTTATCGGCATACTTCCGGGCAAGCTCCGGGCTGCGGATGACCAGCAAATTCTCGGATGGGTACTGAATTCAGAGTTGAATTCAGCAATCAAAAGTTTATATTGATGCGAAACATAGACATTGATCTTTTAAGAAAAATGGTAAGAGCCAAGGGGTTAAGCGCAATTTAATTAATGATAAGGCGAGATTAAATGAGCAACTTAAAAGCAAGAGAATACAAATCATTTGAAGCAATAAAGCATTTAGCAGGCGATGGCAATGAGTTTTGGTATGCCCGTGAACTTGCTGAGACCCTTGAATATGTACAATGGCGGAATTTTGTGAAAGTTCTGGACAGGGCAATGCTTGCCTGCACAAACAGCGGCTATGAGATTTCAGACCATTTTGCTGAGGTCAGCAAAATCGTAGAAGCAGGGGTCACATCAAAACGCATAATCGATTATAAACTCACCCGTTATGCCTGTTATTTGATTGTACAAAACGGAGATCCCCGGAAAGAAGTTATTGCATTAGGTCAAACCTATTTTGCCATTCAAACCAGACGGCAGGAAGTCGCTGATTATTTCAATCAGCTTGATGAAGATAATAAACGGCTGGTAATACGGGGCGATATCAAGCAATGGAACCAGATGCTTGCCGAATCTGCCCACAATGCAGGAGTTATCAGCGACGATGAATACGCCACTTTCCAGAATGCCGGTTATATAGGGCTTTATGGCGGCCTGAAGGTCGAGGATATTCATAAAAAGAAGGGCCTGAAAAAACATGACCGGATACTTGATTTTATGAGCAGTTCAGAATTGATCGCAAATCTGTTCAGAATATCTCAGACTGAAGAGAAATTGAAAAAAGATAAAGCTGCAACTGCTGATGCCGCTAATGAAATCCATTTTATCGTCGGGCGAGAAGTACGGGGGACTATTGAGCGGGTTGGTGGCACAATGCCGGAAAATTTACCAGTTCCAAATAAAAGTATCAGTGCGGTTGAACGTGAACAGTTAAAGAAGCTAAAGCAATCTCCAAAGAAATTAATGCTTGATGAATAAATGTGTGTTATAAGCAGTAAAGCCCAAATACCACCGGCATCACCAGCAAAATTTTTTGGCAGTATACTAATTGACATTGACCGCCATAGCTTTATTTTACCGGCAGCGATGATATTTTGTCAAGGTATTTGGGAACAGCACCCTTTGACTTTTTCATAATCGTCTGGTAGATTTCCTGGTCAGGAGTTTTGCCGATTCTTTTCCGGATTATACGCTCAATATGCTTCCATAGTTCAACCGTCAGAAGCACATCATAGAGTGCACGGTGACATTTCCCCTCCTCCGGTCGCGGAAGATTCAGGTGATCTGCCAGAATTGAAAGCTTGTGCCTCGGCGAATCCTGAACCAAACGGCGTGAAAGCATCATAGTGCAAAAAAAAGTAGGCTCATGGGTAATCCCGGCGCGGCCCATCTCGGCATGATAGAACCCGGAGTCGAATGTGGCATTATGCGCGATACAATGACGGTCGCCAATGAAATCCTTCAACTTCGGCATGATAGCTTCCGGCTTGGGCTTGCCTTTAAGCATCGCATCGGTTATGCCGGTTAAATCTGTGATGATAAATGGCAGACGGCAGCCCGGATGCATAAGTTCAACAAAGGAATCAGCCACCTCGCCATTCCGGACGATTACCGCCGCCACCTCAATGACGCGGCAGTAGTCCGCGCTGAGCCCCGTGGTCTCAAAGTCTATCACGGCAAATTCATTAAACATCCAGCACCTGATTTCATATCTGGTTATATTTTATATCACGAAAATATAACCGCGTTTTATCGTTCTGCCAGCCGGAATAACAAAAGCTGTCAAATTATATCGAGAGCATTTTGTATCGTTTTATGCACAGTAAAACATGCACTTGCCGGCGTAAGGAGCGTTGATTTATCGTGTATCAAGGTAAGGCTGCTGCTAACCGAAATTTCATCGTTGCTGGTGGTTATTGAATAAAAACCAATCCAGTTGTTTCTGCCCATTTGCATCCTTAGTTATTTTTCAACATTAGAATGCCGTTTTATAATTGTTTCAAGGCGTTTGATGGTATTTGGATTATTGAGAGCCCGGTTTTTTCGGGCGTAATCCATTACTGTCATGCCTTTGTCATCTTTGACCGATGGATCGAATCCGACACTGATCATTGCCTGTAGACGGCGGCAAGCCTTATCCTGTACTTCGTTGTCAAATCCGCTACAGGCAGTAATGGTAAAATTCATCTTGTCGCTATTGCGGCTTAATTTCGCGCCATTCTTTTTCAATTGCATGGCAACCTGCGGATCCGGATTATTTAAACATGCCATTTCCAGTATTGATTCAAACCAAAAGTTTTTCTGTTCCGATACTTTCACTCCGGCATCCAGTAGCGCCTGAATTACCGCCGGATTATTGTTCCACGCAGCAAACATCATCGGCGTCATCTGATTGCTGAGAAATATGCCGTTACCGCATCGGCTGTAACCGTGTTGGGCGCGGCGGTTCGGATCGGCACCATACTTGAGCAACAGGTGAATTACCGCCGGATCGGAATTATAAAATGCCGCCGTCATCAGCGCATCCACTCCTGTCAACATCTCCGTATTTAACCAATTGTGAGATGGTTGCGGCGGACACCAGGAGTCAACTTTGGTGCCGTGCCGCAACAGCAAGTCGATGATTTTAGCATCGCGGTATCGGCAGGCCAGCATCAATGCCGTATGACCAGACTCATCAGCAGCATTGACGTCGGCGCCTTGCTTGATAGCCTCTTTAATCCGGATATCCGGCGAAGACATCACCATGTCGCAGAACGATTTGTTATCGATAAGCGTATAAGTCACTTTAGGAACTGTCACCGGCGGTAGCGCTGCCAATTGCTGCCGAATGTATTGGCGATATTGAGCACCTGCTTTATCTCGGGGTGAATTCCCACAGTATTGATCAAGATTAATTCTATCCATTTCCAGCAACCGTTGCTCATGACAGGCACAAATACCAGCCACACCGCTCAGTACGATTATAATTACAGAAGCGAAGATGGTAAATGCCGCCGCCGTCACTCCGACTTTTAGACGACGCTGTTCATCGCGCCTGCATCTATAAGCCTCAATCAGCGGCAACAGCAGAAAAGCCACTCCGATGCCTGCTATTATTATCCAGAATATCATATTCTGCGGCTTATTGAAATAATAATTATAATCGTAAATATACTGGAATTGCGGAATAATTGCAGTTAAACTAATGGCATATTTGCCGTTCCATGGCACCAATGCAATACCGGCAACAGCAATAAGAATAACTGTAATCGCACACAAATGATAGGCGGCAGGATGTTTTATACCGGGCAGTATGAGTTCTGAGGCTCTTTTATCCACTACATAACCTAGCAACGCCAACGGCCACAAAGTCAAAGCCAGCACCAGAAACAGGCCTTGTGCTATGAAATTCAAACTGCTGTAATTGAGCGCGTAATCACGACTGCCGGATGGTATTATTGTCATCAACCACCATAATCCCAGCGGAATGATCACTCCGAACAACGCTAAATACGCCAGTGATTTCCAATTTGTCACAAATAATCCCGGCTGCAACTTTTGCCGCAATCGTAGTCGAATAATAAGCCAGGCCAGGCTGCAACCGATTAACAGCGATAACATCAATAACATTGTTATCAAAATTACCAAGCGGTCGCTGATTGCATATTCCCATGCTCGACCTATTGCGTAATCGTTCAGATTATATTCTCCCGGCATCAACGACGAGGCAAGATATTGCTGGGAACTTGGCGCATAACGCTGAAAATCTTCCTTGACTTTCTTGCGTGTTTGAGAATTATTATTTTGCTCATAGCGCCGCAGCCACATATTGCTGATTTTGGCGGTAATACTATCTATTGAATCAGCCTTCTCCGGCTTACCGAGTTTGCGGTAGAGCGGCGGCAGGGTTTGCCGGAAATCTTTTATCATAAAACACAAACTATGGAGTTGCCAGAAATAGCTTGATTGAGAATATTGCCCGGCAAGTCTGCTCCAGCAGTCAAGCAGTTGTTCCGCCTGATCAGGATGTCCTGATTTGATAAGTTCATCCGCCCACATCGGCAGCGCCTGAGTAAAATAATCGCTGAAATCGTAACCGTAAATAGGTGCGCTATATAAATAATTCTGCCAAATATCGGCGCGTATTCCGGTGACATATTTTGCCAGTTGCATTCGCTGGCCGGCAATCTCCTGCCAGTAATTGCAATAGCGCGGTTTCTGCAAGCCTTGCAAAAAATAAGGAAGAGCCTCCATCAGTTTAACGCGACTTTTGATGCTGGGAGCATGACGCTTATCATCGTATTCCGTCCCGAGATAAAGCATTTCCACCGCAGCCGTGTAATCGAATAACGCATTGCCGGGATCGATTTTGTCCGCCTCTGCAAGCTTGTCCGAAGTTATCGGAATATGGGCAACCGGCCGACCGTTGTTCCAACTGTGCGTTTGAGTATGATAGACACGCAGAAAATCCTGAGCAAACCATGCTGGGTTCTGCGGCTCGTCCGTATAGAGTTTCTTCCAGTCGCTGGCAAGCAGAGCCTTATTCGTTGCCGTCATGGACTTACTATCAATTCCGTAGGCGGCGATGATTTTATCAGGATTGACAGGATGTATCCGGTACTCACAGAATATTCGATAGTATTGCCAGAAAGGCAGAAAAGTCAGCAGCAGCAAGATCATAGCAACTAGCGGCAGAATGATAAAAAGTGCAACCATAAGGCATGGAGAGTTTTTCGCTGATAAACTAGGCTTATCTTTTTCCATCAGTACGTAGCCTCCATGTCGAAACCTGGCACCGTTCATGACTGACTATTGGCAATGCAGTAGCTGTCATGAAATCATCCTCCTCGTCATTGATGAAATTTACGAACTTTATGTCAATATAATCTGCATAAACTGAAATTCAACAACATAATCAACACTGGCTGGCAGCAGATACCGTTGGCCAAATAAACCGGCTTAATAACTGTTTCACGCTATTTATCCCGTAGTGTAAAACGAGATAACAAAACCAAAGGAAGAATATCGCCAATAATCCCGCACAGTTCATGCATGTTCGCAGCGGCAGGAGACCGTCTGGGACATGAGGAAGGTAAGGCCCCAGGAAGGCCGATACAGGCATATCCGGTTCTACTACTTCAACGCCTGCGGCAACACCATCCACTGAAGCTGCAACCTATAATGTCGTCCATATCCATGATGCCACTCCCGAGTCTACGCCAGCCACGTCCGTATCAACAGTATCGACAGCCAGTCCAAGCCCGCGTATAACTCAGACAGTAACTCAAGTTCCAGTTATCCCGATCCGCAGTTAACCGTTAAACCCGATGCTTACGTTATCGGCGTAATACATACAACCGGTTAAAATAGTAGCGGCGCATGGCCGTACACCGGCTTGAGATCATGACCGGATACATGACCGAAGTGCTGCGGCATACTGGAGTTCCGGTCAATTAATAAGCTGCAACAGTAACTTCATGGTCAAGGAACTTATCTTGTCCGTGAACGCGGTTGACGCTAAACAAACCGCACAGATCATCCATGCCAGCCGCCAGTTACCGTTGGGGAAAAGAGGCGGATAACAGCCCTGAAACACGGATATCGGCCGTATAAGTTCACACATCCCGCTACCCGTTGTCAACTCTGCACATCGTCAGCACGAAGCTGATCGCCACCGTGCCGATTATCTTGAACAATAGACTTGCCATCATCCTTCGGCAAACAGGTAAACCCGTATTCACGCTGACGTGGAGGAGCAAAACCTTTCGTGGCTAATTTACTTTGATAATTCAACCAGTTCAGGGTATTGTCTATCTGCTTATCGGCCCCAGGTTTATTCCGTCTGATCTTGATCGCCATGTTGTTTTTGGTGTTGAACTCCGGCTGCTGGTCATACCGCTCTAAGTCCGGCGGGTTGCAGCGTACATAACCAGTTCGGGAAGGGTCTCCCAGCCGCTTCGCCAGTATCTTGTCAAGATATAAAGCGTCACCCATGCCGTTCTGACTCTTCGATGCATTTTTTATGATGCCGATATGAATATGCGGCTTGGGCTCTGCCGCCCCCGAGTTGGTCGCTTCCAGTACCCAGCCGATCTGAGCTTCTGTTTTCTCTTTCTTCAGCTTTTTCTTCAAGCTGTCCAGGCTGCCGCTGATAGCCTTTGTCAACTGAGCTGGACTTATTCCTTCCGGTGCTGTTACGTCCAGGTGGCTTACAGCAACCTGATTATGCTTGTTCACCATATATTCCAGCCGGTCATGATAGCCCTGGGTGATATTAACGATGAAGCCGTTGTTGCCGTTATGCAACTGGTGATCTTCATACCGGGAATCATAACTTATTTTCTGTCTGGGCATAATGAGATTTCCTTTGTGTTTTCATATTCTTTGATATTAACTTTTATTGTTTATTAGTAATGCTTTGGTAATACTCTTAGTAATGCTTACTTGTAGTAATACTTAGTAATACTCTTTATATTACCTACTGAGTCGGGAACGGGAAGATGGATACTTATATGGTCTTTAGCAATGCACTTCGGTGTTATGCAGGAGGGTGGTTATTTCTGATTTGGTACCTATAATATAGTTACCATAAACGCTTTACAAATATTAACAATTACAGCATGACCGCAAGACGGGGCATGTTTGATGTCCATGCCCCTGATGTCATTATGCGGCCGCTGGGGCGATAGTGATTTGAGATGCCGTTGGAATGGTGATTTTAAATCCGGAATAGCACCTCTGATCCCTGCCATCGCGCTTGATGTCGTTTTGCTTGGCTGCATTGAAAATTTTAAGCATAATGTCCGGCAGATGGGACTGGAAGATTTTATCAGAAAGAATCTTCCAGACTTCAATAAGCTTCCCATCGACTATTGCGTTTTCCGGTTTGACGGAAGGATTATTTTAGGTTTCTCTAGCATCTGTAATTCCGGCTGGACAGACTGGACACAACTGCAATGGTTTGAGACCATTCCATACATGTATTCTCTTGCCGTCCTCCAAAACTAATTTGGTTTTAACTGCCTTCGGAAACACCCGCCTTACCGCCTCTGACAGTTTTCCCATTCCGGTAACCTTATAGCCATTTTCTCTCATCGCATTCTTGTAATGCGCGTAAAGCTGCAAAGTTCCGACAGTGTGTTTGGGATCAAATTCGTAATTGTCGTTTAAGAAAGAGCCTTCCTGGTCGCAAACTTCACGATGTTCCGCTTTTATCGCCGCGCTATATGGCGTTTCAGGAAAAAGACGAAGATTCCGAAGCTTAGCCAAGCCTTCTACCGCCCAATTGAATATTCCTGACAATTCTTCCTGGACAAGCTCATTCTTCAGATTCTTGTTATCTTCGCCGGTCCCGCGTATTTTCTCATTAAAAGGGATAATGCGCAATCTTTCCCAGATGGCGCTTGTCCGGTCTGCGAACATCGGCAGACTGTTGGACGCAAAAATGTTTCTGGCAATTGCTCTTGCCATAAAGGAATCCTGAAACTTTTTTTCGACTGGTATCATGCCACCGCTGATTATATCCTTAAACATGCCTTCTACTGCTCCGCTACTGGAATATTCTCCGGCAGTCGGTAAGTCACCGATAATGTTCAACAAAGACGCGGACAAGTCGTGCAGTCCGAAACGATTGCCGAATCTGGACAACGGAATGCAGCAGACGTTTTCAACCCCTACAAGCTGAGTCAGCACATGCAGACAAACGGTCTTGCCGGTACCACCCTCTCCAAAAAGATAAAAAGCAACCTCAAACCTAGTGTCCGGAACTAACGCCAGCCCAAACATCATCTGAATGACTTCTCGCACCACCGGATCGGGTTGAACCCGCTCCAGATATTTCAACCACTTCGGACACTGTGCCGCCTGATTGAAATTATAAGAAACTGCGATTGTGGTAAATAAATCTAGTGTATGGTCTTTGATAGCGGCTGTTGATCCATCAGCGATTGCAGTCGCCAATTTCTCTATATCCACCATGCCGTTTCCCATGACAAACCAATTGCCGGCAGGTTCGCCATTGGGGATCCAGCACGGGACATCAAATTCAGTAGGCAGTGCGCAATATTTAAATGATTCAAGATTCATCATTACGTCATTGAGCAGGCTTGTACTGATTTTATATCCTCTGAAATCGTCTTGGATAAGTGCGATGACTTCGCTTTGTACGTCCCTTTTGTGGATTTGGATATATTTGCCGTTCTTATATTTGTACCATCTTCCTTTGTGGACACGCAATCCAAGTTTCCCCTGATGCTGATACTTCGTGATAAGCGCCTCAACAATGTCCAATATTGGAATGGGCGGCCTGCCACCATTTTTCCCATTTTCCGGACTGGACAAAGCCCGCCTGTCAAACTTAATAACCTGTAATTCCTGTGTCATATTCATTATCAATACCTCTATGTTCACGGCAGAACCAGTGCCGCCAAATTTTATACGAACGTAACTTCATGACTTTTTCTCAGTGATAACCTTTAACTCCCCCCGTGGTATTTCCACGGGGAGAGCCTTTTAAATTATTTAACTTATGCGTCCTTCACAGCGGCATAGACCTCCACTGCCTTTTTCGTGATTCCATGGTCCTGGCACAACCCTTCGATACTGCTCTCGGAGCAATCTAACGCGCTGCTTACGGCCTTTATCGTGCCATGTTTTAGCCGCAACTCAAGCAGCGCTTGGTGCTGGGTTTCCCCGTTAAGGCCTTTCAATCCAGCAAAGGTCGTCGGAAGCGTCCCGGCATATACCTGAGTCTGTCCAGCGTTAGAACCGTCAGATTCAGCTTTTACTTCCGATGGATCTGCCGTACTGTTAATCTCACAATCCGGCGTAGGGGGCTTTTTTTCACCGGATAGTTCCAGCTTGGCTTTGTATTCCACCAGCTTTTTTTCAATAAGCGCTTGCAGATCACTGTAATCAGAATATTCTGATGAAAGATTCTGTACAGTATCCGAAAGAGTCCACTGGATGTAAAACGGCCGCATATCACTAGCCGAAAGATGGCGTCCTTTACCGACCTCGACATAAACCTTTCGAACAGAACTGTTCATCCGGGCCATCGCTTCGGTCGCGTCCTGTAATTTACCATAAACAGCAAGATCATTGCGGATTTCACTGGGTAACGCCTGAACGATCTCATCGCGGACTTGGTCAGTAAGAGTTATGTGCCACCTAGAATCAGCATCATTTAAAATGGCGCTTGTTCCGTAACTGTCACCGCCTAAATTGTCATGGTGTATTAGAAAGATAGTAATCCCAAGCGCTTTAAGGGCTCCGAACCATGGCTTTATTTTATCATACCCACTTTTGGTCGTCGCCGAAGGCATGACCGATAAAATATTGTCGATGATAATTACCCATTGCGATGTTCCATCCGGATCCAATTCGGCTAATCTGCTGACGATGGCTTCCTGTTCAGACAGTTTGCAAATGTCGTCAGCAGGCTTGTAGAATGTAAGCATACCCTTGGGGATTGGCTTGCCAAACAAGCGGTCAATTCTTTTCTGGCGCATTTGTAAATCGTCATGGGGCACATCTCCTTCCTGTATTTCATTCTGGAGATAAAAAAAACTGAATTGCGTTCCTGGCGGAGATGCTAGCGGCTCGCCAAAGTTAGGAGCGTCGCCGCGTATAAGGATATTAGCAATAAATTGAGAGAGCAGTGTCTTCCCTGTGCCGTTCGGACTATGCATGAGGTGAATGCGTCCTTGCTGGACAGATTGTCCCAAAATAGTAGCCCCGACAGTTGCGGGGGGGCGCCAATTGAGCCCAATGCCGCAATTCTCGTAGACTAAGTTGTCTGGGATTTCCACTTTATACCGCTGGCAGAGCAATCCTATCCGCCCTTCATCAATTATATCACAGTGAATAGTATCTAAAATCTTGAAATGGAAAAAACCCTGTGATTTCAGCGTTGAAAAAAATTTCAACATGGATTCTACCGCACGTTTTCCATCTTTTTCATTATCCGCCAGCTTGAGCAAATAATAAAACGTTTTTCCAAGTAGCGGGGTCAAATCTGTCCGCGCGATACCAGCCGCACCACCCAGCCAGCTAACCACGGCAATTTTTTTATTGTCGCCGTTGATGCTGGATATATGTAAATATTCCGTGACGACGATAGGATTGCCGCTCTCAAGGTTTTGCCTGTCAAGCGGCATCTTATGTGCCGGTGCTGACAGGAATGATGTGGGGTGATCCTCATCTTTGTACTGCCAATATGAAACCGAACAACAGAATGGAATTTCAGCCGCGTGTTTAAGCCAAAGTCCCCGCATTCCTAAAGCAGTAACTGGATCGAGAAAATACTCGATGGCTGTATATGCCAACTTTGACTTTGACGGGATCTCCGGCTCACTTAACGTTTCAGTCCAGTACTCGGGCGGCAATCCATGTATGGGGGTTAGAAGGTCCGATCGGGTCGCAAAACCGCGCTCGAATAATTCTGCTGCCACCATGTCTATTGTGTATTCACGCCTTCTTAGTACTGACCACTTCATTGCTAACAACGTCAACTGCGGGAAAAATGGCTCCGTGCCGCCGGGTTGCATATTAGATATTAGATTCAGATTAAAACTTTTATCTTCGCGGCAGGGCGGTTGTTCCCATCCTGATGAAATGTTGTTATGTTGCCGATAGCCAAGGTACAATAGTTTATCTTTCTCCAGAGTTGAAGCCTTCAGCCCAAGTTCCACAGGTGTAAAAACATTACCACCTTTGTTCGCAATATCTTTTTGCCTGACTGGAATCTCACGCGGCACATCCCCGAAAACAGTAAAATCTTCAGGACTTAATCCGATAATATAGTCTCCGTGCGGGCAGAAAAATTCATAATTATCTCTGCGTGTAAACAGTGCTCTTCTTTGTTGATTGTCACAAAGCATTCGATGGACAGTAATCTCTGCGTCGGTCAGGTTCTGTATCCTTTGCAGCGCAATGTCGTTGCTGGGATATAAGTTGTTTGGGTAATCAATCATCGTGGTTAAATTAAAAAAAACTGCGTCAGATTTATCGATCTTATCGTTCATTTTTTTCAGCTCCTAGTTCAATTAAAAATTCTACAACGAAAGGGATCGCCTTGAGGCGAAAAATCCCGTCAACAGTACTTATAAAAGCACAATTATGGAAATTTCTGTCGGGAATATAACGCTATATTGCGGTAACTGACGTTACCATAATAAAGGTTAAATACCGACAATGGAGGGTCCGCAGAGCTGACGCCTTTGATGGCATCAGCTCCGGGAAAGTCACAGTTACGTGGAAGGTTTCCAGCGGCAACGCTCAAGCCACGCGTCTACCGAGGCACGTTCTATGAGAACCTTGCCACTTCTGGACGAGCTGAGTTTGCTGCTTTTGATTTTTCCCGCTTTTATGGCGCGTGCAAGAGTCCAACGGCCGCATCCAGAGTATTTCTCTGCGGCGTCAACGGATAACCAGCGTTGCATATCAGACGGGTTGTCCATTCGAGGATCAAAAGATTTGGATTTCTCCAGTAGAACGGATAGATTAAGATTCCAGGGGGCGATGAGACCATTGACAGCCTCTTCGATATTCTTTGGTAATGTATTTGACATAAGTTTAACCTTAATGTTACTGATTTACTTGCCTAAAATTCTTGATTGTAATGGTGATACGTATTACGATCAAATTATCAACAATAACATCTTGCCGCGATTACTCGCGGAACTGATTTTGGATAGCCAGGACTATTCATTATGAATGCCCCGCATCAGTTCGGATATGCAGTTTAGGCCAACCCGAACTTTCGGCTGAGAGATATTTTTGTTTTAAACAAAAATATAAAGGCAAGTATGTGCTCGCGTTTTGGGATGAATCAGCACTCAGATTATAGTCTGATAATCGGCGTTCGCGACTGGAGATTAACGCCGAGAAGACTTAGGTTAAACTGTTTTTTAAGTTATAGAAATTATCCTTTGCTAATATTGTTGTTAATACTATAAGCATTTATTTCTAGATTGTCAATGCCTAATCAAAAAACAACAGCAAAAAAGAATGAAACTAAAATTTGAAAATTGAAGAAGTCCAACAGCCGTCGTGTCACCGGTTGCTCGATGAATAGTCACCGGCGCGAGGCGCTTTCCTGTTTCTGCGATTGTAACGGGGGATACGGCTGGTTTCTGAACGATTCGGCCAGCCACTTAACGAGGTTTTTGGCGGTGCGGTCAGAGCCCCGATCGCTCAACGAATATTAGCGAGGTATGAAATTCCGAACACCGCGACTCTGAGTCGGGGAAATTCATTTCGTTTTTTGCGCAAATTTCAAAAATTCCTTTATTACTTCAATCGGGAGTGAATCTGCCAGTTGCTTTAACCGCTCGCGTTCTGGTTCCGGCGGTGCAATCTGCTTTACCGGCTTTACGGTCATGCCCATAAAGTCCGGCAGCAACTCCATTTTCGTGCGTTTGGCTTCGCGGGTGGCATGAGCACTGTAGTGTTTGGTCATTTCCGGCGACATATGACCGACTATGGACTGGACTACGCTCAATGGTATTCCGTACATTCCAGCATAATAACAAAAGGAGTGGCGGCATGAATGCAGATCTTTGATTGATACAACACGACTGCGGCCACCAACGTGTTTGGTGGTTGTAATGCCAAGCCCATCCAGAAACTGTTTGATCCGATATGATACGCCAGTTCGGTTCTCTTGGTATAGTTTTGCATGAAGTGGTAACACATAAGTTTTTCGTTTCAGTGTTTCAATTTCAGAATGAATATCCTTCTCTGATTCTTCCGTCAGCTCTGAAATTGCAATCTCTACGACCTTGGACAAACGGGAGATTTTTATCGATGTTCCTGTTGCAGATAAAATACCGTAGTCTTTATATACTTCTCCAGCCTTTGTTTTTAAAACATATCGGAATGATGTTTCGCCGTTCTTTACTTTTATGTCTTTTGCTTCAGCATCGGCCAATTGCTTCAATTCAAGTAGATACGTTTTCAGCGGTGGCAATATGGGAATTTCTACTATACCTCCGGTTTTATTCATCTGCCTGGTAATAAGGTCTGTTTCAAAATTGATTTCGGACCATTTTAACATACATATATCCCCCTCACGCAACGCAGTGGCTATCGCTATAATAAATAGCGGTTTTGTGAAGTCGTTTAGGTTATTGCGGATAAGTTTAAGTTCCTTTTCGGAAAATGCTTCTCTGCTGGTAGTATTTTTGGAAAGTTTAGGAATATCGGTAAACGGGTTGTCAATCATTCCTGCGTCACGTCCCAGTAGCTGGAAGACTTCGCTTAATGTCTGCTGATAAGTGTTGATGGTTTTTCCGGATAAATTGCTGGTTGTTACTCCCGAAATCTCATTGGACCCACCTCGTTTATAGAGAATAGATTTATTAAACCGCCCGTTTTCACGCAAATGCTGGATATATGCCTCGGCATGATTATGCTTGACATTAGGTAACGTAGTAACATCTGGATAACGATCCATCATAAAAGCAATAAAATCTGACCAATAGGCCTTTTTTGCCTTGACAAGCTCAGGAGATGGCTGATGTCGTTTGGGTTTTTGTAATGATAAGTCATAAGCATCTGTGAGCTGGATTTTTTCGCCTCCAGTCATTTCATTCCGGAAGTTTTCAACCAGAGCTCGAACGCTCTTTTGTTCCGCAAGTTTTTTTGCCGTTTCACGAATTGACTTCTCATATGCCAAAGCAGCACGTTCCGTGGTACAAGCCTCGCAGACGCCATAATGCCGTTTCCCGCCTTGCATAAATTCATAATGATATTCTTCTGATTGCCCGGCTGATGTATTGCGTTTTCGTATACTCATGCTAAATTATTTCCATTGTCAGAGATGATATTTGCTGATGTCAATACTTGCAAATATATCACTCAAAATGCTGCTCGTCAAACATTAATTACGGCATTTTTACGGCATTTGACTATTTTTCTGGCTATTCAACTTGGCTACGGACCAGAAGGTTAGGGGTTCAAATCCCTTCGGGCGTACCATTTATAACTTGCTTTAAATTAAAGACTTACAGCTCAGAACACTTCCTGCATAAATATCTTAAAAAGATACCATGTCTATCCTATATCCAACTTTCTCCAATTTTCCAGTAATTTGGGATTGTTTTTTTTCGATCCGATTGACTGCGATATGAATATCATCTGAATGAGGAACGGATCAAGACAGCCGCAATACGCTAGTTCCGCAATTGCGGGATTGCGATCTTTAGAGTTTGGATTAGCTCTTTTCGAGGCCTTGGATACCCCGATCGGCAGCCTCTCAGAATACGAACCAATTCTCAAAATCTTCGCAATCCATGTTAAATTTTCAGCCGTGCAGAGTATAAAATTATCCTTATGGTTTTGTAAATGTATAATTATAAATATTCAAAAGAGAATGAGTAAATTCGGCAGTGCCGGAATGGGAAAATAGCATTTTTCATGTTGACATGCCGGCTGATAACAGGCTGGCGAGATGAGGCGAAAAAAACCGGAACAGGAAATGGGGGGAATTCCTGTTCCGGCGGAGAATGAGCACGGGGTGATATAGTGTTGAGTTTGCCTAGTAAAACATTTCCGGATTCTTTGAAAGTTCCTTAATTTTGTTTTCAATCATTTGATTTTTATTTTCGAGCCGTTTCTGGTATTCCGCCTTGAATTTGGCGAGTTTATCCTGCATCGCCTTAAGTTTATCTTCGCCTTGAGCGATTAGCTTTTTTTCCATGTCAAGCCGCTCATTCAACTTTTCCGTAATTCTCGCTTTAATTGCGTCAAGCTGTTTTGGATCCTGGCTGTTTTTGTATTCGGCGATCATATCACGGATTCTTTCTCTTTCCGTTTTCTGTTCATCCCATATTTTTTTCTTGAGCGCCTGCATCTGAGTCCTGGCTTTTTCCGGATCGTCTTTTCTGATTTTATTAATAGCTTCAACTTCCTGCGGATATTTCTCTTTCAATACAAACTCAACAATCCTCTCCCGTTCGAATTCGCGCCCTTCGCGCAGTTCAGGATGCTTTGCATTTCGTATCTTCGGTTCTTTCCCGCTATTGTCGCCGGGTTTGCCGGCAGAAGGTCTGTCTGCAGAAACCGGAGTGTCTTCAGCATAAGTTCCGGCCATGCCAAGAGCAATAATCCCCGCGGCGGTCATTGCGGTTAAAAAACTGCTGTTCATTTTTATCTCCGATTCTATTTTTATTCGTCTACTTTATTTAACTATTAAACGCAACAATAATTGATATTATTGTGTCTTTTTTTTCAAAAAAAGTTCTTTTCATAATAAACGGGTAGAACGCCGAAGCCTTCTACCCGTCCGTGATAAAGCTATGATCTGTTTATTTTACAGGTTCAATCCGGTCGAAACCGGTAAGAGACCGGAGAACTTCCGGAATAATGACGGAGCCGTCAGCCTGCTGATTGTTTTCCAGAATGGCGATAGCCACCCGGTCAGTTACCGCAGTAGCGCTGATCGTATGAACAAAATTCTTATTGCCGTCTTTATCTTTAAACCTGATATTCAGGCGGCGCGCCTGAAAATCCGTCAGATTGGTATTGGAAGTGACTTCGCGATAAGTGCCGAATCCGGCAAAATAAGCTTCGATATCATACTTCTTGTACCCTGGCGCACCCATATCGCCGACACAGACATTCACCACGCGGTACGGAATGCCTAGTTGTCTTAACAGGAGTTCTTCGTTTTCCAGACAGAATTCGTGATATTTCACCGAGTCTTCGGGGCGGCAGAACACAATCTGTTCTACTTTATGGAACTGGTGAACCCGGAAAATACCACGGGATGCTTTGCCGTAGCTGCCGGCTTCAGTGCGGAAACACGGAGTAAAAGCAGAATACATCAGCGGCAGCTTTTCGCCTTCCAGCAATTCATCGGCGTGATAGCCGACCAGCGTCTGTTCGGAAGTTCCGATCAGCGCCAAATCTGAATCTTTAAGTCCGAAAGTCTGATCGGCGAAAAACGGCAGATAGCCGGTTCCGAACAGCGTCTTCTCCTTGGCTACGCAAGGAGTTAAGAAAGTGGTAAATCCTCTGGCATTAAGCTGCTGCTGCACCCAGAAATACATGGCATTGCATAACTGCGCACCTTTGCCTTTCCAGTAATAAAATCCGGCCTGGGCAACTTTCGCGCCGCGTTGAGTGTCAATGATGTCCAGCATCTCGCCGAGTTCCTGATGGTCTCTCGGTTTGAATGTGAACTGGGGCAGTACGCCTTCTTTGCGCAATTCAAAATTATCGGCATCATCCTTGCCGTCCGGAACTGACACATCAAGCATATTCGGCAGCCAGCTCATCTTCTCGTCCAGTATATCGCTGAGTTCGACCATCAAAGCTTCAAGCCGGGCCAGTTCATCTTTCATGCTCTTGACCTGCTCACGGGCTTCCGGATTGTCGCGGCACTCTTTGCTCAGGCGGTTGCGCTCTGCGCGGAGGAGTTCAACTTTCTGGACGGCGGCACGATATTCGCTGTCAATGCGGACAAGTTCATCAATGTCCACGGTGCAGCCGCGGCGGCAGCAATTTTTCTTGACCAGTTCAGGATTTTCCCTGATGAGTTTTATGTCTATCATTGCTATACCTCTTAATTAAAAATGGGGGAGCGGAAAATTGCGGGTAAAGGCTTTGACCTCTTCGCCGATGGATCTCAGCACGGCTTCATCGCCTCTGGCCGTAACTGCCCGGTCAATGAAATCCGCAATATGGACCATCTCAGCGTCCTTCATTCCGCGAGTAGTAACCGCCGG
Organism: uncultured Lentisphaeria bacterium; assembly: GCA_903863035.1. GTDB lineage: Bacteria > Verrucomicrobiota > Lentisphaeria > Victivallales > Victivallaceae > CAIPAT01. The sequence continues at coordinate 19,432 of CAIPAT010000167.1, forward strand.
GGTGCCGATACGAATACCGCTGGTGACAAACGGTTTTTCCGGGTCAAACGGAATCATGTTTTTGTTAACCGTAATCATCGCTTTATCCAGTGAATTGGCGACTTCTTTGCCGGTAGCGGATTTCGGCCTCAGGTCAACCAGCATCAGATGGTTGTCCGTACCGCCGGAGACAATCCGGAACCCGCGGTTCGACAGTTCCGCTGCGAGCTTGGCGGCATTTATTCTGACCTGCCGCTGATATATTTTGAACTCATCGCTCATTGCTTCTTTGAAACAGATCGCTTTGGCGGCGATTACGTGTTCCAGCGGACCGCCCTGAAGTCCCGGGAAAACTTTGGAATTAATGGATTTAATGTATTCTTCTTTGCAGAGGATCAGACCGGAACGCGGTCCGCGCAATGTTTTGTGAGTGGTGGAGGAAACAACATCCGCATACGGAATCGGGCTGGGATGTTCGCCGGTGGCAACCAGGCCGGCGATATGAGCCATGTCAACGAATAATTTGGCCCCGACGGCATCGGCGATTTCGCGGAATTTCGGGAAATCAAGTGTGCGCGGGTAAGCGCTGGCACCAACCAGAATCATCTTCGGCTTGTGCTGTTCTGCCAAGCGTGCAACTTCATCATAATCAATCATCTCAGTTTCCTGGCTGACGCCGTAGGGAACTATATTATACAGCATGCCGCTGAAATTCATCGGATGTCCGTGCGTCAGATGTCCGCCGTGATCAAGACTCATTGCCAGCACGGTGTCGCCTGGATTTACCAGCGCGAAATATACCGCCATGTTCGCCTGACTGCCGGAATGCGGCTGCACGTTGGCAGCTTCAGCGCCGAAGAGCTGGCAGGCGCGTTCGACAGCCAGCGATTCCACTTCGTCAATGAACTCACAACCATTGTAATAACGCTTCCCGGAGTAGCCTTCGGCATATTTGTTGGTCAGAACCGAGCCCTGCGCGGCGCGAATAGCGGCGCTGGTGAAGTTCTCCGACGCGATCAGTTCGATGCCGCCTGCCTGACGATCAGCTTCGCGATCAATCATTGCCGCGATTTTCGGATCTGCATTTCTGATGGCGGCGATATCATCGTAAGAATTTATTTCTATTTTCTCCAGCCGTCTGGCATGGCGCTTATCATTGCTGAACGGAGTAGCCAGCCATGCCTCGACAATATCCAGCGCCAGCGTGTCATTCAGCCGGTCGGCGGCCAGCACCAGCATATTGGTGCAGTTATGTTCACGGCTTTTTTTCGCTAATTCAGGCTCCCCGGCAATCACTGCGCGGACGTTATGGAAGCGGTTGGCATTGATACCCATACCGACTCCGCTGCGGCAGATTAGCAATCCGCAGTCCGCCTTGCCCAGCGATACTGCCCTGGAGGCGTCTCCGGCAAAGTCCGGGTAGTCGTCCTGCGGATCCAGGGTGAACGGCCCGATATCCGTGATTTTGATGCCTTTCCCGGAAAGCGCGGCAACAAGTTTTTTCTTCATTTCAAACCCGCCGTGATCAGTAGCTACGACCATTGTAAGCGGTTGTTTGCCGTACCAGTCTTTAATTTCTACCATGATGAACACTCCTTATGTGAAAAATTGAATCTTTATATCTAAAAAAAATTAAACCCGTCAATATTGTTTTATATCTCATCTACTTCTTCAAAATCTTATCCAGATCAAGGAACAAATTGTCCAGCGCTTCTTTCATCTCTTCAAAACAGGCGCGGTATATTTCTTTATCGCCACCGAACGGGTCATTAACATTCAGGCCCTTGACCCGGCTGCTGAAATCCATCAGCAGAAACGTTTTATTCAACACCTCCGGCAGCATTGCCACGATATGCATGCGATGGGCCGATGTCATCGTAACGACCAAATCAGCATCTTTAAGCAAATCCGCTGTAAGCATCGAACTGGAAAACCCGGAAAGGTCAATTTCATGTTCTTTCATTACGGCGGCTGATTGCTCCGATGGTCCGGCGCCGTCAAGCGCGCATATCCCGGCTGAACTGACTGCTATGTCATCGCGCCCTGCAGACTTGCACAGCTTGCGAAAATAGCCTTCACACATCGGGCTCCTGCAGGTGTTCCCTGTACAGATAAATAAAATTTTCATACCAATACCTGCAACTCCTTTCCGGAAACACCGGATCTGTCGCGGAACGGGAATTTTCAAAACCATCCGGCAAACCTTATTGCACTATCAACTCATTACGGATATTGTAAAAGATGTATTATAGCATTATAAATGAATAAATAAATCAAAAATATACGAAAAATTCAATGATGGAACATAAAAAAGATAGTCCTTCGATAAAATTCCTGACTTCGGAATATATCTGTCTGGAGTCAGTGGCAGACCTCGCTAAATGGTCGCGGATTGAGCTGGATCTGGGGTGTGGTAAAGGCAATTTCGCCGTCGGGCTGGCGCATCGCCATCCTGAAACGCTGGTTCTGGCCGCTGACCTGCTGGTCGGCAGAATGCGTAAACTGCATAAACGTATCGAACGTGAAAAAGTGACAAATGTACTGTTGCTGCGAGTCGAAGCCAGAAACCTGCTCGGCTACATGCTGCCGGACCAGTCGCTGGACCGCATCCATATTCTCTGTCCGGATCCATGGCCCAAAGCCAAGCACCGCGGCAACCGTCTGCTTTGTTCCGATTTTATGACTCATCTTCACCGTGTGCTTAAAACCGGTGGACAGTTTCATTTCTCCACCGACGATGTCTCATATTTCAACATCATGTATAATGTTGTCGAAAAATCCGGACTGTTCGATGAAAACAATGCACTGCTGGTTGAAACCAGCGATATCAAAACTGATTTTGAAAAACGCTGGAATGCGCAGGGCAAGGAAGTGAACCATATTCTCTGGGTCAGCCGCGCCCGGGCAGACGTTGAACACTCAATGCCGTCCGGACATTAAGCTTGCGCTGCCGGTTCGACAGTTACCGGTTCTGCTTCCGGCATAACTGCCGGATGTGCCAGGTCATCATAGAATTTGGCGAAACTGGTAAACATATATGGAGCCAGCCATAAAAAGCCAATTCCAAAAGTCAGGATGCATAATAAAGCCCAGCCAATAAAACGCAGATTCAAACAGAATAATTTCCACTTATTGCCGCACATCATTTCCTTGCTCTTGCGGATTGCATCCAAAGGACCGATATTGGCGTCTTCTGCAATAATGTAAAAAATCTGAGAATAAGCATAGGCGGCAATGATCCCGGGGATTATCAGCAGGAGAGACCATAGCAGCACGAATAATAACATTAACAAATAAGCGCCGAGAGCAACACCGAATTTCTGGAATCCTTCGAAAACCTGGGGCAGCCGCGGATTTTGATTTCTGGATATGGCCAGCGCAAAAATGGCCATCCCTACCGACATTGGGCCGCCAATGACAAGTCCCCCGATCGAGCCGACTGACGGGATCATCTGCACGCCTGTCATAATTAATTGCACAATGACAAAAGTTACTATCGCCAGTCCCCATTTGCCTCGCAGTGATTCTCTCGCCTGAGCCATTAAGTCCCGGTTTGCAGTCTTTGACAGTGAATTCATTTTTCCCCTCTCCCGATGTCCGGTTGCTAAAATTTTAACAATATACACAAACGCTTGACTTGGAAACAAAACCCCTTCTTTTGGTTAAAAAATATAAACAATAAACTATTTATATCAAATGTCAAAACTATTTAATTTACAGTTTCCTTTACATTTGCTTTTTCAAATGAATGTTGCTATAGGTAGAATGTTACAAAAATAGAGTCTGTCAAAGACGGTATAAGGATCAAATAATGAATAAAAAAGCTGTAGTTTTATTGAGCGGAGGTCTGGATTCAGCGACCTGCCTGGCAATTGCCAAAAACGAAGGATTTGAATGTTATGCGCTGAGTTTCGATTACGGCCAGCGCCACGAATGCGAACTCCAGGCGGCTGAAGCTGTTGCCGCCGCCATGGGAGTAACAGATCACATCGTGATAAAAATGGATTTGCGCAAATGGGGTGGCTCCGCGCTGACTTCCGATATCGCCGTTCCGGATGCCGGCAGCACCGCCGGCATTCCCGTTACCTACGTTCCCGCCCGCAATATCATTTTCCTGTCATTCGCTACCGGATGGGCGGAAGTCATTGGTGCGAAAGACATTTTCATCGGAGTTAACTCGGTCGATTATTCCGGCTATCCGGACTGCCGTCCGCGTTTCATCGAGGCTTTTCAGGAATGCGCCACTATCGGCACCAAAGCAGGAGACGAAGGCTGGCAGTTCCAGATCCACGCCCCGCTGCAAACTCTGAACAAGTCTGAAATCATCCGTAAAGGGATACAGCTAGGGGTTGATTACGGACTGACACACAGTTGCTACAATCCCGGAGCTTGCGGCCTGGCCTGCGGTAAATGCGACAGTTGTCATCTCCGCCGGAAAGGATTCGAAGACGCCGGCGTTCCCGATCCGACAAAATATCAATAACCCTTTGGACTTCTTACTCAAAAGAGTATATTGTTTCCACAAGATAAAAAATTAATATAAAAACGGAGAAGTTATCATGCGTGATTGTATTTTTTGTAAAATTATTACCGGCCAGATTCCGGCGACAAAAATATATGAAGATGAACTGGTGGTTGCATTTCTGGATATTGCGCCAATTAATCCGGGACATGCCCTGGTGATTCCTAAAGAACATCATGAAAGTTGCGTAACAATTCCGGAAGAGGTTGCCGGTCGCATGTTTAAGGTTGGCAGCCGTATCGGGGTTGCGATAAAACGGGCGCTTGATTACGACGGTTTTAACCTTCATCTCGCTGATGGACAGTGTGCCGGTCAAGTCGTGATGCACGGACATTTGCATGTGGTGCCGCGCGGCGCACAGGACGGATTTCACTGGAACTGGCGGCAGAAAAAATATGACAACGACACCGAGCGTCAGGAAGTTGCCGATAAAGTCATTGCCAAATTGAAAGTGTAGAAATTATTTCAGCGGTCTGGTGAAGACAAATCCGCTGCCATTTTTGTCGAAATTTACCAGCATTACCGCCAGCGGTTTCGTTTTCATGAAGATATCGCCGGTGCTTTCGCGTTGATTACCAGTTCTTTTAACGGTTGCTGTCCAGCCTTCATGGCTTATTTTTCCGGTAATTTCCTCCAACCCTATGGATGGAGTTACTCCGGTTTTGAATTCCCCGTAATAAGCGTTGCGTTTTGAAAAATACATATACTTTACCGGGGTGCTGTCGCCGGGCAGCGGCAGACAGGCGGGCCAGGTGAAATTTACCGGAAATTTAGATGGAACGGTCATGGAAAACTGGATTATCGGCGAATTTGCGCCAAGCAGTATCAGCAACAGCCGTTTTTCGCTGCCGTCTTCCTGTTTGATCGTGACCAGCATTGAGTTTGAATTAGTGGCGAACTTCGCGTTCGGAAACAGCTTTACAAGCAATGCCGCCAAGTCTTCGGCATTCATATCAATCATCCCGATATTGAGTTCCAGCTTCACATCGTTAATGGTAACCGGTTCGCTCCAGACAATTTTCGGGTTAAGCGCCGTTTCCGCATCGCCGGTTTTATTTTTGCCGGCATTCGGCCAGAGCGAGAAGACTTCGCTGTTTCCCGGGACGGTTAGCGCGAGCAGCGCAATCAGCAACAGATGTTTTATATAATTTCTCATTTATCCAGATTCCATATACGGATGCTTAAACGGTCGTAAATCCCGGGAAAAATCTTCAGCATCGGTACAGCTATACGGTTCCAGCCGGGGTAAATCAGGCTGCGGCTGTTTTTCCGCCATGCTTTGAACAGCGCCGAGGCGAAGACGTCCGGGGAACCGCCGCCGGGAGTGTGCGGCGGCTGACGGTTGCCGAACGAACGGCTGGAAAATCCGGTGTCGATTCTGCCGGGGGCGACGTCAATAACTTTTATGCCGTAACGTTTTACTTCCGGGCGGATCGTATTTGAAAACGCGGTTACTGCCGATTTAGTGGCACAGTAAGCTCCCATGCATGGAACGTAAAGGTCTGCGGCGATAGACGATACGTTCATCACGGTCCCTTTCGATTCTTTCAACAGCGGAAGAAACATTACTGTCATGGCGTTCAGCGCAAAAAAGTTCAGTTCAAAAATGTCCCGCAAATCATGTTCTGAAAGATCCTCCCAGGTGGAGTAGCCGCCTTTGCCGGCATTGTTGATCAACACATCAGTCCGTCCGAATTTTTCCGTCGTCTGTTTCAGCACTTTCTCGCGGTCTTCCGGTTTGGTGATGTCGGCTTCAATCCAGATGTCCGGCTCAAAGTCAGGTCTGGAGCGGGAAATGCCGACGACTTTGATGCCGTGCTGCATGAATTTAGCCGCCGCGGCTTTGCCAAGACCGCTTGATACTCCGGTGATAACGGCTACTACCGCCTGGTTTTTATCAATCATTTGCTTTTAATCCATTCCCGGTAATGGAAATACCGGCATAACTTACGCAATGCGAAAAGTCCCCTGTGAGATCGCCGGAAGTAGTGTAATCAACTAGTTCCGCCTGTAGTTTTTCACCGTTGGCGATGGCCAGGCGGACAGCGGCCAGCAGAATGCGGATCGGTCCGGCACCGCAGATTGTCGCCCCGGTTCGGTTGACATAATGATTAAAGCCGTCAAGATCAAACTTGAGGATATGGTTTACAGCGCCCATATCCAGTTCATGCAGATTTTTTTTGACGTCGCTTACGAACGGCTCATAGCTGAAAGCTTTGCCGTAATGCGTAAAGTCGGAACTGATCACCCACAGCGTTTCTTTATTCCAGAACTGCTCCAGCGCCAGCGCCACATGTCCGGCGGTCACGACATCAATAAAACCGGCGATTATCGGGATTATTTGCATTTCCGGATTCAGTTCGTGCAGCAGCGGCAGTTCAACTTCCAGCGAATGTTCATAGTCATGCGTTTCGGATAAGTTCTGGATATACTGAGATTCATTTCCCAAAATTGCGGCGACGGCTGCCGCGTCAACTTTCATGCTGCCCAGCGGTGTGCTGTAAGCGGAGTAATCAGCGGTGGCGATCCCGCGGAAAGGCACCCGGTGGGAAGGCGCGATTATCAATGCACGGGAAAATCTGCCGGCGTCTGCGCGCAACAAGGTTTTAATCGCCGTAAGGGCGGAATATTCGTATCCGGCGTGAGGCAAAATCACCGCTCTGGCACCTTTCGCCGGAATAACGTCAGGAACCTTTTTGATAAAAGCGGCGACCTGGTTGGCAAGCATTTCCGGATTGCTGGTGTAGAACCTGCCGGCGGCAAAAGTTTTTCTCACTTCCTGTTCCATGATTTCCCCTCCTTTGTTGCCTTTTCAACCGCGCCCCTCAACGCGGTTGATACAGTTTTTTGGCGATCTCCAGCAGTTTGTTGATCTGTTCATCGGTTCCGATGCTGATCCTTACATACCTGCCGGTAGTCTTTCCCGGAAAATAACGGGTCACTATCTGATTATCCCGCAGCACATCAAAAAAGTTCTTGCCTTCGTTGTCCGGAGGCGCTGCAAAAACAAAATTAGCATCGGATTCAACGATTTCAAATCCCAGCGCCGCCAGCTTTTTGACAAGCCGTTTACGGGTATTCAGGATTTTGGCAACAGTTTCCGCCAGGTATTCACGGTCCAGCAATGCTGCTTTTACCGCCGCCTGAGTCAGCATACTGACGTTATATGAATCCTTGACTTTCATCATGCCGCCAATGATTTTCGCCGATGCCAGGGCATAGCCGAAGCGGATTCCCGCCAGCGAGTAGCTTTTGGACATCGTTCTGGAAATGATCACATTATCAAAGCATTTCACAAAATCCGCACAGTTATCCCCGGCAAAGTCGGCGTATGCTTCGTCAATCAGGACGATTCCGTCAAAATTTTCACAAATCTTTGCCACCTGTTTCAGCGGATAGGAACATCCGGTGGGCGAATTCGGACGGGCGATCAGCAGCAGATTGGCTCCTTCAGCTTTCTTTACCGCGTTTGTCGGCAGCGAAAAGTCTTTTTTCAGGTGGATCTTGATGCATTTTGCGCCTTGCATCCGCGCTAGAACATTGTACAGCGAATATGTCGGGTCAAAACACGCGGCGATTCGCTCGTTGTCGGTGAAACACCTGATTGCCATAGTCAGAATGTCATCGGAACCGTTACCGGCAATGACATTTTCCCGCTTTACGCCATGCAGTTCGGCCACTACATCGCGAATGCTGTCACACATCGGATCAGGATACAGCCGGAGGTGATTCAACTCAAAATTCCGGATTGCCTCAATCACTTTCGGCGATGGCGGATACGGATTTTCATTGGTGTTTAGCTTGATCAGGTTCAGCATTTTCGGCTGTTCCCCCGGCGTATAACCATTCATTTCGTCAATATCCAGACGGAAATAGGATTTTTTATTTACTCTGATTTTCATTAATTTTACCTTTCAATATATAGTAATTTGTTACTTTTACCGGCTTCGTTGTCTCTTTGCGCCCTCAAGCGAAATATTCAATTTTTTTCGCACAAAGCACAAAGGCACAAGGGAATCCTTTTTTACCACGAAAAAACACGAAATAGGAACAAAAACCGGAGTCAGCGGATGAATGCGGTTACGCCGCATGCATTCACTGACTGCATGTATTTTCTTCATTACCTTTCATGGTGAAACGGTTTTTCTTATCCTGTCTATCCTGTCTATCCCTGTTAAAATACAAATTTGTGTCTTTGTGCCTTTGCGCGAGAAATTTTTCCTGTTTTAGCGTTGTTTGATCCTGATGGATGCGCTGTTGCCGTGTGCGTCGAGTCCTTCCATCCGGGCAAAACATTCCACGGCTTTGACTTCTTTCTTCAGCGCGGCTTTCGAATACTGAATGATGCTGGAACGGCGGAAGAAACCTTCAACCGACAGTCCGCTGAAATATTTCGCGCTGCCGGCGGTCGGCAGCACATGGCTCGGGCCGGCGCAGAAATCGCCGATCGGTTCCGGTGTCCAGGGGCCGAGAAAGATCGCTCCGGCGGCCTTGATTTTAGCGGCGACTTTGGCGGCGTTACGGCACATTATTTCCAGATGTTCCGGCGCATAACGTCCGGCGATTTCCACCGCCTGATTAATGTCTTTTACCTCAATCAGGAAAACCCCGCTTTTCAATACTTTGTCAACTGCATCGGAACGGCTCAGCAAAGCCTTTTGACGCATGACGGCCTGCTCAACTTTGACGATAAGCGCGGCGGCGGTACAGAGCAGCACGGCCTGTTCCAGTCCGCTGCCATGTTCAGCTTGCGACAGCAGATCGGCGGCAATAAATTCCGGATTGCAGCTGTCGTCGGCAATGACCATGATTTCCGAGGGGCCGGCAACCATATCCAGCGCGACTTCGCCGTAAACCAGTTTCTTCGCCGCAGTCACATAGGCATTGCCGGGACCGACGATTTTTTCAACCTTGCGAATGGTTTCCGTACCGTAGGCCATGGCGGCAATGCCGTAAACTCCGCCAAGACGGTAAATTTCATTGATCCCGACCTGGCTCATGGCGTAGAGCACGGCGGGGTGTACTTTGCCGTCTTTACCGGCAGGAGTGACGGCGACAATCTCCTTGACCCCGGCGGCTTTGGCAATACCCGCCGTATGAATTACGGTTGAAACCAGCGGCGCGGTGCCGCCGGGAATATATACCCCTACGCGATCCATCGGTTGAAAGCGTTCACCGACAGTCACGCCTGGACGCGGTGAATGGCTCCAGGCTTTCGGAATGCGCAGTTTGGCAAATGTCTTGATGTTGGCCAGCGCAGTTTTGACGGCGGCTTTCTCTGTCGCTCCGACGCAGGCCGCCGCAACCTTGATTTCAGCTTGCGAGACTTGGAATTCAGCAGGCTTCAGGTCGGCATGATCAAATTTCTTTGCATATTTAACAATTGCGGCGTTGCCGTTATGCTTGACGTCAGCCAGAATTTCACGGACGGATTGCTCTATTTCCGGCGGATAGGACGGGCGGCAGTAAAGCGCCTGCAGCGCCTCTTCAAAATTTTTCTGTTTGAAACTGATCTTGATCATATTCTAAATCCTTTCTTCAGTCCAGATTAATAAGTGCATTGTCAATCAGGCGGGTTACGCCGAAATAAGCGGCGATGGCGATCAGCAGACAACGGGTTGACTCCGACACGGACTCCAGATTGTCCGCGTCCAGAACTTCAATATAATCAACTCTGCCGCCCCCGGCGGTAATTTTTACCGCGATGCTTTCTGCAAGACCGCACAGAGCTTTTCTGCCGTCAGTCTTAATTCCCGCTTCCGCCTCGCGGAGCGATGCGGATATTACCAGCGCGCGAGTTCTATCATCCGCGCTTAAATATTTATTTCTGGAAGACATTGCCAGTCCGTCTGCTTCCCTGACAATTGGCGCGATAACGACTTCCACCGGTAAATTCAAGTCCCGAACCATGCGTTTGATCACCATTGCCTGCTGTGCGTCCTTCTGCCCGAATATCGCAATATCCGGCAGCGTCGCATTGAACAACTTCGCCACGACTGTAGTGACTCCGCGGAAGTGAGTCGGGCGGCTTTGTCCGCAAAGTCCCTGCGACATTTTTTCCTCCGAAACCCAGGTGCTGCGGTCGGAACAATACATTTCCTCCGGCTCCGGAGCGAAAACCGCATCGACACCGCGTTTTTCGCACAAACTCCAGTCCCGGTCGAAATCTCTGGGATATTTTGCCAGATCTTCATTCGGGCCGAACTGTGTCGGGTTGACGAAAATCGTCACAATGACGATGTCCGCCAGTTTGTGTGCCTGGTCTATCAGCGACATATGGCCTTCATGGAGATAACCCATCGTCGGCACCACTCCGATTTTTTGTCTATGGTGCGAGGCGGATTTTGAGAACTGCTGCATTTCCGCGATAGTTTTAATCAGCTTCATAAACACAGACTCCTTTAAAATAAAACAGGGCCGGAGCGGTTAACTCAGGCCCGGTTGTGATACATGCAAATCCTGAATTTACGCTTTTAAAGCTCCATCATCCAATGGTGAGTATCAGGAATTTCACCATATTGAATACCGGTCACCCGGTCATAAAGCTTTTTGAGCACCGGGCCCATCGTTTCGGTATTGTAAGCATACACTTTATCGCCGTGGTGGATTTTGGCTACAGGAGTGATAACTACGGCAGTGCCGCAGGCTCCAACTTCGGCGAACGTTGTCAGTTCAGTTTCCGGAACGGGGCGTCTCTCCACCGCAATGCCGAGGTCTTCCGCGATTGTCATCAGCGATTTATTGGTTATACTGGGCAGAATTGACGGCGATTCCGGCGTGACGTATCTGCCATCCGGCGTAATCGCCATAAAATTGCTGGTGCCGAACTCTTCAATAAACGAATGGGTTTTTGAATCCAGAAAGAGCGCGACGGCGCAACCGTGTTTCTTGGCGATCTTCGACGGCAGCAGGCTGGCGGCATAATTTCCGGCAACCTTGGTGTGTCCTGTGCCGCATGGCGCCGCGCGGTCAATATCGTCAACGATCATGGCTTCAACCGGCTTGATCCCGCCTTTATAATAGGGACCGACCGGAACCACCATTACGATGAATTCATAGGTTTCGCTGGCGGAGATTCCGATTTGCGGACTGGTTCCGACAACTACCGGGCGAATATAAAGCGATCCGCCGGTACCGTAAGGCGGAACATATTCAATATTGTCCCGGATAACAGTTTTTACCGCGTCTATAAAAGTTGCCTCTGGAATTTCCGGCATCAGCAGATGGCGGAGCGAGCTGTTCAGCCGCCGGGCATTTTCTTCAGGACGGAATATCCGTACTTTTCGGTCTTTACAGGAAAAAGCTTTCAAGCCTTCAAATGCCGCCTGTCCGTAGTGCATGCAGTTTGATGCCACGGAAAGCTCAATCTTATAGTCATTGTGGAGGCAGCCTTCTCCCCATTTTCCGTTTTCATAAGTGAAACGGATGTTTGACTTGGTCGGGAGGAACTCAAAGCCAAGTTTTGTCCATTCGATGTTCATAATCAATATCCATAAATAAGTGTTACAGATTTCTTTATTTCTAAACGGAATGCCGGACAGAACACTGCTTTTTCTGAAAATTGCTGAAAACTGGCAATTTATCAAAATTCGCATTTAAGGCCCGGAAAACACTGTTTAATCTCGAAAACTAAGAAATCAATTCAAAAAAAATAAAAAAATCATAAAAAAATGCGTTAAAACAACGTACTATAACTTTACAATAGCAATTATCAATATTAAAGTTATATAAATCAAAATTCATTATTTAAAAAATCTTAATTCTTAATAACAAGGTGGAGATAGAAAGATGAAAATGTGGAAGCATTTATTCCTCGCGTTGATGGTAGTGGCGGTTGTAGGTACAACAGGTGCCGGTTGCAGTCTTTTTGACAATTCCGATCCTAAACAGCTTACCGGGACAATTCCTCCTCCGATTGGCGGAGATCCGGATGACCTTGGTATTAAGGGCGACAAAGACCCCAATGCCTGGGGCAAGGGAGCCAATGACGGTTCTCTGGGCAAGATACCGGGAGAATTTACTGCCGATCCGCGTTATGCCGGGCTGCTCAAGCCGGTTTACTTTGATTTCGACAAAGATAACATTAAGGCCGGCGAACAGGGCAAGATTGCCGCAGGCGCCAAATTTCTTCAGGAACATGCCGATTCAGTCATGATCATTGAAGGTAACTGCGATGATCGCGGCACTGAAGAATACAACCGCGCCCTTGGCGAAAGACGTGCTATCACCGTCAGAAACGCGTTGCAGGCTGCAGGCGTTCAGGATGATCGCATGAAGACCATCAGTTACGGCAAAGACCGTCCTGCTGTTGAAGGTAATACTGAAGAAGCCAGAGCCAAGAATCGTCGCGGCGAACTTGTTCCGGCAACCAAGAACAAATAAATGATGATTTAATTTAAATCCCGGGTATCTCTGCCCGGGATTTTTTTTCCCGGTTTTATTTGTATATCGGTCTAGAAAATTTTCTTGAGTTTATGTAGTTGAAATACTTAAAAATAGTAACACAAAGGAACGTATTATGAGCAAGATTCATGCTGAACATGTTTTTACCTCCGAGTCTGTTTCAGAGGGACATCCCGATAAAGTCTGCGACCAGATTTCAGATGCAATTCTCGATGCCTGCCTGAAAGACGATCCGAACAGCCGGGTAGCCTGCGAAACTCTCGCGACGACGGACTTAATTGTTATTTCCGGTGAAATTACCACAAAATCCCAGGTCAACTGGGAACAGGTTGCGCGCAAAGTAGTTTCTGAAATCGGATATAATGACGGCACCATCGGTTTTTGCGCTGAAAGCTGCAAAGTAATGATCTGTATTCATAAACAGTCTCCGGATATTTCACAAGGCGTTACCGCTGGACAGGGACTCTTCAAGGAACAGGGAGCCGGCGATCAGGGAATGATGTTTGGTTTCGCCACTGACGAAACCCCGGAACTGATGCCTGCACCGATTGTTTACGCGCACCAGATCGTCAAGGAGCTTGCCAGGTTAAGAAAAACTAAACCGAAAAAATATGCGTTCCTCCGCCCGGATGCCAAGAGCCAGGTTTCTATCCGCTATAAAGACGGCAAGCCGGTCGGAGTCGAAACCATCGTTCTTTCTCATCAGCATACACCGGACATGAAAATTGAAGAATTAACCGCGCTGGTCAAAGAAGTATCGAAGAAAGTAATCCCCAAAAACATGATGCATTCCAGCATTAAATACTATGTTAATCCTACCGGCAGATTCGAAGTCGGCGGCCCTCATGGTGACACAGGGCTTACCGGACGCAAAATTATCGTTGATACTTACGGCGGTGTCGGATCTCACGGCGGCGGTGCTTTTTCAGGAAAGGACCCTTCCAAAGTTGACCGCTCTGCCGCTTATATGTGCAGATACATTGCCAAGAACATTGTTGCCTCCGGACTGGCGAATAAATGCGAAGTCCAGGTTTCCTACGCTATCGGCGTAGCTGAACCGCTGAGCATCAATGCCGATACCTATCGTACCGGCAAGATCAAGGACGATGCAGTGCTGGAAAAAATCATTCGTGAAGTATTCAGCCTGAAACCGGCAGCGATTCTGGAGACATTGCAGCTTAAGAAACCGTCTGCCAACGGCTGGAGCTATCAGGATACTGCCGCATACGGTCATTTCGGACGCGAAGGTTTCCCATGGGAAAAAGTTGACAAGGTCAAAGAGCTGAAAAAAGCTGCTGCCAAGTACCTTTAATCTGTAAAGACAGGAATGCCGGATGAATAAGAATACCCCTGCGGTGCTCGGAGCAGGCTCCCCGATTGTTGATATGCTGGTCAGTACGGATGATTGCTTCCTGAAATCCATCGCAGCCGCCAAAGGCGGCATGGAACTGGTTGATCAGTCCATGATCGAAGTCCTGCTCAGTAAGATTCCCGGCAATCCGGTAAAAGCTCCCGGCGGTTCCGCCGGGAATACCATTTTCGGACTAGCCCGGCTCGGCGTCCCGGTGGCTTTCCTCGGAAAAGTAGGCACTGACGCCGACGGCGATTACTACCGGAAACGTCTGGTTGAGCTCGGCGGCAGAGATGCTTCTTTCCGCCTTGACAGTTCCGCCCATACCGGGCGCTGCGTAAGCATGATCACCCCCGATTCCGAACGCACCATGCGTACCGACCTGGGCGCGGCTGCCCGCATGACGGCGGCTGAAGTCCTGGATGCTGATTTCGAAAAGATCGCACATGTCCATATCGAAGGGTATTTGCTTTTTGTCGGCGATCTGGCGGAAAAAGTTCTGTCCACCGCCAAAAAGCACGGATGTACGATCAGCCTGGATCTGGCCACCTTCGAACTGGTAAAATTCAAGCGCGACGTTCTACCCGGACTACTGAAAGAATATGTGGATATCGTTTTTGCCAATGAAGATGAAGCCAGAGAATTCTGCGGCGATATTGCGCCTGAACAAATGGCGGAAAAACTCGGAGAATACTGCGAGATTGCCGCAGTTAAACTGGGCCGTGAAGGCTCCTGCATCAAAGATAAAAACGGCATTGTCCGCGTCCCTGCCGAGCTGGTAAAGGCAGTTGACACCACTGGTGCCGGCGACCTGTGGCAGACCGGATTCCTTTATGGTTATCTCAACGGCTGTCCGATGGCCGATTGCGCTCGTTTCGGTTCAATCACCGCCGCGGAAGTCGTACAGGTAATCGGGGCGGACATCCCGGAAGAGCGCTGGACAATAATCCGCAGAAAATTACAGGCTTGAAGCAGATGTATTTAAAAAAGAGAATCATCCCGGTCATGTTGTCTGGAAAATTACTGGAAGAAGCCGGCGGTTTCTAGCGCGGCGCTGTTCTTTTCTTTTGCCGAATATATAAATAAACTAATAAATGGAGAGATACTATGGATTACAAAGTAGCAGATATGAAACTGGCGGATTTCGGACGCAAAGAAATCGAAATCGCCGAAAAAGAAATGCCCGGCCTGATGGCCACATGCGAGAAATATGGTAAAACCAAACCGCTGAAAGGCCTCCGGATCATGGGCAGCCTGCACATGACCATTCAGACCGCAGTACTGATTGAAACGCTGGTAAAACTGGGTGCCGATGTCAGATGGTGCTCCTGCAACATCTTCTCAACCCAGGATCATGCTGCCGCGGCAATTGCCAAGGCTGGTGTTCCGGTATTTGCCTGGAAGGGCGAGTCTCTGGAAGACTACTGGGATTGCACCTACCGCGCCATCACCTGGCCGGACGGCAAAGGCCCGGATCAGATCGTTGATGACGGCGGCGACGCCACCTTGCTGATTCATCGCGGCTATCAGGCGGAAAACGATGCTTCCATCCTCGATGTCCCGACTGACAACAAAGAATTGCAGATTATCAATAAACTGATTAAGAAAATTCTCAAAAAAGATAAAAAACACTGGCACAATGTGGCAAAAAAAGTCATCGGCGTTTCCGAAGAGACCACCACAGGAGTTCACCGCCTCGTCCAGATGGAGGAAAAAGGCGAACTACTGTTCCAGGCGATTAACGTCAATGACTCAGTGACCAAGAGTAAATTCGATAACATTTACGGCTGCCGCCATTCGCTGACCGACGCCATCAAGCGCGCGCTCGACGTGCTGATTTCCGGCAAGACCGCCATGGTCTGCGGTTACGGTGACGTCGGCAAGGGTTCCGCCGAAGCCATGCGCAATGAACGCGCCCAGATCATGGTCAGCGAAATTGACCCTATCTGCGCCCTCCAGGCCTGCATGGCCGGGTTCAAGGTCTGCACCGTGGAAGACGCCCTGCCCTATGCCGATATTTACGTGACCACCACC
Organism: uncultured Lentisphaeria bacterium; assembly: GCA_903863035.1. Taxonomy (GTDB): domain Bacteria; phylum Verrucomicrobiota; class Lentisphaeria; order Victivallales; family Victivallaceae; genus CAIPAT01. The sequence goes on from CAIPAT010000167.1 coordinate 35,721, forward strand.
GGCAACAGCGACATCATCACCGCTGAACATATCAGCCGGATGAAAGATCAGGCCATCGTCTGCAATATCGGTCATTTCGACAATGAAATTCAAGTCGAAGCGCTGGAAAACTGGCCCGGCGTCAAAAAGGAAGTCATCAAAGGCAGCTCCTGCCCGGTAACCCGTTATAAGTTCAAAGACGGTCATTCCGTATATCTGCTGGCTGAAGGCCGCCTGGTCAATCTGGGCTGCGCCACCGGTCACCCGAGCTTCGTAATGTCATGCAGCTTCACCAACCAGACGCTGGCTCAGATCGACATCGCTAAGAACCCGAAACGCAGTGTCGGCGTTTACCGTCTGTCCAAGAAACTTGACGAAGAAGTTGCCGCGCTGCATCTGGCCAAACTCGGCGCCAAGCTGACCAAGCTGTCAAAGAAGCAGGCCGAATACATCGGCGTCCCGGTCGAAGGCCCCTACAAACCGGAACATTACAGATATTAATCAGCAGTAGTTCGATATACAGCGGGAAAGAACTGAACAAGTTTTTTCCCGCTTTTTTATTGGCCATCCCCGCGAGTTTCAGTTTTTCAGTTTGAGTTCCACTAATATTTTAATAATCTCTTTACTCTGTTTTTGTCCGAAAGCGTTAAATGGTTCCGCCATAAAACTGCTGCAAATGTCAAGACAATTTAATGCGCACTTGATGCCCTTGATGAGGCTCGATGTATATTGCCCGCATGAATACAGCTTTCTTAGAATAAATATTTTTTTCTGCAATTCAAGGATTGTGGTTATATCCCCTTTTTTTGCTGCATTGTAAATATTCACATACAGTTGCGGGAATATATTTGCGCCGCCGGGAATGCCGCCGCTTCCGCCAAATAACACCGACTCCGCCAGCAGTTCTTCCGGTCCGATCAGTAAGCTGAATGCAGTTTTATCTTTCATGGCGGCAATATATTCATGAAATTTTATCATGCTGCAGCTGCTGTCTTTAAATCCAATAACTCCATCAATTTCCGATGCTTTGCACAATGTATCAACATCGATATTGACCTTCGTCATGGCCGGCATATTGTAAAGAAACAAGGGCAGCGGCAGTTTGGGTGTTATATGCTCAAAGTATTCCAGCAATTCCTGCTGGCCTGGAGGGAAATAATAAGGCGGGGCCAGTACCAGCGCGTTCGCGCCGCATTCCGCGGCATGTTCCGCCAGATTAATCGACTCCGCGAAAGAAGTATCGGTTATTCCTACTAAAAGCGGAACCCGGCGGTTCACAATCTCCGATGACCTCTTAACCATTTGATATTTTAATTTTAAACTGAGGCTGGGTCCTTCACCGGTTGTTCCCAGCAGAAAGAGACCGTGAACTCCACCTTTAAGCACGTGCTCTATCAGTTTTTCAAGTCCCGGACAATCCAGACTGTTTTCATCGGCCAGCGGAGTAACCAATGGCGGAATAATGCCGGTTAATGGCTTTTTTAAAAATCGTTCTTGCATAGTTTTAACCTCTTCCTTGTTAATTTTTGAATTTACTGCTGATATCCTGCGGGGTTAACTTAACGAAAGCAATACTTTCTCTTCCCCATGTATAAGTAATTGCCGCGCCGCCGTCACTGGTTGCGATGACGGCGGGATAGGAATATTCCCTGTCCGGTACGGTTTCGATATCCAGCCTCTTCCCCCAGCTTTCGCCGTTATCCGGAGAAACGGCCAGGGTCAGCGGCCAGCGGACTCCCCAGCTTTTGCTGACGGGATTAAATGCGAGCAATAATTTTCCGTCTGCCAGTTTTGCCAGATCAATGCCGCTGTTATTGCTTGGCAGGCTGGTTTCATATATTGCGCTCCAAGCTCGTCCGCCGTCACTGGAATCACTGCGGCAAATCTTTCCGGAGTTACTCCTGAGCAGCATATGTACATTGCCGGGGCTTGATTCCCAAAGCGCGGGTTGAATCACCCCCGGCGGCGCTTCTTTGCCAAGTTCATTCAGCCCGGTGACTGTTTTATTCACCGTAATAAAATTGCTCCGGATCCAGGTACTGCCGCGGTCCGTGCTTCTGTCAACAAATGCCTGCCATGAACCTATTTCATTTGAAGCCGGTGCCAGCCAGGTGCCGTCAGACAGTTCAAGGCATTTGTTTTTTACCGGTCCTCTTCCGCCAATATCGCCAGCTATAAGTTCACCTGGAATCGACCAGTTCTCTCCATTGTCGGCTGAAGACATTACCAGCGTCTGCCAGTGGCTGCAATTATTTCCTACTTTGAAATAAAGGAAAATTTTGCTGCCGTTTCCTCTGAACAGCACCGGATTCCAGTGAGGGAGATCATTGACTTTTGCAAGGAGTTCCGGTTTCGACCAGACGCCGGCTCTTCTTTTCGCCCCCCAGATCGCCACATCATCCTTACCCTCTTTGCTGCCGCCAAACCAGGCAGCCAGAAAATCTCCGTTTCCCAGTTCAATAATAGTCGATGCGTGGCATTCTTTAAAATGCTCAGGATTTTTAAATATGAATTCTTTAATCACTTTAATCCGTCCTAAATTTTTGATTTATAATATATTCCGTATTTATATTATATCCGGCGGAACTCTTCTTTGTCAATATTGAATTTGTTACATAAACTATTCATATGATACCTTTTTAAAATAAATAAATTACGCTTTCATCGGTAAGTCCAGTATAAAAGACCTTTCAACAGTTGAAAAGACTAAATTAAAACCTATTATAATATTAAAGAAAGATATCGCCATACAGGCAAATAAATTATGACTTCCAGCGGATTAAATGTAGAACATCTGTCAAAGGACTCATTCATAAGTCTGATGCGGCATATTATTGACAGTATTGGCGTGTACAAGGTTTATATCTCGGAGAAAGAACCCGCAAAATCCGGAGCCCTGTCCATGACCTGCGAGTCCCGCATAGACATTCCGCTCAGCGGTCGCAAACATATAGCTTATGCGTCCAGAGGCAGGATAACCGAAACTGTCATGGAGCCTGGCGAATTACATTATTGCCCGCCTTTTCATTGGAAATGGCCGCTATGGGATTATGTGCATGAGATGTCTTCGATAATATATAACTCCGCCTATATCAGAATTACGTACATTAATTTCAGCCAGCTTAATTCTGTTTATGAATCACGCGGCGCAGATATTTATTATCATACATCCAAACCGCTGAACGAGGCGGGCAGCGCGTTATTGAGAACTCTTAATCTTATATCTGAACATCCGAACGACGCCGGAGTAGCAGAACTGATTACCGGGCTGTTGAAAATCACGCTGGAGGAACTCAAGAAAGATACCCGGCTGCCGGCAGGCAAAGCGGATTTAACCAAACTCCGCATAAAACAGTATATCCAGGAGAATTTTTACGCCCCGATCAACCGGGCTCATGTAGCTCAAGTATTTGGCATCACTCCAAGCTACATCTCGCGTCTTTTTACGGAAAACGGCGAAGAGAATTTTAATCATATGCTCCGCCGTTTGCGTTTTGAACATTCCACCTTATTGTTAAAAAACACTAACATGTCGCTTGACGAAATAACCGATGCCTGCGGATATCTCAGCAGTACGTACTTCATTGCCGCATTTAAAAAACATTTTGGCATATCGCCGGGCAGATACCGCCGCATAAATTGTGCTATTCAGAGTTGAACCCGTGTTGTAAAAAGCACAGCATATCCAATTGTTCATAGTGGCTTTTCTTTACTCTCCGGACTGATGGTTTCTCTGTATGCAGATGGCGTCTTGCATGTCAGGCGGTGAAATTGGCGGGTGAAATAGTTGCTGTCATTGAACCCGCATTGTTCTGCGATTTCATTTATACTCTGCCGGGTTGATCTTAACATTATTGTGGCCTGATAAATCCGCAGATGGAGCAGATAATTTACCGGCGTAGTGCCGGTGGCGGCTCCAAACAGCCGCATCATATTCCGTTGCGACATCCCGGCCTTGCCTGCGAGCAATTTCAAATTGATCTTTTCAGCGTAATGCCGGTTCAGATATGCAACTACATTGCCGATAAGGTTTTTGGTTGACGCCGGCTTCCGGTTTTCACTCCGTTCATAATTTCTGGCGAACAACAGCATCAGTACCATAAATAGTGCCTGGCTGGCAAATTCATGCGCGTAAGCGCATTCCTCGTGCTCTTTCTCCAGCAGCCCGCATAAGCGTCGCGTTTCGGCAAGTTCCTCCGTTGACAGATGAATGACAGGAGAGGTAAAATCTTTTTCCGCAGGAATTTTGTTATTGATGGTCATGCTGTAGAATTCCGAAGACGCAATATCCAGTCCGGAAATGCCCAGCCGTGCAGGCAGATATAGAATATTGATCAGTTCCAGCTCTTCTGTTTTGTCATAGCCATGCGCTATTCCCTGCGGAATAAACAGCACGTCCCCGGCTGAGATGAGAGAAGAACTGTCGTTACAATTATGCAGACCACTGCCTTTGAAAATTACCGCGATTTCGCAAAACTCATGCGTATGAACCCGGGTATGAGACTGCTGACTTATGTGAAGGACAGTGAGCGGCAAATCAAAATATTGAAAGAAAAAATCAGCCGTTTTATCAAAGGATTTTATTTTTTTTGCCTTTTTGTCCATATAATGCTATTCAATGTTGAAACAGTTAAGGTTAAAAGGAAACTTAAGAGTTAAGTTAAAGATAACAGTAAATTAAGTTTTTGCAATAAATTAAGATTTTTAATAAAAAACGCCTGGGGCAAATGAAAAAACAATTAATCGAAGCAGTAAAGAATCCATCCGCTGAATATCGCGGCACATTGTTCTGGGCACTGAACGGCAAGCTGGAGCCGGAGGAGATGCGCCGCCAGATACGCTTGATGAAACAGATGGGCATGGGCGGTTTTTTTCTGCACGCACGGGTCGGACTGAATACTGAATATCTCGGCGATGAATGGTTTAAATGTGTTGACGCAGCGATTGACGAAGCCACCGGGCTGGGGATGAAGGTATGGCTGTACGACGAAGACCGCTGGCCGTCCGGCGCTGCAGGCGGACTGGTCACCCGGCATCTGGAATTCCGGATACGCAAACTGTGTTTTACGGAAATAACCGATTTGCAGAAAACCCCGATTCCGGATGATGCGCAATGGCTGTTTCTGATCAAAATGCGCGATGAAGGGAAATATATCTATGAAAAGCTCAGTCCCCGGCAGATTCCGCGCAGCCTGAAAACGCATGAAATGATTCTGGCCTGCTGCGTCAAAATGGATGAACCCGATAGCTGGTTCAACGGCCAGACTTACCTTGACACCTTGAACCCGGATGCGGTCAAAAAATTCATTGACGTGACTCACGAAACCTATCTGAAACGATGCGGCAAAGATTTCGGCGGAGTTATTCCAGGAATATTTGCCGATGAGCCGCGTTACAGCCCAATTTTCCCGACTGACGGCTTCACCTGCGCCTGGACCGGGAGGCTGCCGGAGGTATTCAATCAACGCTACGGCTATGAATTAACAGACCGGCTGCCGGAGCTGTGGATGGGGCACCCCGACGGCAAATTGAACCGGGTCGCGTATCATTATTGCGACTGCGTCACGGCGATGTTTGTTAAGGCTTTTTCAAAGCAGATCGGCGAATGGTGCGAAAAAAACAAGTTGCTTTTTACCTGTCACATGCTGGCGGAGGATACGCTTTCCGACCAGACTCGTTCCGTCGGCGCCTGTATGCCGCATTATGAATACATGCAGGCTCCCGGCATGGACGAATTGACTGAATACTGGCGCATTTACGCCACCGCCAAACAACTGAGTTCCGCCGCCAGACAGTTCGGAAAAAAATGGCGGCTGAGCGAAACCTACGGCTGTACCGGCTGGGATTTTCCGTTCAAAGGCTATAAGGCGCTTTCCGACTGGCAGGCAGCCCTTGGCGTCAACCTCCGCTGTATGCATTTGGGCTGGTATACGATGGAAGCCGAGGCCAAGCGCGACTATCCGGCCGGGATTTTCTATCAATCCCCCTGGTGGCAGGTCTATTCGAAAGTGGAAGACTATTTCGCCAGAATCAACCGGGTTATGATCAGCGGCAAGGAAGTCAGGGATATCCTGGTTATCCATCCGATCGAAAGCAATTGGACGTTGATTCGAAAAAACTGGGCACTGGGAGAGAACAAGCAGCAGGATGCCATGTTTGTCAAGGTGCAGGATTCGCTGCTTGAAGCCGGCCTGGATTTTGATTACGGTGATGAAAGCATTATGGCGCGGTATGGCAAGGTGACCACCGGGAAAAATCCGGGACTGGAAATCGGACAGGCGCAATACAAAGTAGTTATCGTTCCCCCGCTGCTCACGCTCCGCCAGACTACGCTGGAACTGCTTAAGAAATTCAAAGCTGAAGGCGGAACTGTTATTTTTGCCGGGAAAGCGCCGGAGCATGTCGATGCGCTGGCTTCAAATGAAGCCGTTGAATTCGCCTCCTGCTGCATCATGACAGCCGCGTCAGGAGCCAAACTTGCAACAGCCGCGGAGCCGGGGCGCAGAATTCTGTTTACAGAGCCTTCCGGCAGAAAAGCGGCGGAACTGCTCTATCTGCTGAAAGAGGACTCCGAAAACTTCAACTTGTTTGTCTGTAATACCGGTTTATGCGGACAATCCCCGAATACCGAGTCGCCGCCGGTCAGTAAACGCAGGAAAATACTGCCTGAAGTGTTAGTCAGCGGCTTTGACGGTTGCAAGGGCATTCCGCTGGAAGTTGATCTGGAGACCGGCAGCATCTATTCCGCCGAATATAAGAACGAAGGGGGGAAGATGGTAATATCAACCGGATTTCCCGAACTAGGCTCACGACTGTTTATCATTCCCAAGCGTAAAACGGCGGAGTCATTTCCGCGACGCCATGTATACTGTCCAGTCCGAAAAGTATCCTTGAAATGCGACCAATATCCGGTCATGCTGTCTGAAGAAAACGTGCTGGTACTGGATCGTCCTGCATATAAAATCAGCGATGGTAACTGGCAGCCGCCGGAAGAAGTCCTGCGGATCGACCGTCAGGCGCGTGAATCTCTGGAGTTAGCCGCGCGCGGCGGTCGCATGGTTCAGCCGTGGCTCAGAAAGATAAATGCCGGCGCCAGAAAAATCCGGATATTCCTGAAGTACGATATCCAGGTAAAAACACTGCCGCGTGGTCCGCTCTATCTGGGGATGGAAAAGCCGGAGACCTTTGCAATCACCCTGAATGGATTTCCGGTTTCAGCCGATATGCAATCCGGCTGGTGGACGGACCGGTCATTGAAAAAGCTTCCGATCAATCCGGCGATCATAAATACCGGCAGTAATGAACTGCTGCTGGTCTGTGATTACAGTGAGAATCATCCAGGATTTGAAAGCGCTTTCCTGCTGGGTGATTTCGGCGTGAAGCTGGCTGCATTCGCCAATCCGGTGATCATTGCACCCGCGCAATCCCTCCGCTGCGGCGATTGGACCAGGCAGGGACTGCCGTTCTATTCCGGTTCCGTTTCATACCTGATGACGTTTAAAAATACGATCAAAAAAGACGAAGTCTGTTTTATTTTCCTCCCCGATTTTCAAGCTCCCGCCGCTAGAGTGTTTGTTAACGGCGCCGATGCCGGGGTGATTGCCTGGGAACCGGCGGAACTGGACATTACCCCGTTCCTGAAAAAGAACGCTAACGAGATTACGGTGGAACTATTCGGACACCGGCGGAATTCGCACGGCCCGCTGCATCTGGCAGACCGTAATCCCGGCTGGACCGGACCTGGAGAATTTGTTTCCAAAGGCGAATTGTGGCAGGATGCATACGTTATTAAACCATGCGGCTTGAAAACAGCTCCGGTTATCATGATTAAAAAAATATTGTAACTCACATTAAATAACATTGTCAAAAAATGGAAAACAGGCTAGAGCAAAGACTTGAAAAATTATTAAGCCACTAAAAAGGAGAGTCAAAAAATGAGAGACAAGAAAAGTTGTAAACAGTTGGAGTTCACACTCATAGAACTCCTTGTCGTGATCGCGATCATCGCAATTTTGGCCGCCATGCTGCTGCCGGCATTGAATAAGGCCAGAGAAAAAGCGAGATTTATCACCTGTGTTAATAATCTAAAACAACTTGGAACAGGAATGACGATGTATGTCAATGACTATGCCTCCTTTCCTGTTCATATTCAACCAGCCGCCGGGGGATCTAATATTTTTTGGTCAGGACTGCTTACAGTAAACAATTACACAACCCGCATGAATTTTGTTTGCAATAAGCGCGCCTCAGCAGCTAATCCGGCGTGGGCTGACGCTGCCGCAGGCTATAACAGGCTCCTTAATATAACATTGCCGATGCCTCTGCTTGCGAAAACCACCCCCACCCTGGGCTGGCAGTATGTTGATTATGGCTATAACTGGGCATATCTGGGGTTATTAAGGCGGTGGTCCGGCAGTGGTCCATCAGCCAAGCTGGAACAGATTAAATATCCGGCACGAATGGTAATGTTTGCGGAATCTGCATGGGATACGCGCTATAGAGATTGCGGATATTATGCCCTTACTTCAGCGTATAGCGTTGTAAATGGCGACGGTGGCGTCTGGCCGAATCATGGCAATAAATTAGCCGTTGCCTGGGTGGACGGTCATGTCGATACTTCAGCAACGGCTCCAGGCAGCGGTGAAGTATTGTGCGCAAATCTGTATTCAGCTTCAGGACCGCTGCTCAATGATTCACTGAATAATAATAAATGGACTCGCGACGGCAAACCCAGGCCTAATTAATCCAGTGTTATAAAATCAATTTTGCTGCAGCAAAGTTAATCTTATATGAAACAGTCAAGTTGCAGGAGGTGACTAAAAACAAAACGGTGAACCATCGTCAAATGTTCGGCTGTTGCTCAGTCTGCAGATATCAAAAACAGAAAATTGTTAGAAAAAATAAGGTTACATGATCAATGAACAAAATATTGTTAATGCTTCTTGCCCTTTGTGTGCTTACTCCATACTTCAGCATGTCGGCCGCCGGCGGCTGGGAACAAAAAGAATTTATCATCACGATGTGGTGCCCCCCTATGGCGACTGATGAAAACCTTGCCCGGCTGGTGAGTGAGGGATTCACGTTAACCAACGTGTCCTGGAAGGGAAGTGACCTTCGTTCTACTAAAGAAGAAACGCTGAAACTGCTGGCCAACGTCGACAAGTATAAAATCAAGACCCTTGTGGGTAACGGCTATATTCCGCTTTTACGTCCAGAGGCTTTGGACGATCCGGTCAAGAAGGCTGAACTTGACGAATTCATCGACACGGTAAAAAAGCATCCATCCTTTGAGGGATACTACCTGAAAGACGAGCCGGGGGCCGACTCTTTTGCAGATTGGAGCCGTATGATACGGTATTTGAAAGAACGCGATCCCGATCATTTAGTATACATTAATCTGTTGCCTACCTATGCCAGCAAAAAACAGTTAGGCGTATTTTTACAAGAGACGCCCAAAGGAACTGTCAGTATTCCAGATAATTATGAGGGTGTTGCAGCCTGTAAAGATACCATCCTGCTTTATGATGAATATCTGAAACAGTATATTAACCTGACAAAACCGGAACTGATCAGCTACGACCACTATTTCATGCGCAAAGACAAAGAACGCAAACAGTATTTCCTGAATCTGGAACTGATAAGGCGCGCCTCCGGCCAGGCCGGAGTGCCGTTCCTTAATATCATTCAGGCATGCTCCATTGAAAAAGCATGGAGAATGCCGGGTAAAGACGAACTGCGCTGGCTGGCTTATACGACTATGGTTTATGGCGGCCGCGGCATAAGCTGGTTTCTTTATGACGGCCCGGCCAGTTTCGGCGGCTTGTATCAGGATGGCAAAAGAATGCCGGCCGCAGACTGGGTTACCGAAATAAACCAGGAGATCAAAAGCCTGGGACCGGAACTTATGAAACTTAATTCAAACCAGGTATATCATTCCGATCCGCTGCCGAACGGCACTCAAAACATGACCGCAAGCCCGGTCAAAGCAACCGGTGGCGAGTATATCGTGGGAATGTTCAAAGGCAGTGATGGCGCTGATGCATTTATGATTATGAATCGTGACTGGAAAACGAAATCCATCGCCAGGGTATCCATAAGTCTGGGAGACGGAGAATTATTTGAATTTTCCATCCCCCGCAGACAATGGGAAAAAATTAAGACGGTTACGCCTGGAAGCACAATCGATGTTGAGTTACTCCCCAGCTTCGGAAAACTGTTTAAAATACAGAAAACTTAATCACTCGAACCGCATTGCAAGCCGTCGCCGTAATCTACGGCGGCGGTTTTATCGCTGAAATCAATTAGTTTTTTACCAAAACGCAATTATAATAAACCTGCATGCCATAGAGTTATTACAATTGGAGAGGATTGAAGAAAATGAAAATTGATGCTGTTGAAATTTATCATGTCGCAATGCCTATGATTCATCCTTTCAAAACTGCATTTGGCAACACTCACACCATTGAATCAGTGCTGGTTAAACTTATTTCCGGAGATCATTACGGCTGGGGGGAGGCCGCATCATGGCAATATCCGGCATTTTCTCCAGAATTCGCCGAAGGCCAGTTCCTGGTTTCGAAGCAATTCATAACCCCTTCACTGCTTGGCAGGGATATCTCATCCGGACGGCAGTTACAGGATAGTCTCGCCTGGATCAAAGGCAACTTTTTTGCAAAAGCCGGGTTTGACCTTGCCTGGTGGGACCTCTATGCGAAAATGCAGAACAAACCTTTATGGCAGATACTTGGGGGAAAAAGCCCTGATGTGGAATCGGGGGCGGATTTTGGCATTCTGGAAAAAGTGGATATTCTGATAGATACTGTTACAAAAGCTGTTGCAGACGGATACAAGCGGGTAAAGCTGAAATACGGTCCCGGCTGGGAACTGGATATGATTTCCGCCGTCAGGGAAACTTTTCCTGATCTGATAATCCACGTCGACTGCAACAGTGCCTACACGCTTGCCGACATCGAGATGCTCAAACAACTGGACAAATACAACCTGGCAATGATCGAACAGCCGCTGATGAGTGATGACCTGGTGGATCATGCATTTCTTCAGGCTCAGCTGAAAACCCCGATATGCCTGGATGAAAGCATCACGTCTCAAGCCAAAATGCGCAAGGCTGTTCAGCTCAAAGCCTGCCGCCTCGTCAATATAAAGCTCGGACGTACCGGCGGCATTACCAATGCCCTGGAAATCAATAAAATCTGCGAGGTCGCCGGTATCCCCTGCTGGGTAGGCAGCATGGGAGATTCAGGAATCGGTGCCTCTCATAATATCGCGTTCTCCACACTGTCAAATATCAAATATCCGTGTGATATTTTCCCGACCGGAAGATTATATGAAAAAGATCTGGCTGTGCCCGAAATAGTTCATTCCGCTCCTTCGATGTTCAGGGCGAAGGATGTGCCGGGAATAGGGGAAGAACCTGATCCGGAAATGTTGTCAAAGGAAACACTGCATCAAGCTGTTGTCAAGCGATAGCCTGAATTATTCAGGCTAATGACAAGGAACGAAATATGACGCTTAAAAAGAAAATTGAGGACCTAGTTGACAGGATACTGCCGGAAGTCATCGCGCTGAGGCGTACAATCCATCGGAATCCGGAACTGGCCGGAAGCGAATTGTCCACCGCTGCATTAATCAGAAATACATTGATTGCCAACGGACTCGAACTTCTGCCTCCGTTTCTCAAAACCGATGTTGTGGGGATATTGAAAGGCAAAAGGGATGGCAAAAATATTGCTCTCCGCGCCGATATTGACGCCTTGCCAATGCAGGAGCTGAATAACTTTCCCTATAAATCATCCGTGGACGGACGAATGCATGCATGCGGGCACGACGGGCATGCGGCCATGCTGATCGGTGCGGCCATGGTACTCATCAAACTCAGGGACGAATTAAAAGGATCAGTGCGTTTTGTTTTCCAGCCAGGAGAGGAAATAGCCGCCATGGGGAAGGATCTTGTTGATGCCGGAGCTCTTAAAAATCCGGAACCTGATGCAGTGTTCGCAATACATGCCCAAAGTGGATATCCTGCCGGTTCGATAATTTCACGTCCGGGAACAATCATGGCGGCCATTGGTTTTCTCAAACTAAAAATTATCGGACGCGGCGGACATGGCTCCAGGCCGGAACTTACCGTTGATCCGATCCTCGTCGGCAGCCGAATCGTTGAATCCCTGCAAAGCATTGTCTCACGGAATATTGATCCGCAGGACCCCGCAGTTATCAGTATATGCCGTTTCGAAGGCGGAAGAAATGCAAACGTCATTCCGGAAGAAGTGATCCTTGAAGGAACTACCCGTTTCTTTGACAACAAAGTCGGGGAACAAATTCACCGGCTGATTGAGCAGACGATCAAGGGAGTCTGCCTCGCGTCCGGAGCAATATATGAATTTGACTACAAACAGCCATACATTCCTACTGTCAATGATTCTGTTTATGTAGAGGCCGCCCGCAAGGTTACTGAAAAATATCTTGGCAGTAATATGTGGTTTGAAATGGAGAGAGCGTTGCTCGGAGGAGAGGATTTCGCCTTCTATCTTCGGGATTATCCGGGAGCGTTTTGCTTTATCGGAATCGGAGAGGACAGCCCGGCTCTCCACAATCCGAATTTTGACTTTAACGATGAGGCAATACGAAATGGGATTATTTACCTTGTTGCTATGACGCTCGAGACAATGGAAGCGAACTAAACGGTATTATTATCTGTCGATGTGATGAAAATATTGACCATAAATTGCATTGTTCAACTGCAGAAGTTAGAATGCACCCAGACGCGGACATCGCCGTCCCGGTGGAAGGCCCCTACAAACCGGAACATTACAGATATTAACCAGCAGTAGTTATACTCTGCGCGGCTGAAAATTAAACTATAGATTGCGAAGATTTTGAGAATTGGTTCGTATTCTGAGAGGCTGCCGATACCGGGGTATCGAAAACCTCGAAGAGTGCGAATCCAAACTCAAAAGATCGCAACCGCTTTGCTGTGATGTCTTGCGGTTGTATTCTTCCGTTCCTTCTTCCGGCGATATTCATATCGCCTGTCAGTCGGATCGAAAAATCCAATCCACAATCCTATTCATCTATAGTTGAATTTTCAGCCGTGCAGAGTATAGATATACAGCGGGAAAGAACTGAACAAGTTTTTTCCCGCTTTTTTTATTTGCGACCGGGTGCGAGAAAAAAAATAGAATCAAGAATATCCTGTAAACCATGTTAAATAAAACTCTGCACCCAGGCGCGGACATTGGCGGGAACAATGATTTGAGACTTGATAGAATTGTATGCCGTAATTTGTGTTTGCAAGGCATGTTAAAGCGGCTTTTTGCACGTTTTGCGGAGAAATTGCTAATTCTCTTTTTTGAGGCTGAAATATGGGGTGGATGACGGGACTCGAACCCGCGACCTTCTGGGCCACAACCAGACGCTCTAACCAACTGAGCTACAACCACCATGAGACAGGCCGCATGTGCGGAAATCGAAAAAATGGCTGCCCCGCAAGGATTCGAACCTCGGCAAAATGATCCAGAATCACTTGTGCTACCGTTACACCACGGGGCAAACTAAACAAGGCGTATAATATAGAACAAAAAAAATAAATGTCAAGAAAATATCTTCCTTTTTTTGAGGCTGTATACGCTTTTCGCCGACGTGATCATGGTTTGGTTTTACATTTTTATGGAGGGCACACACCCATTCACGCAATTACTTTGGCAGCTCGCTGGCCAGCAGCTTGCCGTTATGCGCCACGGCTCCCGGATATTTATCACGGATTTCCTGGTACAGTTTCTCCGCTTCCTGAATTTTGCCGCTTTGGCGGCAGTATCCGGCCAGGTAGAATCGCGCATAGGCGCCGACCTGAACGCCGTCGCCATACCAGCAGTCGCTGTAATCAGCGATCGCCCGGCGGAGATAATCCTCCGCCTGTGGCCGGTCAGGGCACGTTTGACCCAGATAAAGCATTGCGCAGCCGGTGCGGTTAGCCTGCGGATATTTACTGATAAGCTTTTTGAAGCCGTCCATAGCTTCCGGACTGTTAAATTTTTTACTGGCAGCCTGGTAAAGTCCCTCTATTTCGTTCAATTCCGACTCATTATAACGCTTTCTATCCTGTTCGTATCGCGCCAGAAACCGTTTTTTCCGATCCGCGCGCATAAACAAATCATTCGAGTCGGATTGTGCCGCGGCCGGAGTTACAGTTGGCGGCGGTGCGATTGGAGCCGCGGGTGCCGGTTGCTGAATGGAAGGGACTTTTACTGTACATATGCCTTTGACCAGCGGGGCCCAGTCCGGAACTTTGTCAATATAGGAATTGCGGGTTTGGATGGCGCCGGCCTTCAGCCCGGTAAAATTAAATGTAATTGAGGGCTGAGCATTGTGTTGCAGAATTTTATCTTTGCTTGATGCTAAACTTACTTGCCCGGTGAATGTCCAGACCTTGTTATCCGGAAGTTCAAACGTGAAAGAGCTCGGAGCCCAGCAGTCACCCGTCTCGGCTTCAAGCGTTATTGTTCCGATCTCGGTAATATCTTTCGGACATTGCAGGACAAAGCTATGAGAGCTGCCTCTGCTGATGGATTTGTCCTGGCAGAGAATATATTTCGGGTTGCTTTTATTAATCATGGCATACAATGTCAAGTGTTTCGTGTTAGCGGTTTTTTTGCGGGGGGTGGAAATTTTAATAATGATACTGTTTGCCGGCATGACGGCACTGTCTTTTTTATTTTCATCCTGCTCGGCCGGCTTTGCAGTTAGAGATTTATTTGCAGGCTCGGGCTTTTCCCATTCGCAGATGAACCCGTAGGTATTTTCACCGGGAGTTTTGTTATTGCAAACCATGCCGTCATAGCTGCCCCAGCGGTCTTTTCTGGCCACCGGAGAAAATGCCGCGTAATCCTTATTGTTTCCATCGCTGACCGGCTGGCCGGAGTCCCAGCGTGAAAATTTGAGCCGTTTACCGCTGCCGGCCCATCGCCAGTCTCCGGCTTTTTCTTGATCGGTGGCGCCGATGAAGATTACTCCGTCAATCTGCGAAACCTTCTCGTAAAGAAAACTGTTTTCGCCTGGAGTTTCGCTGCCGGCCAGATATCCGCCCATCTCTTCGCATCTTTTTTTCGCCACATTCCAGGATACATATTCGTTGAACAACCGGTAATAATGCCCATTGTAGAACCATACCGGGAATTGTACTGCGGTTTTTGCTGTACTGACTGTGCTTACTGACTCCTCCGGCTCTTCTACGGTTCCGCAGACGATGCGGAACCCGTATTTAGCGCATGGCTCCGAACGGTTGTCGCAGATGCTGCCGGCGCAGCGCAAATTTCCCGGCGGAGCATCGAAGGCGCCGCCGCGTAAAACCATCGCCGCCGCGTTGCTGTTGTCATCGGCTTCATCCTGACACCATTCCCAGGCATTGCCCAGCATGTCCGCCAGCGCGAAGCCGTTACAGCCTTTTTCGCCGTAAAAATCAACTGGAGATACAAATGTCCAGCGGTCCTCTTTGCCGCAATTAGCCTGGAAAGATTTTCCGTTCGGAAATTTGTCGCTGCCGGCTGCATTCAGCCTTCCTGCTGCATCACTCCAGTCATTGCCCCACCAGAATCTGGTTTCTGCTCTGCCGCCGCGACAGGCGTATTCCCACTCAGCCTCGGCGGGCAGGCGGTATTCCAACTCCTGCGGCATCCGGTCGGCCCGGCGTTCACTTTCCGTCAGCCATTGACAGAATGCAACGGCGTCATTCCATGAAACGCAGGTGACCGGAAAGTTGTCTTGAAGCGGGTAACTGTAATTGGGGTCGCGCCAGCTTTTTTCCGGCATCCACATCCATTTGTTATGCTTCTGCCAGTCGAAACAATAGGCGACTCCGCGTTTTTCAGCATCAGTACGATATCCGGTCGCGTCAATAAATTTGCGCCATTGGCCGACGGTGACTTTAGTCCGTCCTATCCAGAACGCATCTTGTATCGCATTTTCGTCCGGTTCGCCGCTTTCAAGTTTTAACCTTTGAGCGTTAGTTTTGCCTTCCGGCCCGACGGCCCATTCCCGCTCCGCCTGGGTGCTGCCCATTATAAAACTGCCCGGACGGATGTACAGCAATTCCAGTCCGAGTTCCGGCACTGACCAGTTCACGTTTTTCACCGGCCCGGCGACTTGCTTGACGGGTTGCGGCACTGGAGTGTTTTGAGCTTTAAATTCAACTGCTTTATTCCAGGCCGGCGCAGTGGCGAAGACTGTACCGGGAACCGGGGCTGCCAGTACCACGCGAAAGCCTATCTCCGGGCTCTTGCGCTCAGGCGCAGCGGACCCGTGGTAGCCCGGAGGTTTGCTGTTTAAGTAACCGCCGCCGCAGGCCACCCGGATTTTGCCGGGCACAATATTGACGGGATCAACAGCCGCCACCGTGCTGTAAGGACCATACCAATCCAGACATAATTCCCAAACATTGCCGGCCATGTCATAAATTCCTAGTTCATTCGGTAATTTAGTCCCGACTTCATGAGTAGTTTCGCCGGCATTACTCTTATGCCATGCGACAATATCAATATCATTGCCGCCGCAGTATTCATACCCTTTGCTTTTATTGCCGCCACGCGCGGCATATTCCCATTCCGCCGCCGTCGGCAGCCGGTACACATAGCCGTCCGGTAATTTTCCGGCACGCTGTGCCAGTTCAGTAAGTTTTTCACAAAAGTTTACGGACTCGCTCCATGAAGCACATTCTACCGGCAGCATTTTGCCATTACGCTGACTGGGATTGCTGCCCATTATTTTCTCATATTCCTGTTGTGTTACTTCATATTTCCCGATCCATAATCCCCGGCTGATGGTAACTCGATGCTTGCTTTTACCTTCTCCCATCATGAACATGCCGGGCTCGACGTACACCATCTGCATATTCAGTTCCGGTACGGTGCTGTTGGGATTTTTATCCTCGCTTGCAATCGTTTTGACGTTTAGCGATGCGGCTTTAAGTTCAACCGCTTTATTTTCGACCGGTGCGGCGGCAGTCGCGCCTGGAATGAAAGCGGCCAGCGCCACGCGGAAACCTATCGCCGGGTGTTTATTCTCCGGCGCGGTATACGAGCGGGCTCCCGGAAAACTGTTGTTTGTGTAGCCGCCGCCGCACATAACCCGGTTTTTGCCGGGTACAACATTGACGGGGTCAACGGCCTCGGCAGTACTGTAAGCACCATACCAGTCCAGGCATAATTCCCACACGTTTCCGGACATATCATAAATCCCGAGCTCATTCGGAGGTTTGGTCCCGACTTCATGAGTTGTTCCGCCGGCATTATTCTTATTCCAGGATACAATGTCAATATTGTTGTCGCCGCTGTAGAGATAATTTTTGCTTTTATTGCCGCCGCGCACAGCATATTCCCATTCTGCTTGAGTCGGCAGCCGATAGACGCAGCTTTCCGGCAACCTTCCGGCTTTACGTTCGCGTTCAGTAAGTTTTGCACAAAAATCTGCCGCGTCGTTCCAGGAAATATACTCCACCGGCAGCTTGTCTCCTTTACTCACACTGGGATTGCCGCCCATTAGTTTTTGATATTCCTGCTGCGTTACTTCATATTTGCCGATCCATGAATTCCGGCTGATGGAGACTCGATGTTTACTTTTGCCCTCTCCCATCATGAAAGTACCGGGTTCAACATATATCAGCTGCATGTTCAGTTCCGGCACAGTCCAGTTGTAATTTTTTACCGGTTGCTGTATCGGCGGATCCGATGGAATGGTGTCACCGTCTGCTATTCTCTGCTCTTGAACAGTTTGATTGACCGAATTGGCGGGTTTTTGGGTTGATGGCACGGCAGTATTCGCGGCCGCCGGATGATTGGCTTTGCCGCCGCCGGATACCATGATAGTAACGTTTTTTTGAATCCGGTCTTTCAGCATAAATAATCCACCCAGCACGAATAGTCCGCCCAGGATAATTATAACAATCACGATAATGGCGGCAGCGGCCATTTTCTTTGCCATTGGCGTTTGCGGCAGGCCGGCAGCTGGCTTGCTGTTTTTCTGCCGTTCAAGTTTTTCCTCGCCGTTGGCGGCCGCCATGAGCAGTTGCCGGAATTCATCAATGCTGCCGATCCGCTCGGCCGGGTTTTTGCAGCAGGCCATGCAGATGACCTGATTCAGGCGTTTACTGAGCCCGAAGCTGATGGATTCCGGCAGTAACGGAAATTCGTCAGGCGGCAGTCCGGTCAACGCGCAATACATGACTTTACCGAGGGCATAGATATCGTACTGACAGTTTTTGTCGGCTGAAGAACCATTTTCGCCGAGCAGCTCTTCCGGTGGAATGAACCCGACGGTCCCGGCCAGGCTCATGCTGGCGTCCCGCTGTGCCACAAACCCGATATCGCTCAGCTTCGGCACACCGTTGATAAAGATGATATTTGCCGGTTTAATATCGCGGTGAATCAGCCCGGCCTCGTGCAGTGCGCCAGTTCCGTTCAACAGATGCTGGATCAGTATTACCAGCTGGTCGGACGCAAACGGCCCGTTCGCTGCGAGCCGGTCAGCCAGAGTATCTGCATAATACGGCTTGCCCGGCTCGGCGAGATTGTCGGCCAGTTCCATGGTGTAAAAGAAATACTGTTCGTCTTCGCCGACGTGCATAATCTGGATCAGATTTTGGTGGGAACTGATTGTCCGGCAGTAGTTTTTGATGCCGTTGAATTCGCGCTGCCAGCCGGTGCCGTATATTTTCTTTGAAACTATTTTAATGGCCAGTCGCCGTCCGCTGATATCCTCCGCCTGCCAGACTTCGCCGTATGCGCCGCAGCCGCAGTATTCGCGCAATATATAATCATGGAATTGCTGGTCGGTCGCAAATGCGCCCAGAAAACCAGATCCAAAATGTTTTTTATTCTCGTTCTCGTCCATAAAGCCACATCCTCAATAGTAAATTTAGCAATCATTTTCCGGAAAGCGGTTTAATTTATTTGCCTCTCCGGCGGCTTGTTTCAAACGGTCCAGTTTGCCGCGCAATTCGTCCAGCAAGGCATCGTCCTCTTTCAGGGAATCTAATAGTTTATGGCAGGAACGGCAGAATTTCAAATGTTCCGAGCATATAATTCTGGAAAACAGGTTCATGTCGCCGTTCCTGTAGCAGTCTAATTCTTCGCGAGTGTAATGTTTCATAGTTCTGCCTCCAGATCGGAGATAATTTTCTTCAGCAGTTCCATGCACCGGTTTTTAGCGATGTAAACCGCATTGACCGAAATATCCAGAAATTTTGCCGCCTCTGCGCTGGTTTTACGGTGCAGTCCATAGAGGATAAATGCTTGATAAGTGGCCGGTTCAACGTAATCTTTCAGTTCCGACATGGCCATTTTCATCAGGTGGGCCCGCCACTCTTCGCGCCATGCCTGTTCCAGCACGTTAATCTGTGAAAAATCGTTGTCGCAAAGCGGCACTTCCTGGTTGATGCGCTTGCGCAGAATGCGGGCGATCTGGTTGCTGATGATCTTTTTGATGTAATCGCGGAACCGCCCCTTGCTCCGATCATACAGAAATTCCCGGCTGCCTTTAAAAATTTCGGACATGACGATCTGCACCAGGTCTTCCTTCTCGGTCGGCTTCAGGGCAAAATCCTGTCCCCGCAACAGGATCAGCGGCCGGTAAGCCGAGTAAAATTCATCCCAGGAGATTTCATCACCCTCCCTGATTTTTGCCAGCAGGCTTTTGCGTGTCGTAAATGCCATATTTCTCCGTCTCAATTAATCTTTCACTATATACTAATTGGCACGTCATTCCATATTTCTTTCACCATTTTTAATTTTTTTTGAAGAAAAATGCAAATAGAAGCTGGTTCCCGATAAGTTAACCCTTTTCTTGAGCGTATCGTGCAGACATCCGGCAATCCGGAATTGAAGCTGCTCGTTCCGGATGATTTCATTCGCAAAATCTTGGCAATCTATTTAAAAATTTTAACTTTAGAGAGAATAATCGCAACCGGCAAAGATTTAACCAGCGCTGGATCTCTATTTTGCGGGCTCGGCATACATGGCCGGCTTGTCGGATAGACGTTTCTGCTTAATCAGGGAAGCGTATTGCTTGGCGTCAATGTCGCGGGGGCCGCCGGGCGGGGGATTGCCGGCGGCGGCGCCGGAAGTTGACGGCAGATCGGCTGCAGGCGTCTGTTTCGAGGGCGTACCGATCAGTTTCCCGAAAGCGTCGCCGGCTTTTTCCAGCGTTTTGGCAATGCCTTTGGAACTGTATGTCGCACCGGTCACCGCTTCGGTATCGCCAATGCCCGGCTGAAAAATATCTTTATCGAGATAGCGGTCTTTTTTCTGGATTGCCTTGTTGAGATATTGGGGGGTCTCGGAATGTTTGATTATCTGGAAATTTCTCAAGACGCCGGCGGCGGACACATAGACCAGCATTTGGATCGGACCGTGAAACCCCTGGACGTCATGGACAAAATCACCGGTATCAAAAATATATCCGGAAATCTTCCCGGCCTTGTCTTTCAATTCATAAAAGGCCTTGCCGTCAACTTTGCGGATTGCCGGAGCAAAGTGATTACTGCCGGTAATTTTATGGATGTCATCGGTTGAAAGCGGTTTAATTTCAGCGGATGACAAAACTGCCATTGCCAAAACCATTCCCAAAATCAGAGTTATTTTTCTTATCATTTTTTTATCTCTCAGTTAAAAGTTATGATATACTCTGCACGGCTGAAAATTTAACATAGATTGCGAAGATTTTGAGAATTGGTTCGTATTCTGAAAGGCTGCCGATACCGGGGTATCGAAGGCCTCGAAGAGTGCGAATCCAAAATCGAAAGATCGCAATCCAGCAATTGCTGGGCGAGCACCTTGCACCCGTCTTTTTCCGTTCCTCCTTCATGCGATGCGGGTATCGCCTGTCAGTAGGATCGAAAAAATCCAAACCACAATCCTGCTCGTCTATTCTTAAATTTTCAACCGTGCAGAGTATAATATACTATGATGGAAACGATAAATCCATAAGTCGCAAGCAGAATGGTACTAAAATTAATCACTGCGGCAACAACCGGCTCGTTAACACATAGAAATCATTTTATTAAAATAGTAAGGAGCTGTCAAGAAATAAACTTGACAAGTCTCGCGAAATATCCCGAAGAGATTTTGGGAATTGCCGGTAAGGCGCATACCTGAAGGTATGTAACGAACCGGCAAATACAAAGGCATTCGGGAGAAGCGCGAAGATGTAAAGGTTATTTCTTTACGGCTCCTAAGTTCAATAGCGATTATTCCTGTCCGGTTTTCTGTACGCTATCGCCAGGAGCATCAGCAGTGCAGCGATAGCCAGCAGCAGCAGTTTATCCGTTCCCAGCAGCGGCAGCAGGATGACCGCGGTGACAATTCCGCTGATCGCGCCGCCGATGTTATCCAGTGTTTCCAGCAGCGCCGCCGCGGACGTGTCGCCGCGTCCGCGCTGTTTAAAAATATATGCGGCGCGCGGCAGATAAGCACCGCTGAAAAATCCGGTACCCAGAAACAGCAGTGCGAAAATCCATACCGGCAGCGAACCGCAGGAGAGATGTCTGAGCAGCAGCAGAAATACTATAAAACCCGATGAGGCGGACACGAAAGAGCAGTATCTGCCCTGCCCCCGGTTTTGCAGAAAATCCGTAAGTCTGCCGCCGCAGAACAAGCCTAGCATAAAAAACGCGTTGACCAGTCCGAAATAGAGGAAAATCGAGCCTTTGTCCATTTGGAAAGCAAACATCAGCCAGATATTAATTGCCATGGCGATAATCGAAACGAAAAACAGAATAAACAGCACATCAAAACTGTTGACGGTCATATCGCCTTCCGGACGGGAGTGCGCCGCCTGAACCCCCTGGCGGCGGCGGGTAAAACAGCGCAGTGCAATCCGCGAGACACCATACAGCGCCAGAACGATGATAGATACCGTAAGAATATCGCTGGAATAGAAGGTGATAGCGGCGGCTGGAAGTTGAACGCCGCCAAGTTTTTTGATTGAGAAAACCATCGTAAACAGACAGGCCAGCGGGTTGAGATCGGAACTCGACAGATTCTGTTTGCGGAGACGGCCGGCCGTCTCCTGATATTTGGTCATCTGCAAATCAACCCGCAGCGGATCGAACACCGTCTGCAAATACTGCGGCGGAAAGATATTGCTGAAATAGGAAATCCCGTTTAACTGTTTTTCCAGGAGGGGCGCTGAATCGGAAACTTTGCCGGTTTTGAACGCCGCCCAGAAACAACTGTTTTCACCGGGCATTAACGCGACCGCTGGAAACACCTGCTGTAGATTCAGCAGCAGCGAACCGCCGAGAAAAGCAATCTCCGGGCTCAGGTAATTTTCGCCGCCCTGAAACGATGCGCTGACAATGCCGGATTCAGTCATGACCCGGCTGACAAGCTGATAAAATTCCTTGCTGAAATAGCGGTTCAAGCTGAGTGATGACGGTGCCGGAAAGCGCAGTATCACCAGATCGAATTTATCGCCGGCTGTACGCAGATAATCTTTGATTTCAACGCCCGGAATTTTCATCTGCGCCGGAATGGTTTGAAACTGCTTCGGCAGCCGCCGCAGCAACGCCCCGGCGTAATCCGGATCAGGGTCCAGCCAGACTACCTGGCGGACGCTTTTTATCCCGCAAAATGTCCGGCTCAGATTAAACGTTCCGGGGCCGATAATGAGAATGCGTTCAGCCATCGGCTGCTGCGCCAGATTCAAAGCCGCGCATTGCAGCGCGGAATCGCGGTCGGCCAGGTTTTCGTAAACGGAATTCCAGCACAGCACGGTAAAGCTGCCGGAATAATCGCCGCAGATATATTTTGCCTGCGGCGTGAAAAAACTGCCGCTATATTCGCCGCCCGGCAGCATCCTTGACCATTGTTTTTGATTTTCCGTCCGCTGCCATAAATTGCCGAATCCGGAAACAGCGGCAATCAGCGAGATTAACGCCATCGCCAATGCCGCCAGATACGGCAGCAGCCGCCGGATGCCGCGACGGTTCTCCTCCGTCCGGAACATGTTCAGTCCCAGTGCTCCGGAAGTGATCGCGGCGGCCAGCAGAAAAATCGTTTCATCCGCGATGCCGGCGGCCAGCATGACCGTTACCGCCAGTGCGCCGCCGAATGAGCCCAGCGCCTCGATGATATACACTTTCACGGCGGGAACCGGCCCGGATTCCACCCACTTTACCGCCGAGACAAACAGCGCGCCGGTAATCAGGCTGACCGGGGCAGCAAACAATACCGCCGCGACAGCAAGTTTGCCCAGCGGAATGAGTTCATATTCCGCCACGCCCAGCAACTGCCGGGTATTGAGCAGCAGATATTTTTCCAGGATGAACGCGAACGGATACAGCAGCAGCAGATAGACAAAGCAGAGCCGGGCAAATTTTGATACCGGCGGCAGCCAGGCGGCCAGTGCGCCGAAACAGATCCACAACAACCATGCAAACAGGAAAAGCCCGGCGGAGATTTCACTGCCGTCAAACACCGAAAGAAAATCGCGGAACAATAGCGACTGGACCAGCAGACTGAACATGCCGATACAGAAGATTGTACTTGATGTCAGGAGCTTGTTTCGCATGTTATTTCACCGTATTTGTTTTTAAATGTCAAAGAAATTTGAATATCCAATATTCAAGTGGAGAAATACCGCTGGCGCGCATGCCTTTTCCAGGCAGTATTTATGTGCTTTAATAAGTATGATTGTCTTTTGTATTTACCTTTCCTTCATCAGCTGGTTATTTTCCCGCACTGCGGTATCCTGCTTTGCGGGACTGGATATTGGATATTTGTTTTTAACCCGTTACGCAATATGGAGAAGAACGCAAAACCGTAAAACTCAATTATGCTATTTCCGTTTTTCTTTTTCGCCGAAAACTATGGCCTGAAAGGTTTGGAATTCGGCGCCGCTTTTCCAGGCGTTTGCATCAAGCCCGGCCTTTTCCGCCAGATTCGACAACGTTTCCGCCAGATCCCAGCCCTGTTCCGGAGCGACCTGCGGCAGGAACACCGCCGAACGCCCGTCTTTTGACAGAATCACGCCGTCCCGGCCGATGACTATATCTTTATAGGAATTGACTTTCACCGGCGGCGTCAGCGCGGATATTTCAATGTCAATCTCTTTGAGTTCCGAGGTGGTTACCGGACTGAAACGCCAGTCGTTCAGCGACGAATTCACCGCCTGGGCGGATACCGCCTGATACAACGGGCGGCGCGGCGGAATTTCACCGATGCAGCCGCGCAGCCGCGCATTTTTATGGAGGGTGACAAACGCGCCCATTTTCTGCTTCATGGCCGGGGATATATTAACGCCGAGTTCATCAGGGTCCGGCACGGATTTTCCGGAGACGGCGTATTCGACGGTTTTCCGGGCAATCAGCAGCAGCGATTTCTTATCGGAGTCTCTCAATTCCGGGAGTTCGGCGTCCGCCGTTTTAACTTGAACCGGCGCCGGTTTCCAACTGCCGGTAAAAGCGACAGACGCATAGCTTACCGAGTGCGCGTAACTGCCGGTCATTCTGCCGGAAGTGTCATATTTCAGCAACCGGCCTTTACTGCCTTCCGGCAGCAGCGACAGCAGAACGCGGATGGGGTCCTGTCCGCAGACAGTCGCTCCGGTTTTCTGCAAATACCCGGAGAAACCGTCTTCATTGATTGCAACAATTTTTTCAATCGCCCCGTCATCCAGTTTCTTCAGCCTGTTTCCGGTCTGGAAGTCCAGCGGAAACGGCTCATAATCAAATGAAGATCCGTAGTGAGTAAAATCGGAACTGGCGATAATCAGTGTTTTATCATCGAGCAGCGGCGATATCGCGGCAACAATCTGCCGGATCGTCCGATCATCAAGCCGCCCCGTGACAATCGGGACCAGCTTGAAGTTTTTCAACGCGATTTGCAACATGGGGATCTGAATATCCACGCTGTGTTCGGCAATATGCGCCTGCGGAATCGATTTACAAAAATCGTACTTCAATATTTTATCGATAAATTCGCGGTCCAGTTCGACATCACCAAGCACGGTCCTGATATGCGTCTCCGACGGTATGCTCAGCCAGTTGTTCATCGACTGCGAATGCGACGGTCCGAAAATAATCACCCGCCGGATCGCTTTGCCCGCGATTTCTTTAATGCCGCAAGCCGCGATTTTGCCGGAATAACGATATCCGGCGTGCGGTTGAATCAGTGCGATCACATTCTGCAACTCCGGGACTTTCGCATCCGCCAGGTCATTGCTGACCATTTTCGAAAGTTCCGCCGGATCGGCGGGATACCAGCTGCCGGCCAGCGAGGATTCGAAGATGCGCTTTTCAGCCGCGAAACCGGCGAACGGCGCGACCGTCAGCAGCAGCAACAAACAGCATATGGCATTCAGTGTTTTCATCCTCTCCATTCTCCTTGTTTTGCGATTGCCTTGAAATCTAGTTTTTTTATTTTCCCGGGATAGCGCCCGCCTCTTACGGCTTCAATCACCCGTCGCGGCGCCGCTGTTGCAAACGCGCCGCATTTGGCGATCAGGCTGTACACATACAGCACCCCGGCAACCTTTATAAAATCTCGTCTTTTCATTTCCATACTCCATAAATTTTTTTGCCGCATTTGGGACATTTGCCATCGCTGAGATTATTTTCCATCATTACCATATTGTGCCGCCGGACCAGCTCGCCGCCGCAGCCCGGACAGAAAGTGCAGGTCCATTGTTCATTGAGAATATTGCCGACATAAACGTATTCCATGCCGGCGGCTTTCGCGATATCGCGGGCACGGCCCATCGTCTCTTCAGAAGTCGGCGGCAGATTGCGCATCAGATAATAAGGAACGAATTTCAGAAAATGCAGCGGCGTGTCTTTGCCGAGATTATCTTTCACCCATTTCACGAACGCGGACAGCATCGCGTCGCTGTCATTCAGCGTCGGGATGACGAGGTTGGAAACTTCCAGTTCCACACCCATTTCCTTCGTACTGATCACCGTATCAAGGACCGGCGCCAGAGTGCTGCCGCAAACCTCCCGGTAGAACTTGTCCGACATGGCTTTTACATCAATAGTTGCCGCGTCGACATAGCGGCACAGCTGGCGGTAAGGTTTGCGGTTGATGTAGCCGGCGGTAACCAGAATATTTTTCAATCCGGCTTCCCTGGCTTTGATGCTGCAGTCCAGGGCGTATTCATAGTATGCCGCCGGGTCTGTATAAGTATATGAAATAGACGGACACTCGTAGCGTTTGGCCATCTGCACCAGCTGGTCCGGCGATACCTGACAGACGTCAACCAGATGCGGCGGCGACTGCGAAATTTCCCAGTTCTGGCAATTCTTGCAATGCATGGTGCAGCCGACTGTCGCCATTGAAAAAGTTCTGGTTCCAGGCATAAAGTGAAACAGCGGTTTTTTCTCAACCGGATCGACATGCATTGAACACGGGAATCCATACGTTACCGCCAGCAGTTTCCCGTCAAGATTCACGCGGATACGGCAATCTCCGCTCTGTCCCGGTTTGACCAGACACCCTCTGGGACACAGTTCACATTGAATATCCATTTTGCGTTTCCCCTCTCCCGGCAGCATTTAATAAATTCAGCACCGGACCCGACTAACAAAATAAATCATTTTCCGCATAATGCAAATTATTGTGGAACCGCAGACAGCGGCTGCTGCAGTTTCAGCGAAGAAGGAACTATCAGTAATTTGAAAAATTTTTCAAATGAAAAATACAGCGTTGCATAAGGATAATATACTCTCCACGGCTAAAAATTTAAGAATAGACGAGCAGGATTGTGGATTTGTTTTTTTCGATCCGATTAACAGGCGGTATGAATATCGGGAGTCATCTTACTTCGATATTAATGTTTAAATAAACTTGACGGCGAACAGCCGAAATGTCCGGAAAATTCGCGTGAGAATTCATGAATGCGCCCATACCCGAGATACTCGGCGATTTCGGAAACATTCATGCCGGACAACAACAGCAGCGCCCGGGCCTCTTCCATGCGCAGCGCTTTGAAATATTGAATCGGAGTTTTGCCGTTTACCCGGCGGCACAGCCGGATCAGGGAGGAGATGCTGATCCGGAATTTATCGGATAATTCAACCAGCGAAGGACGGGAAATGTGTTTGCTTCTGATGTAGTGTTCTATCTCCGACCACGCCGCATCATAGCCGCCGGCTTGTTTCAAATCCGGCCGGATTTTCTGTATTTCGGCAAGAATGTTCAGCAGTGTTCCATGGGCCGCGTAGAGAGCGGTCCGCGGATTATTTTCAATACACACTTTCGATAGTCTGCGAAAGTGACGGTCACACTTGCCGGGCGCCGGAAAAACCCGAAAATCCAATGGCAGCGGCTCGAAATCCGGCGCGGCAAATGCCACTGAATAAAACGCGGTATCTTTATAAAAATCACAGGCCACATCTTCTTCCTGATAATAGTAAATAATGTCG
Organism: uncultured Lentisphaeria bacterium; assembly: GCA_903863035.1. Classification (GTDB taxonomy): domain Bacteria; phylum Verrucomicrobiota; class Lentisphaeria; order Victivallales; family Victivallaceae; genus CAIPAT01. The sequence goes on from CAIPAT010000167.1 coordinate 63,127, forward strand.
CCGGGCTTAACGTTATAACCCCGGCGGCTGATGACGACATTATAATGTCCGGAAATCACATAATGAATCAGGTGTCCGGGGGTGGAGCGGGCAGTGGTTTTAAGTCCGGCACGGCGTTCAAATTTCCAGAATCCGGCAATATGCGTCAACGGGCAGCCTGCCGATAAAATCAACCCGGATGAAGATGTAAAATTCATATTACCGCCTGTCGATTATTGCTAAATTAAGATTGTAAATATACATATAATTTAGCATAATTACTAATAATGTATGACGATAATAGCGAAATAACCGCTTATTTTAGCTAAAGACTTTTACTAATATATAAACTATAATAATGGCGAATAGTGAATGGTGAAAATTACGACCAGGGAGAAAATCATGAACAGAAAAGAACGTTTATACAATACCTTTCAAGGAAAAAGCGTAGACCGGCCGGCGGTTAATTTCTATGAGATCAACGGCTATTCTGAAAACCCGGACGATCCGGATAAATACAACATTTACAGCGATCCCAGCTGGAAACCGCTGATCGATCTGGCCAGAGAGAAAACCGACCGCATGGTATGGACCAGCGCCGCTGTCATCGCAGACGGCAAACGCGTAGACTTTTATCCTCCCGGCATTGAATCAACCAGAACAGAAGAAATCGGCGATAGCCGGCACACGTATACAACAATAAAAGTCGCGAAAAAAACACTGACAAGTCATAACATCAGAGAAAAGGACGTCAATACCAGCTGGTGCGTGGAACATCTGATCAAAGACCTGGACGATTTAAAGGCATGGACGGCGATTCCGGATAGTGTATTTCAAGGAGTTGCGGACATCTCAAAGATAGTGCAGATGGAAAGAGATCTGGGCGATACTGGATGCCCAATGCCGGACCTGGCCGATCCGCTATGCATGGTTGCGTATAATATGGCAATGGAAGATTATACGGTGCTTGCCATGACCGAAGAGAAGACTTTCCGTGAAGCGCTCGACAAAGCCGCCAGGTATATTTTCTGGCTGACGGAACAGCTCACTGCCGCCCTGCCCGGACGCGTCTGGAGAATTGTCGGACCGGAGTTTGCGGGGGTCCCTTATCTGCCGCCGTCGCTGTTTCATGAATATGTTTATAATTACGATAAAACCATGGTTGAAATCGTGAATAAATCCGGCGGCTATGCCAGGCTTCACTGTCATGGCAATTTGAGGTCAATTCTCGACGATATCGCCGCCACCGGCTGCATGGGAATCGACCCCGTGGAACCGCCGCCGCAGGGCGATGCGGAACTCTCATATGTCAGAGAAAAATACGGTAAAAAGCTGGTACTTTTCGGCAATCTGGAAGCTTCAGATATTGAAAATCTGAAACCGGAATTGTTCCGTGAAAAAGTTAAGACCGCGCTGGAGGAAGGCACGCGCGGCAACGGCCGCGGATTCGTGTTGATTCCGTCTGCCTGCCCTTACGGCAGAAAACTGTCTTCGACTGCAATGAAAAACTACGAAGTAATGATTGAAGAAATTGAGCGTTTCTAAATTCAATGAATTTCCAATCAATCAGACCGCGCTGTTTTACAGATATGTTCGTGTCATCATGAATGATTTTTAAACACCGGGCCAATGGTATTTAACGACCCGTTGAAACATCTGGCATATTATCATTTTTTGTGCTTAAAATTCATGTTTTTGCATGCCTGCTGTCATCACCTTTTTACGCACGTGAAAACACTGAAAATTCCCTGTTGCGGATAGAGAAATCAGTGATATTAATGACATCGCGGACATCATCACTTTTTTATTGTTGCAAAACACATGTAAAATATCATAAAATTCTTTAATTTTTTTATAAAAATAATTACCGCCATCATTTTTCTGCCGTTTGAGGCAAAAAAATAACAATCTTTTTTGAGCTTAAATTTAGTCAGGCAAAATAATATTTTCATATTTTTTTAATGATTTAATATTTTTATTTGACATTGATTTAAAACTTGTTATATTCATTATAACCAACAACTTTAGAGAGGTGTGCTATGGTTAAAAAAGTAATGGCTCCCAAGAGTGCTCCCAAGGCTACCAAACCCGCAGCGAAACCCGTCGCAAAACCCGTCGTCAAAAAGGTCATTGCCAAGCCCGTTGTAAAGGCTGTCGCAAAACCTGTCGTCAAGAAGGCTGTTGCAAAGCCCGTTGTCAAAAAGGCTGTCGCTAAGCCTGTTGTCAAGAAGGCTGTCGCAAAGCCCGTTGTCAAGAAGGCCGTCGCTAAGCCTGCTGTTAAGGCTGCTGCAAAGCCCGTTGTCAAAAAGGCTGTCGCTAAGCCTGTTGTAAAAGCTGCCGCTAAACCGGTTGCTAAGAAGCCGGCCGCGAAGGCCAAAAAGTAAGACACTTGTCTTATGAGATACCCCGGTGTTGTAAAATACCGGGGTTCTTTTTTGTACTCAAAAACCCGCTTTATCACTTTATTCTCTTCTGTCAGGTCATCACGATTTACCATTTCAAAAAAGCCTCAGCGCAAGATGAAAAATCATGATCAAAGCCGCATTATAATTTTATTTTATCTCAGCTTTTTATTGCCGTTTAAATCATTAATTCTTTATATACTCTACAGGGCTGAAAATTTAACAATAGACGCTCGTCCCGCAATCTATGTTAATTTTTCAACCTTATGAGTATAGTTTGTCATCCCGCGGCAAAACGGCAGTTTTTTACTTTTTTTCAGAAATTTATCTTGAACCGCTTTTCCCGCACGGCTATTTTCTTCACATATAAAAATTAATAATCCCATCAGCGGAGAATAATATGGCGGACCAGTTACATCAAATTGATCAAAGTTACGACCGGCAGATCGGCCTGTTAAAACGCAACGTTACGCTTATGCTTGAAGAAAGAGCTGCCGGCAGCGGTAAATCAGACAACGCGCAGCCTGCTCCTATCTGGCTGGAAACTCTCAGCGTTTTTAATTACATGATCAACCTCTCCGCCGATGACTTCCGGCAAATCAGATATCACACCAGTTTGATCACCGGCGAAAGCATCTTAACATACTGGCATCAGTATCCGCCGTTCGAACCAGAACTCTTTGCCCGCAACATTGGCTACGAATTTTATACACGGGACGTCCCGAAAAAATACCAGCTTGGCGAACCAGCCGCAGAAGCACTCCCGCGCCCGCTCGGAGTCGAATACCAGGGACGGGTTTTAAACGGAAATATCAGCCGCTACCAGTCATGCGTTTCCAATTTATACTCGATGGGAATATTAGACTCGCTATCGGAAAAGGCCGGACGCTGCCTGGCGCTGGAGATCGGTGGTGGTTATGGCGGACTGGCACACGGACTGGGCAACATCCTGGCCGGCAACACTACTTACATCATCCTGGATTTGCCCGAGATGCTTCTCTTCTCCGGCGGCTATTTAATACTCAACAACCCGAAAAAGAAAATCTATATTTACGAACCTGCCACTTTCACCGCCGATTTCCTGAAGAGCGGAATCTACAATTATGATTATGTGCTGCTTCCCAATTTCATACTCGGCAGCCTGTACCAGATATCTCACATCGACCTGATGATCAATATGCAATCGTTCCAGGAAATGTCGAAAGAGCAAATCGCGGAATATCTTGATTTCGGTCACGCCAGGCTTACCGGTTATCTGTACAACGACAATATCGACAAGCATCCATTCAACGAAAACCTGGCTCCGGCAACTGTAACATCTTTACTGGACAGCCGCTTCTCGCTTTTCCCGTCGCCGGAATTTTTCGATCGCCATTTGTCTTCGTCGCCATGGCCCTACAGACAGTATGTCGGGGTCGCAAAAGACCGCGAAATAACGTTCCCGAAGCAAGGCCCTTTACGAATAATTGACCAGTCAACCAGATATCGGGTATTCAAAGAGAACTCGTCAGTCCGGGTTGAAACCGAGCGGGACATCATGAAATGTCTGATGGCATATGCCCGGAAACTGATAAGGAGATAGACACGGCAACATATCCGAAAATATAGCTCGGACATGACCGTAAAAGTAATGGGTTGAATTGAATTGAACAAGCTGACATAATTGAATTGTTTGTCTAGCTTAACCCTGTCCGAAAAGGGCCTGAAGAATATCCTGCCGGATTTGACGGCGCTGGCTTAACTGCCATTTCCGGCGTTTTTAACGATATTTTTTCCAGCGATTGCCACACTGACACTAACACAACTTAAAACTCTATTTGTTTG
>CAIPAT010000168.1 GCA_903863035.1 uncultured Lentisphaeria bacterium
CTATAGCGTCAAAATAATGTTTATGTAGTATTTTGCCACCTAAAATCATCATTTTTTCTCAATATCATCGTGAAAGTGCCGCACTAACTGTTCGATATAGTCCTTTTTCCTGATTAATTTGTAATCTATAGAATTTGGAGCTTTTCTCTGAGCTTTCATTTCATTTACAGTTTTCTCTATTTCTCTCTTGTCAACGAGATGAAAACTGTCGAAGATTTCGTCGTTGCCGTATACAGTGCTGACATATTCCGGGTCGTCCAAATTGAATATGTAGAAATACTGTGCCGGCAGTTCATCCATATGCTTTGAGAGATTCTTCTTGCCGGTGGTTCTTCTGGCCCTGCGTTTTGCATCTCTGAATCCGGTTTCGCTAAGATTATTTGTTCCCGGCAGAATCACCGTTTTTCCTCTGACGGCGATGCATGGGTCAAGCATAGCGCACTGTTTTGTCAGGCGCCGCCCGACAATTTTCCACGCTTTGCCAAGATATTTTGGCAAACTTTTTGCGTTTGCTTTTTGGACGGCGGCAATGCGCAGGAGTTCCAGTTCCGTGCTGATATTCCGTATGCTTGTTTCCCCGGTGTGCATTCCCCAGTTCAGCGGAATTCCGCCTTCCGCCGTTTCCGGGTGCAAAATGCTCCGCAATTTGCAGAAGATTTTATTGAGTTCCGCGATCTGGTTTATATCGTTCCGGAGCCATTGCAGGAACTCCTGAATGCGGTTCCTCAGAATGCAGAGGCGTATAGTTTTCACTTTTTTCCCGGTTTGCAGTATCTGTTCAAGCGCCTGAAGCACCTGTGAGCAGCGTTCGCAGAAAGCTGCTGCCTGGAGATCGAAAGGGAATCCTTCCGCGCCAAGATCTTTGCCAGAATCATTGATCCGGTCTATGGCGGAGAGCAGCCATTCAATATCGGAGCGCATCTTTTCATTTTTACGTCCGGCGCAAATCTCTTTGAGTTCTCCGTCGGTGTCATTTCTTATTTCGGCGAGAGTCTTCTTCATATTTTTTACCGAAATACACATTCTCTGATGATGTCCGGTCAGCAGATCTTTGCCGATAGCTTTAAGAAAATGGAAATGGCAGAGCCGGTGCGGAATACCCGTGAATACTGCCGCGACGGCATTTTTGATCGCCTCTGACATGTCGCTGATTACGGCATCCGGAACTCCGAAATAAGATTTCACCTTTTCAAGCACAGGAACAATTGACTCTTCACTTTCAGATGGGATTTTCGCCGAGTAAAGAACGTTGCCGCTCATTCCCTCTCTGACTACAAAATGTGTGTACTCTCCGCCTTCATTGGTGCCGTCCAGATGAATGAAGAAGCATTTTCCGCGGTACGCCGCCGCCAGTTTTTCAGCTCCGGCGAAATGACATTGTTCCAGATATGCGAGCCCTTCCAGCGAAAGTTGCGAGACGGAGCCAGTCGAGAGATGAAAAGAATAGTCATTGAGAATGCGCCGCTGAATCTCTTCCCGCTGCATAAACCTGGCATAACGCTGGAATGTCACGAAAAAAATGGTGTCATAGGCGAAATTCCTGCCACGCGGAGCAATTTGCTTTAATTCGGACGGAATGATCCTGCATCCGTCCGGCATCGTTCCGGCGCCGTATTTTATGGTGATTTCACCCATCCTGACTGATCGTATCGTGCGGCTTTGAGTACGGCGTCCGGCCATGCCGGACGCTTCTTCAGGAAGCAGCGGCAGCGAGATGGCTGCGGGAATGGCGATATTCTCAATTCCGCCGCCGCCGGACAAAGCAGTCCTCAATTGAAAAAACAGCAGGAGAGCAGCTAGTTTTTTTTGGCGATATCATATTTCTCGAAAACTGCTTTAACCTTCTCCGTCCGGATGTCCACGCCACGGCGGAACAATGAAAGCGCGATGCTTTTCGGACTGAGATGCTGATTGCCGAGATATGCCAGAAGAATCATTATAATCTGCCGCATGCTTTCCGGCGTTTCGCCTTCAAGGCGGACTGGAAGCTCTTCTTTTTTTGAAGGATTTCGAGCTTCAGCCTGAATGCGCCTGCGCTGTTCATCCATCGAGAAATAGCAGTATTCGCGACCATGTCTCCGCCTGCACAACTTCTTTTTTTCGCATAAATCCAGCAGTTGAAGCTGGACATTGGTGCCGGCAAGCCGCCCGGCATCCGCCGCAGTCAGGCCGCGACGGCTGATATCCACCAGATGAACAATGGCATTCAGAAGGCTGCCGCCATGAAAGAACACTTTGCCCGCAACCGTGACAAGCCCGTACCTGTTAAAACCGCCGGCAGGAGGAAGGATGTAATACTGCCCGTCGCTGTTGATTGAAGTCAGGGCTCCGCACTTTTTCAACTTCCTGAACGCGGTTGTCCGGCTGAAATTAAAATGCCCTGTCAATTCATCAACTGTTCGCGGTATTCCATCGGATAAAAAATCCTTAAACCCGGAATCGCATACTGTACTCATATTTTCAGGCTCCTTTTTTTAGGAAAAAGCAATGGACATATAAGACTATATATCTATAATAAGCATATTTCAAGCTATTTATGATAGATATATTATCTTTTTTTAGCAAAAAAACACTACGGGTAGAAGCAGGGCAGGATGAATAAGCAGGAAAAGGCATTATTGTATATTTGCAAGTAGATTATTATAAGCGTATTATAAATTACGCCAAACTGACGCTATAG
>CAIPAT010000169.1 GCA_903863035.1 uncultured Lentisphaeria bacterium
AAACTGCCGGAAGACCGTTTCCGCGACACGGAAGCATTAATTAAGGAGATCTGCCTGATCCGCCAGTCTACGTCAGAAAATAAACATATGGTGCCGTCAATGCACACGGTATCCATTTCCAAGCTCAAGTACCAGCCCCGGCCGGAGCCGACCCCGGAGCCAACCCCGGCCGGTGTCAATATAAACAGCAGCACCGGGAAATTTAAAACGCGCCGGGATTATCTATTCTGGGGCATGGCGGCCGTCTTTCCGATTCCGTTTATTATTCTGTTCGCATCTGTGTGGTTTCATCCAGCAAATAAAGAGCCGAATGAAACTGCTTTCCTTGAAGACAGGCTTGAACTGCTGGAGAAAAAGCTTGCCGTCCCCGATATGCCGCCTGCCGCGCTAGCGGTGGAGGCTTCCAGGCTGCTGGCGATATTTCCTGAACAGCGCACTCCTAAACAGGAGGAGCTCTTCGTGAAGCTGAAAAATCATATTAGCAGCTTTGATTCAGCTAAAAAAACAGTTGAGATGGAAGAAAAGTCCGATTATGTGAAAAGCCTGGAAGGGCAGTTGAAAGAACTGGTTGCCGCCAAAACCGGACATGATAATCAACTAACTGAGGAAATTAAACAGTCAGAATCCAAAAACAAAACGCTTGAAAGCACGATTGCAGACCTGACCGGCAAACTTAAAGCGCAGGACGACAAAATCAAACAGCAGCAGACAAATTTTGCAGCAGAGCTTGCCAGGCAGCGGGCGGCGCACGAGAAGTACTGGAAAACCGATATCTTGAGTGATTTATACATGCATCTGAAAGAAGAGGACTATGCCAGGGCGAAAGCGCACCTGATTTACAAACGTTCGCTGCCGGGCAAAGAATATAACGCCTGGTTCAATTCATATATCGAATTGGTCAAGCATCTGCATGAGCTCAACGATTATTTTAACACTGGGAATTCCCATATTGTCGGTAAAAATATTGAAGGGCATAGAATTACCATGCTCAATGACGGCAATATCTATTTTGAAGAACAAGAGGGAGTGGTCAAATCCTGTAAATGGTATGATTTCTCCCCGCAGGGGATTTATGATCTGCTGCAAAAAGCCAAACCGGAACTGGCCGGCAAGCGGAAGGTACTTGACGCTGATATCGCATGGCTTAAAGGCAATACCTTCAACCCGGTAGTCATTGAAGGCCGTCCGTGTGTCAAAGAATTATGCATGGCAGTCATCGACAGCCAGATAGAATCCATTCTAGGCATCGCCGCTTATGACAGGAACCAGGCGGCTGTTGCTGCCGGCAGTTTGCTGAATACGCTTAAAAACACGGAATTTGCGTGTGCGGTCAAGACGCGGCTGGGAACGCTTATCAGTCAAAAGGGATTATGAGCGATATCAGCTGGTTTAACGGCGAATGCCGATTCAGATAGCAACCAAACCTTTTAATAGAAGGAGTTGAATAAAATGGCGAATAAAGACCTTACAGAAATCAGAGTAAGAAACGTGATGAAGCAAATCCCGAAGAGCGCGATGACGAAGCGGACAAACAAGGTGCGCAATACGGTCAGGTCAACACTGTCCTCGATGAAGACAGTGCTCGGCCAGTTGAAGAATGGCAATATGAATAAACTGCGGGATGAAAAACGCCGCAAAAAGATTATTGCAATCACGATCTCGGCAATCGCGGCTGCCGCTATTGCAATCACATTGATAATCTTCTTGCGTTAAGCTTATTTTCGATTTTACGGTCCGGGAATCATTATGGAAATTATGACAGACCAGACATTCCAGGAAAAATTAGCGTGCGCATTGCTATATAAAAACGCAGGCAAGCCGGCGGAGGCGCTGGAATTGTATATAGAGCTCTATGCACAGTTGAAAGAGGAAGCCGGGGATTATGCGAGGTGCTTCGAGAAATCGGGCATTTACGAGGCGGATACGATAAACATCACACCTCAGTTCTGCGCCGCTGCGGACGAGTACTTAAAAAGCGATAATCTGGCGTGCATCATTTTGAATAACATCTGTGTGCTGCTGGCAAAAAACGGACATAAGGAAGCCGCCAGGCAATATTTTATAAAGTTGATTAAATATCTGCCTGACGGGGCGGATGCGTCCGATCGTGAAATATGGATGGAGGAATGATTTTCGTGCTATATGCAAAATAAGGTTTCAGCAAGGAACAGACGGACAGCGTGGTTTTTAAAGGAATGACAGTCATGGTTAAGTTGCGAAAATTTGAAGAAGCGGATATTCCCCGTCTTATCAGCGGGATTCCGGATGCGCGGTTTCTCCTGCAATGGGCGGGACACCAGTACCAGTATCCGCTGGACAGGGCCCAGCTCTTGAAAAGCCTTGAACGGACCCGAGGCGGTAAACCTGCGCACTTCATGTTCACCGCCTTCCGTCAGGGCGACGGAACGGCGGTCGGGCATATTGAGTTAATGAATATCGATTATGCAAATGAGTCCGCCTGTCTGGGGCGTGCACTCATTTTCCAGGCTGAAGATCGCGGCAAGGGTATGGGTACCGCGATGGTGGCCGAGGCGTTGAATTACGGCTTCAATGTTCTGGGGCTGATGGAAATCAATGCCGGGGTGTTCGATTTCAATAAACCGGCCATCGCCTGTTACAGGAAATTAGGTTTTACCGAGTACGAGTTCCGTGAGCATGCCCGGCAGTTTGGAAATGAACGCTGGAATCTGGTGATGATGAAGCTGTTCAACCATGAATTTATGGAGTGCCATTCCAGTAAGCAGTACTCTGAACAACTCAGTAAATGACTTTTCGATGTCGTTGAAATAAAAATCATGGAGGCTGCATGCAATAATATTTAGCAGAGTAGATGTTTAAGGAATCGACTTAAAGCCCAATTATAAAAGCAGGAGATTGAAGATTATGAAGACCGCAATTGCAGCACTGTGTGTAATGCTAATGGGTGGATTGTCATGCCTGGCAGAACGACCTTCCAGCGCATCATTGTCCCAGAAACTTGATTCAATTATCATCCCCCAGATTCAGTTCCATGACGCAAATATAAATGATGTTATTCAATATCTTGCCGGCCAGGGAAAACTGCGGGATCCGGACAGGAAAGGGGTGAACATTGTTCTAATGGACAAGGAAAATAAATCCAGGATATATATGTCGGTCAGAAATATAAGCCTGCGCAAAGCCCTGATATCACTTGCCACGATGGCTGATTTGTCACTTGAGATTGAAGAAGGGCGTACAAGCGTCATGCTGAAGCCGAAAGAAAAGCAGTAGTATGACAGCTCAATGCAGGCGGAAGTAAAAAGTAATTATTAGGAGGAGAGCATGAAATTATTAGTTACTTACTTTGAAGATGATTCCAGAAGCAGAAGGACACTGCTGGCGGCAGTAATCATGCTTGTCTTTGTTGTGGCCGGCATGACAGGCCTGACATTGATAGCTGAGCCGGTGCCGGATGAAATTGAACCATCGGTAGTCGAACCCCGGCAGGATGACTCCAAAACTTTTGAACAGTGCCGCAAAGATGCAGAGTCAGGAATTCC
>CAIPAT010000170.1 GCA_903863035.1 uncultured Lentisphaeria bacterium
CTTCGGGGAATGTGGCGAAATGCGCTTCACGATAGGGCTGTGTCGGGAAGGTCCAGACGTTGCGAAGGTTGCGTGTACTAAACCCATTTTCTGCCAATTCAATAGCAAGTTTCTCTTTGGCACGGTTAATCCCACTATTGCCACAACCTGTTCCGTAGTTAATTGAAGTATCCATTTGCGGTTTACCAGAAGAATCACCTGCCACCATTTCGCCTTTCTCGCGGACCGCCTCGGCATCCCAGTAGTACCTTGCTGATTTTGTAAACATGAAGATATGCTCATAGGCGTCTGTCGGCCTGTCGGTTACGCTTTCAGGCATCGGATTAGGTGCATTGAGGGGAAGGACTGACTGGCTCACACCCGCAGTCATAAAACATCCCATGAGGTTGTCCACATTTACAGAGTTTGCTATCCTGTGCTGTCATGATTTTGCCTCCAACTGTGCAAGGCGATTTTCAAGTAGCTCTATATGCTCCGCTAATTCGATACTGCAAGCATATTTATTCGACATTCTTACTAGCCTGCGGTATTTATCTTCGCGCCACATATCTTCCACAAATGAACGATATGTTTTAAGTTCTTCGCGGTATTCTTCAAAACCTTCGGTTTCCTCAATGTCCCAGCATGGGTCGCTGCGCCAATTTGTTTGCAAAACTCTAAGTTCTTCTCTGGTTTTCATTTTGCCTCCGTCAGTAAAGATATAATGGCATCCAGTTTTAGCTTGTTCTTACCACATGAAAGAGGCTTGCCGTAGCACTCATCCCATTCAGCACATTTTGCATCGCAAAGAATATCCGCAATCGCTTCTTTTTGCTCGGCAATCCACTTGTTATGCTCGGCTATGGACTTGGCATCTTGGGCCGCTAAAACCTCAGTCAATTTGATATGGATGATTAAATCGCGCCGCCCATCTTCTTTGATTTCGCCACTACCTACAAAATTGGGCAATTCTTTGTCTGTGAGTAGTCTATCTGCTGTCATGCTATTTCACTCCTTCTCTGACTCGCCAAAAACTTAAAGCCAATGCTTCATTGTGTCCGTTGTTGCGCTCGCATCCACCAGGTAGGCGGTTCTCTTTGAACGCGCCATTCGCAAAATGATTTAGTGCAATTATCGCACGGCATTTTCAGTTTGGCATCGCATATCGCACAGTATTTTTGGGTAGGTTCGTTTTTAGAACCGCATTTATAGCAAGGTATCGTAACCATCGCATTATCTCCTTAACTCGACTCTTTTGGTGTTGTAGTGGTTCTCATAAGGCTTGCAAAGTTTTGTTGCGCCTTACCAAAGTCCTCTGTCATGTACTGGACAAAAACATCGGCAAAGAAAAGCATCTGATCCATTGGAATGATTCCGGCGATTACAAAATCTTTGGAGTAGGACAAAGACACGCTCTTATCCATCCGGCTCGGCGGTTGTTTAGGCGGTTGCTGTGGCGTTGGCTCTCTGATTTCCATTATTTAACATCCTCCTGAAACATAGCCATCCATATCGCTATAAGTGCGCAACCTATGCGCACTGGTATGGCGCACTTCGGATGATAATGACCTGTTATCGTGTCCACTGAATAGTTTGCTGGCGCGTTTCGCTGCCGAATCTTTTTGTTCTGCGGTCTTCCCTGGCATGGCGATAACTGCCGCCAGTGCGTAATAATTCAGCCATACATCAATAGATTTTTTCACTATTTCACCTCCTCGATAGTTATACCATCCCCGAAATCTCCCCACTTTATCAACCAACAGGCGCACGAATTACGGATCGCTTGTACTGGCACTGTCCAGGTAAATTTATCAATTAGCACGCCAAGATGCCGCAGTTCAATATCTTGCCCATGTTCTGTTAGTGTAAATCCTTTCCCCGCGTATCCACCCAGGCAAGTCGTAAATAATGCTTCTTGAGTTATTGCTAATTTCATTTTTGATTCTCCCTTAACTGCTCTGCGATAAGGGCGCTTTGTATTGTGATCGTGTTGCCCCCGCAGATTTCACATCGTACTTCGTCATTGTTGCGCGGGTGGCTGATAAGGTTTGCCCACTGCAATTTTGCGCTTCCGCAATTACAGCAGACCAGTGTCCCATCGGCGCGGCAATCCACTATCCCGGCATGTGATACCACCTGACTATGTGTGTTTGTTACGCTTATTTCAGGCATTGAAATGATCCAAATTTCTGACTATAAATGGGGCGAATTCTGCCGGGATGCGGATGTATTTTGCTACTCTATCATTCTCGGTTGCGTCAATGTCATCGATATAGGTGATCTGTATATCCCCGCGTATTTTGCCATTTATTGATTCATGCGTTATGCTCACGGATTGCCCATCTATGGTCATCGTCTGCGTGATTTCTGCCTCTGTTTTCACTGTGTCCATTATATCCCCCACTGCCTATTAATATTTGCTGTCGGCTCCGTTGCTCCGTCTAGCGTGACGGACAATTTGTCATATGGCCGGATTATCCCGCGCTGTAGCTGTTTGACCAATTGCTCTATGATGTATTTTGCGCCCTCGTTGGGATCGTTAGCCCACGCTTCAAATTCGGCTGCGGTGTCCTCGTCATAGTAGGGGATGTTTAGCGGCAGTTCTAGCGTCACATATGCGGGCCAGTATTTTTTGGTGGTATCCATTATTTTGGCTCCTGGCTATATGCCCATATTGCATTTACTACTGCATCAATTTCATCAGGGGTCATTTCCGATATTGTGCGGTCATCGTCTAGTTTTTCGTTGCCCCAGTCTCTCATTCTATCGCATATATACTCGCTGACTTCCTCGATACTAACAAACTGTCCCTCATCGGATAATGTCGAGGCACTGCCGCACCAGCCCTCCCATATTTCAGAGCTGTTCATTTTGCTATAAACGTTAATTGCCGCTGTCTCCCGTTTATTTACTATATATTTCGTGCTGCCGCATTTCGGGCACTGGTACTGAATCCCTGTATTATGTCCAGACATTATTTTCTTGTTGTGTATGTTCATTTGACGCTCGCAGCATACCGGGCGGTTTTCGTTAGTCATTTATGATACTCTCTGCAATTTCATTCCAGTTAACTTCCGATAAGGCTGCGCCGAGTAGGTCTGTAAACATCGAGGCTCCCGGGTACAGCTCGCCGCGCATCTCGTCTACTGTGTCTTTAAGTAGGTCGGCCAGGGTGAATTTAACAGTCTCTTCGATGGTCCAGACGCTTACCTTCGGTGTATCTTTTGCTTGATCTAATAACTCACGCTGTAATTCTTGGCTGCCTTCGTCGTTGTCTAACCAAAGTTTAACAGCACATGTTTCGTAATTGGTCCAGCCGTTGTATGTCTTCGGCGCGATGTGGTTTAACCTTCCGGCCAGATCTTGAATATCCTGTTCATTAAAGAGGCCGTAGGGCTGTTTTTCTGTGCCGCCGTCGTCGGTATAGACGCCAAAAGCGAATTGATTACCTTGAGCCTTAACTCTTACATTACCCATATTGTTTAACATTATTATATCCTCCTTCCTTCTGTAATATATTGTTTGCAGGTTGCATTCAGCGGGCATAAACGGCAGGTGTCGAGGTGTTCCCATGGGCACGCTGTAGGCTTTGTTCTGGCCTCGACTTCGATTAGACCGCCTTTGTTTTCCATCCTAGCTATCATAATCCCTCCTCTTAACCCGGCTATTTAATAGCCAGGGTGCTAACGATTTGTTATATGAGCATAGGCAATTGCCGCATCGGTAAAGTATTGGAATTTGGCATTATCGTTGACATATAGGCCGTTAAGATACTCTTTATAATCAGCCCAAAAGTCATATAAGCCGTACTCTTGGATTTGCCTTACCATTTGTTGACGATTGCCGTTGACTAAACTCTCATGAATTTCCTCTATTGTATTTTTCATTTATCCCTCCCTATGTCGGCCAATTCGTTAGCCTGACATCTATAACCATAGCATAGCGCTACAGGGGTTTATTTTACAATTCCTCAATATTTTCGACATCGTCTATTGTGTAATCTTTGACATAGCTGCGGCACCCGATGCCCTTTTTGTAGATTGCCAGTTGTATGCGCTCGATTGTTTCTTTTCCAGTAGCTATATCCTCCTCTATGTTGTCTGTGTCCAGCTCCACCAGATATGTTATGCGGATTTGCTTTTTGATTGCCATATTTTGCGCTCCTGCTTTTTGTTTAATCCTTAATGATTATGGGATTCAATCCGGCATTTTTCCGGGTTGCGGCAATTTTCCCGCCCGACTGCCGCCCGCGCAGCCCAATAAGTATAACCCTGTGACTCCCTAAAAATTTTGCGCCGGTTATCCCAGATGCCGACAACCCATGAGTCTCCTTGTTTGTGCATGTATGATTTATGCTTCATTTTCGCTCCTCATAAACTGGAATTAGATACATACTACCATACATATAGTATATTGTCAATAGGTTTTTAGTGTGTTTTAAAATAAATATTCCAGGCATGTGGGCAGGATGAC
>CAIPAT010000171.1 GCA_903863035.1 uncultured Lentisphaeria bacterium
ACCCGCATCGGCTGCCAGCGGTCCACAAAGATCGCGGTAAAATACATCGTTACCAGCGCCGCCACCGAACCGATCGCGCCAAGCTGTCCCAACTGTTTCAGCGAGAGTCCCATTTCCCTGCTGAAAAAGATATTGAAAGTTCCAATGCCTCCCGCTACTGACTGAACCCCGGCCAACAGGAACGCCAGCCAGTAGATCCTGGCGGAAAAACTCTCCTTGAAATAAGTTTTGATACCACCTAAACCTTTATTGTCTTTGTCTACTTCGCCCTCCGGCTGCGGATACTGACCTTCCTTTACCCGAAGCGTCATCGCGCTGAATCCGACAAAATACAGGATTGAAGCGCCGAGGAGTATCTCCCGCATGTTTGATTCCGCATACTGGAAGATGAAATAGCTGTACAACGCCCCGGCACAAGTACCGGCGATGCGGAACGCTCCCAGAAAACGGGCAAGGAACTGTGGGGGGACGACATCGTTGAAGAGATACCAGAAGACCGTATTGACAAACATATTGAAAAACTGAAATACCGTGATAAAGACGCAGATAACGCCAATGGCAATCGTTGCGGGAGCGAACTGCTGAAGAAACGGCGAGTTACGCTGAAGCACCACCGAAATGTCCTCGCTGAAACCCAGCAGACACAGGCTGATACTCAGGAACGGCAGCGTCCAGATGATGAACGG
This sequence comes from uncultured Lentisphaeria bacterium, assembly GCA_903863035.1. Lineage (GTDB taxonomy): Bacteria > Verrucomicrobiota > Lentisphaeria > Victivallales > Victivallaceae > CAIPAT01. Next base: position 687 of record CAIPAT010000171.1, read on the forward strand.
CAGCCGTCGGCCCCATTTACTGCGGTATCTGTCGCTCTTGAAACTCAGATATGGCGTGATCCCGATGTTCAGGATGCCGGGCACCGTAGTCATTATCATCCCCAGCAGCCAGTTCGGGCAGCCCAGCGCCTTCAATTTCAGCGGCATGATGCTTGGCACCACCGCCTCCATCAGCGTAAAGCAAAAATCTCCCCACAGCAGCCAGGCGAAAAGCGCAAAGAGCCCGAACTTCGTATAGGTCAAAGTACCGCAATGGTAGGTCTTCGGCTTCAGCTCTAAAACTTCATGCTGATTTTCAGTTATATTCAATTAGTGTCTCTATTTCATCGTTATATGTTTATTACCGCTCATAAAATCTCTGAAGTTATGCATAAATTTCTTATTCGGTGTTAGACTTTGGTTCGATCATTATCCATTGTCTGGTTTAAATTACATAGACACGCCTATGCTATAGCCTTGATGATGCGCTTAAGCTCCTTGACGCTGAGTTCGACCGCGGCATCTTCATTCCAACCGAAATCAGAGTGCATGAAATCAGTTTCAACTGCAAGAAAGCCACGATAGTTGTTGTCGCTAAGAATCTGGACAATCTGCTGACAGTCTACAAGTCCGGTACCTGCCGGAGTACATGAAAACAGAAACCAATCCTTGATTGAAACTCCTTGTTGAAACTTTAAATCCTTAATGTGTGTGGCAAAAGTATATTTTGCAAGTTTCTTAATGGCTTCGACGGGATCCTCCAGGATGCGGACAAAGTTACCAGTGTCGAAAGTAACACCAAAATAAGGGGAATCCACGCATTCCACCAGAGAAAGTATTTCTTCTGAATTGTAATCAATATGATTTTCCACCGCGATCCTGACTCCGCAGTTTTCCGCTCTTTTTACGGCTTCCTTGAACCATTTAGAAAGTATTTTCAATTGAGGGCCGTGCGGATGAAAGTGGTATTCAAAATTACTTGCCACCACGCGGATTACGTCAGCTCCAATCATTCCTGCGAATTCAATGTGTTCAAGCATCTCCCTGAATTTCTCCTCATTAGCGCCCGCCTCAAGTCCGCCCGGATGCCCCCATGCATAAACTCTTTCAAAGTCATACTCGTCAAGCATGGCCTTAATTTCCCTCATGTAAGCTTGGTCATATCCAGGGAAAAAGCATGTTTCCAGAGAGACCCCGTCCACATCCAGTTCCTTGGCACGCCGGAGAAAATCCTCTAGTGTCCATTGTTTCTCCGGGGCTGGCGTACCGGGATAAATTTCACCGAAATAGCGGTGATAGGAATAGCTGTCAATCCCGACTTTCACTTTTACCACCCCCTGCATATTGCTTCATCATAGCAGTCGCGTTTACCATTTGATATAATCACGGGACTTCTGATATACTGCCGGAATATCCCGGTAAATGTCCAGCATTTGGCAATAGTATTCCTGGCGTTCGGGGCAACGGTTCCCCGGATAAGCTTCCAGTGCATCGGCAAAAAGCTTTGGATCGCTTGTCGCCAGAGCATCAGCCTGAAGCGTTTGAAACTCGGACAGACTGCTGATCAATCCATGAAACGGCGCCGGCACATACAGATCATCAACCGGCGTGAATCCGTTCCCGCTGATATCCATGGTATATTCCAGCAATGCACGATCATCAAAACCCCTTACCGCTCCGTTATTAGGAGCGCTTGCGGCGATCCGCAGCGTCGGGCCGCCCAGCAGCGCTTCCGCGACAGGATTGATCACATCGTGGTTGTTGATGCCGAAGAGAGTATTCCCGGTATACGGGGCTTGCCAGATACCATCATCATTCCGGTTAATTTCGGCGGCAAACCCGGCAAACTTCCGGTCTATTTCCGAATGTTTCGCTGCTGTCACCGTTTCAATATCCAAGCCTTCCATAGATGACACATATTCAGCATCCCACTGTTTGACCACGTCCCAGAACAAATGCCCGAGTCCGTCGCCTTCCGAGGAGAAAATCATTTCCCGGAAACGGCGATACATCCGCACAAGCATCCATAGTCCTTCAGTCAGGCGATTGGATCCGTCTATCCCGGGCGGTGCCCATTTTGGATCCAGTACATATTCGTCAAGCACGGATCGGAAATCACGGCCTCCTATTGTGCCGCGCAAAATAAATGCGAGGTGATTGACTCCGGCGGAGATTGCGTTGATTGAATTATCGTGCTCCAGCCGTCCCGTCATCCGCGGCAGATCCCACTTGTGGTTGTGGAATCCTTCACAGATGCCGAGAGCCTTTATTTTCGTGTGCAGGTTCACCAGTCCGCTATATACAGAAACCGGATTAGCGAAAATCAGCATCAAGGCATGGGGACAATATTTTTCCATCGCCCGTGCGAACGACAGTATCATGCCGCCGCCCCGCATCGCGAGAAAAGCACCGTTGATAGACAACTGGTCTGAAAACAGAAAATTATGCTTCAGCGAAAGCCTGGCACTCAGCGTCCGGCTCGGCTCACGCTCAATCTCCATAGTCACATACAGGATGTCCGCGCCTTCCAGGCCTGTTGCCAAATCTGCCGTCCATAACACCCTGCATGGGGTCTTTTTAAATTCCGGACAGCGCATAATCATCCTTCCCACCGCCTCCGCACGTTCAAGTTTCAAATCAATCAGCCTGATACTGCCGTTTTCAAAAATCTTCCGATTTTCCAGCAGAGATCTCACAATCGGCAGTATCCGCAAAGATCCGCC
>CAIPAT010000172.1 GCA_903863035.1 uncultured Lentisphaeria bacterium
AAAATGGGCTGGCACTACAAAACTCAGAATAAAATTCTCTCATTGATAATAAAAGACTTACAGATTTTGAGAAAATGTGAAAATCAGATTTTGAGGTAGAAAAAAATCTTCGCACTTTTTAGTCCGCGGAAGTTGGGCTAGTCCCGCAATTGCGGGAGAGCGATCTTTCTAGTTTGGATTCGCACTCGTCGAGGCCTTCGATACCCAGGTATCGGCAGCCTCTCAGAATACGAACCAATTCTCAAAATCTTCGCAATCTGTGTTAAGTTTTCAGCCGTGCAGAGTATAACTCGAGTTTAAATCAGGTCAACCACAAAGACGCAAAGATACAGAGAAATTTTTTTTAGATTTAAACTTCTATCTTTTTACTTTTGTCTTTCATCTTTCATTGATAAAACTGCGGCTCCGCTAACGGTATCTGACGTCTATTGCCTTCAGAGCACGGATTTGATTTCGTGTTCCAGGCTGTCCGACTGCCGGTAAACAATCCTGGCAGCCAGTTCAACCGCGACGATGGCCTTTTTGTATTCTGCTGGAATGCGGTCAAGCCGGTCGCTGAATTTCTGCCGGAAAATTTCCGGCAGGTGATCCAGAATTATCTCATCCTGAATAAGTTCCGGATGCGTGCTGAGATAGTTTGAAATGGCAACATTCTTGGCATTGATCTGGCGGCTGAGCTGCTCAGTCAGTGCAGTCAATTTGCTGCCGGAAACATTGAACTGTGAAAACAGCCAGTCAGCTTCGCGGCATGCACTGTTCTTCAAACTGTTCATGATTTCGGCGACCAGCTCTTTTTTTACGCTTTTGAATTCTTCCGGGTCCAGCATCAAGCCGCTCAGAATTTCGTAGGAAGAGGTGATGACCCCGCATTTATTGGCTGAAGCATCTTTCACAATCCAGATGCCGACATCCTGCAGCTTATCCCTGGCCGCCGGCGTGATGAATGAATTGGCTCCTTCAACAATCGCCAGTGAGCTGTTTTTGCCGCCGGGGCAGTAATCCTGCCAGTTGGATATCTCAATGGTTGACGGCCTGCCGCCGCATGGAATAAAGATATCGGCGTAATTGTAAAGATTGTTCTGGAATAATTTCATGAACTCGTCGCGGCTCAGCATTTTTTCAACGAGTTTGCCGCCGCGGCAGGAAATCATCCGGTGTCTTTCTATTCCTTCGACCATTTGCGGTTTGGAGTAGACAATATAGGCCCCGTCGCCTTTAAGTTTTTCCGGCTTGAATGAGTCAAGATTGGTCTTCAGCACCAGCAGCGAAAGCTCATCCCGGTCTATACCATCCGGGTCGAACAACGCGGCGGGGCCGTCAGTGATTGCCACGATTTTCAGTTTCTGGTAGATGTACTCGTTATCTTTTTTCTGCAGCAGCAGGCGGAGCTCATTGCCGGCGACGTCCCCGAACGGACCGCCGGAAATTTTGACGGAAAAAGTGTCTTTAACCGGATTGATGCCAAGTTCGCTTAATGTCTTCAGCAAATATTGGTGTACGCCGAACGAGGTTACCCCGTATTCCTTGTGATTGATGCCGCGGTCCGGCTTGCCGGAGATCAGTCCGGATTTGAGAGTGTAGCCATTCTTGTCGGCGTAGTTGCCGATCCATTCAATCATCACATCGAACATATTTTCGTCCGGCCCGATTTCGATGATTTCCTTGTTGCTGATATAATCAATAATTTTTGGATTCTTCAGCTTGTCGAGCTTGTCGTAATTGATCAACGACAGAAATGCGTCGCAAATGGCACGCTGCGCTTCAAAGAGTGTCGGCTCAAACTGCCGGTTTGCGGCCAGATTGAGCAGTGTAATCATTTTAGATCCGCCTTCGTAAATGTCTTTATTCTTCATGTGCTGAGTATGGGCCAGCACAAATCCTTCGCGGAATATCTCGTCTTTGGCGAATTCGTAATTATCCCGCTGTTCCAATTCGTTGGTACTGCTTTTGGGTACGACTGTGCGCCAGCCGCCGCGGGCGATTTCGGAGAAACGCACCTGAAAACCAATCGCATTTTCACGATAAAAATAGAAAATGCCGAAAGGACGGTCTTGCGGGAAAGAAGCACGATATTTTTCCGAAAGACCTTCATAAAACGCCATAAACGCGGGATCAAGGCGGAAAGCAAGAGCCGTTTTGTCCTCGACGAAAAAGTTGGTCTTACGGATGCTCTGCAGAAAGTTCAGCGCACAGCGAAAAACCGTTTTCACACTGGTGTCTTTCTCGTACATCCCGGTATTGATATCGCTGATTTCCTTTTCAATTTTCCGGGCATGGCTGATGGCTTTTTTATCGCTCTTTTCGCCTTCGGGGTCGAATTTTTCATAGAAGTAAGCAAGCATTTCGGACATAATAGCCGGATACAACGCCATGAACCGGTAAATATCGCTGCTGTTATAGGCGTTGCGGTCAATAAAAGCAAGCTGGGTGTGGACAAATTCAGCGACAGCCCGCATCAAATTGGTGTCCGTAAGTGAAAAAGATGACTTGGTAACCAGTTCACGGTGAAACAGGTCAAGCATGTCAACCCAGTTGACCAGCTTCAGTTCGCGCAGCAACTGTGTTACTTTTTTTGATGTGGGCGAAATGTCTTTGTCTGATGTCAGATAAAGCGTGTTCACAATTACCGGCATCCGGGTGAATTCGTGCTCATCATCCTGGCGGGTGAGGTCACGAAAATATGCCCGCTCAATATTGAAACCGCTGAGACTTACTGCTTCAATCAGTTTATAAAGGAACCCGCCGCGCTGCGCCGCGCATGTCCGGGCCAGCGTCAGACGCAGTTCGCGCCCGCTGGCTTTTTCAATCCCCACATTGATAAAATCCTTGTCCTGGGCGTCGAGCGCCCATTTCAGACGCTCAGCCAGCTTTTCCGCGTTGAGATCTGAAACCCCGCGCCAGTTGATGCGCTCGTAGATTTCTTTGAATTCCGGATCTATTTTCCGGAATTTCTTCTTGTAGGCCTCCGACAGTTCCTTAAACGAAATGGCCGGTTCGCCGCCCAGCGGGATCTTGTCGGCAAGGGAGTAATGTTCGATCACCAGGGTGCGGGGAGCGTTATTGATGACTATCTTCTGTTTTGACTCGTGGATTACCGCCCCGGCGATATTATGGATGCGCATCATCCGGCTGGTGACCAGCAGATTATTTTCCGCGCTCTTCAGATAGATCAGAATGATATTGCCTTCACACTCGATCCGCTGAATCCCGGTTTGGCTGTCTATATTGAACAGGTGCGGCAGTATCTGTTCAATTTGTGAAGGTGTAAATGTTTTGAAAAAGTAATCCGGCATGATTTCCTGCAGCAAGTCATACCAGTACTTCAACTTCTCCGCATGCTGCCTGACAATTCCATCCATCACGTTCTGTCCTGAAACCATAATTACCTCCGCGTTATTAAAACTTGCATTAAGCACAACTGCTTTAAAATGATTCCGGCATATTAATAGATAACTTCTATTAATATACCTCCCGGATCCAGTTTAGTCAATATCCTTACTAAAATAACTCCCGCCCCTTCAGGCATACTCTGTAAAAACTCTTACACTTTGTTAAATGGTTTAACAAAGTATAATATAAGGCCTGTTCGCGAATAGTGCAATACCACATTCAGCAGTTTTTGCTAAAATAAGTTAACAACCGGTAAGCCATACTGGTACTGCGACAGCAGAATAAACCGGACAGCCATCCATTTTAGACAATTTGGACAACCTCCTGCACATTTTGGACAATCTTTAGAGACCCGTTGAACAGAACCGTTTCTTCTTTTCAATTAGTTACCCCCATTTTGGACAATCTGGACACCCTTGTGCAGAATCATCCCGTCATTGCGGGACCATTTCTCGCACGAAGGCTGAGCTTAGCCCCTAGCTTGTACCACTTTTCTAAAAAGATTGGTGTAAAGACTCTCTATCAATATAAACTCTTGATTGCTTAATGCAACTCTGTCCGTATACCTCATCCGGAGTTTTGTATTCCAGCGCAGAGTGAATCC
>CAIPAT010000173.1 GCA_903863035.1 uncultured Lentisphaeria bacterium
AAGCCTGCGAGTCCATCGGCGCGGAAAGCTGGGGATACCGCGACAATGAAGATTATTTTTCCGTTGGCGCACTTACCCGGAGCTTTGTCAAACATTTTGCGAAAGGCGCTAATTATCTGTTGAATGCCGGCCCCAGGGCTGACGGCACATTCTCAGGGGAAGCCGTCGGGATTCTGAAAAAAATCGGACAGTGGCGTCAGCAGGTCAAGGAGGCCTTCGAGCAGGTGGAACCGTTGCCTCTGACTGTGGATAACGGCAACATATTGCTTGGCCGGAAAGGGAACGCGCTTTATGTATATCTGCTGGACGCGCCGCGAAAATCCGGCATCACGCTCAAGCCGCTGGAGATTCAGCCGAAAAAAGCCACGCTTTTAAATAACGGCCTGGAATTAAAGTCCAAAGTGGAGATTATGCCTTCCATGCATGCGGAAAACAAGGCGTATCTGCATATCTGGAACATTCCGGCGGATGAACTCGCGAATGAGGCGGTCATCCTGAAACTGGAATTCGATTCATTCATACTGGATAAAATGAGTTTTAAAAACTAACAAGGAAAGGGGTGCAGAATGAAAACCAATATGTTCCGGAAGACAAATCGTAAAGCGGAGACGAAAATGAATGTGAAAAAAAGTCGCAACTCGTTGATGCTTAGAGGTTTTACTTTAATCGAACTCCTCATCGTGATCGCGATCATCGCAATACTCGCCAGTATGCTGCTGCCGGCGTTGAACAAAGCACGGAATACCGCAAAAAGCTCGGTCTGCAAATCCAACATTCGCCAGATGAGTTCCGCGATGATCATGTATGCCGAGGAAAACAACGGCTGGTCTAGTAATGGTGACAGCAGCAAAACAGCTGGGAATGGCATTGTCTACTATGACTATCTTGTCAATGCTAAACTCGCCCCGAAAATCGTTAATGGCAAATATAATATATACTGCTGTCCCTCCGCGAACCCGCCAGCGAGCTACTATTACATCTATGGATTCAGGAGTTATGCACAGAGCCCTCTCGGGTTCAGGATCACGAACCCCATCATCGATGTCAGGAATATTAAACCGAGTTCTACCAGGAAATGGCGGCCAGAGAATTTCATCATTTTCGGGGACTCACAATATTCTACGATAAAAAATAGTCAATGGTGTGGAATAGCGGATAATTTTTATGGGCGTGGAGCCATGGGGTTGCCCAGCGTGAGACACCTAAGAACCGGTAATTTCGGATTTGCCGACGGACATACGACCGACATGGATGGACCGTCGTTGCTCCAAGACACTTTTACATTCAGCAATTACATTGATGCTGATGGCAATATTTTCGGGTTTTATTAACCCGGAACTGACGAGAAAGACGAATGACAGCAAGTTGTCTGGGAAAATCTTCCAGCAGCCCGCTTTGCTTTTCCGTCAGCCATGCCCCCTGAAAACAAATGAAGTGACGCGACAACAAATAGAGATTTTGTTAATGAACTGAAGTTTTCCTGAAAATTGAAATTTTAGTTCATGAAGCCCAGCGGAAAATTGATGAGCAGACGAATTTAACGGCGGGGATGAGTCCTTCAGGGCATCTCCCCTGTAAAATGGACTCCCCGGCAAGTTCGCCGGAGATTTTCCGGCGGATGTCGGCGAATGCAAAAGCTCCGGTGCGTTTGCCCGGGTGTCTCCGGTCAGGTGCATGATCAAGTTTGAACGCATAAATCCATGTCAGTGACATGGCAAAACAGCAGAGGTCGAAATGGTTTTCAACGGCAAGAGGTTTGCGGCATTGGGAGTCGATGGCTCCGATGTCCTGCTTTATTTCCTTGAATCCGCTCTCGATTTTCCATCGTGCGGAATAAAACTCGATCATCTGTTCTGCCGTAAGCGTAATGTCGGTGGTGATCAGCGGGAAAGCGAAGCCTTTGTAATATACAAAAACGACTTTGACCTGACATCCGAACGCCTTGGACATGCAGATCAGCTCTGCGAACTCGACTTTGCGGTTTTTGCCGTAAATATGGATCATGGCCGATCTTGCGGACTGGCGCAGTTGAGCGGAAAGAACCTTGACCGGAGCAAGCTGTCTGCCGAACTTGGGGCGGCGGCCTCGTTTGCCGGGAACAAATTCCGGCATCTCGTAGAGAATGGCGGAGATGCGCAATCGGGACAGTATGTGAACGGCGAAAGCGATTTTAGCGCGAACCTCCTCGAGCAGCGGTTTTGTTCCGAACCAGCTGTCGCAGACGATCAATACCGGACGCTTAAACCGCAGAGCGAGTCTGATTACCAGTTCCGCGCCGATCCCGGATTTGGTCTTGAGCCATTCGGCATGCGGCAGCTTGGCGCTGGATTTCACGGTTTTCGGAAGCGGCATGTAGAGCTTTTGCGCGAAAGGCAGGCAGGCCCAGCGGCCATGCCCGAAGAGCAGCAGCCCGGCGAGAACCCGGCAGTGGCCGAAAATCCACTTCGAGGAGTTTTGTTTGGCCGCATGATCAAAGTGGCTGGCGCACCCGGCGATTTCCTTGCCGGTTTTGCCGTAAGTGGTGTCGTCAAGCCCGACCAGCAGACGGCCTGCCACTGTGGGATCGCCCATGATTCCGGCGAGGAATCCCCACAAGGCATCCCATGGCAACTTGCCGGAATTGAGAAAGTTGTAGAATTTCCTGACGGTGGCGTCACCCGTGAGCAGCAGCGCGAATTTCCTGAAAACATTACTAATCCGTCCAGGACTGCCGCCTGCGCAAAAAGCGATAATGATAGTTTTGAAGACGATTTGGCGATAGGCGGGAATTACCGC
>CAIPAT010000174.1 GCA_903863035.1 uncultured Lentisphaeria bacterium
AATGCTAAACGAAGAAGAACAGGGGGAAAGCCGTGTGAGGGAAAACCGCACGCACGGTTTGGTCGATGAGGCAGAGCCGATAAGTCGCAACTCGTTGATGCTTAGAGGTTTTACTTTAATCGAACTCCTTGTGGTGATCGCGATCATCGCAATTTTGGCCGGAATGCTGCTGCCGGCATTAAATAAAGCACGCGAAAAGGCCAAGTCAATAAGTTGTATGAACAAGCTAAAACAATTCGGCATCGTCGAATTCCAATATCAGAATGACAACAGAGAGTATATCTGTCCGACACTTGTTGACAATGCTTCAGGCTCACGGACCTTTTGGTGCTGTGATTCCAGCTCTTCGCTTAAATCTTTTCCGCTGTTGTCATATTTCAATGGACGGGTGGCATTTCGTACAATGGCCCGCTGCCCAAGCGACCTCGAAATTCTGCAATATCCGGTTGATACCCTCGCCAAAGTATCGTACACTAGAAACACTCAACTTGGTCAAATTCATATTCCGATAATAGCCGGAGACGGTTATTTAAAAAGCGCCATGATCCGCCCGGTTCCGCCATCCCGCGTTATAATGACTGCTGATCTTGAACCTCAAGGGATAAACCGGATTTTAAATTTCATCGCCGCCAATAATTACCGGGTCAGTTATCGTCACAGCCAGAATACCAATGCTCTGTTTGTCGATAGTCATGTTTCAGCAATCAAGTCAGGGAACATTGTTACAGGCAATGTCGACTTCAAAGCAACAGGAAATTACGCGGCTACGATGCTTTTTCCGTAAAAGAAACTATTATTCTCGCTGATAGCCATATAACATAAATATTAAGTAAAGGCCGGTATAATGCCATTATTCGCATTAATCTTCATCTTATTATCCGCCGTTTTCGTCAGCGCTGAAGACCAACCGGCAGCATACTGGAAATTTGAAGAATTTACTGCTGGAAAAGCGGTTGACAGTTCCGGACACGGCCATGACGGTCTTATTCAGGGCAAAACCAGATGGACACAAGGCAAAGCCGGCGCCGGGCTTGAATTCAGCGGCGACAACACCATGGTTGCCGCCAAACTGCCATGGATGGGCGAAAGTTTTACTTTTGCAGCCTGGACCAAACCACTTGCATTAAAAGGGGATCGGCCAGGCGCTATCTGCGGACGTCCAGGCTGGCATACAACTATCGGGTACAATACAGGAAAACGTTTTTATTTTGAATTATCCAGTGCTGAAAAACAGATATTTACGGCCGCTTCTCCTAAAGATTATGCGCCCGGTGAGTGGCATCATGTAGCCGGTGTTTTCGATCGTACCGCGGCAAAGATTTATCTTTATATCGACGGGGAACTGGTTGCCGAAACAGCATTCAAGGGAACGCCGTTCAAATATCCTGCTGATTTTTATATCGGCTGCGCCAATCCGTTAAGCCGGATAGCGGCAGACTGGTATTCCGGAACCATTGACGAAGTGAAAATTTATTCCCGTCCGCTTACGTCGGAAGAAGTGAAATCACATTACGAATCTCTGCGCCAGTCGCAGGGGCAGCCAGGAGATCCACGTTATGGTGTTCAGGCGGGGCTGGATCAGCAGCAGGAAAAACCGCAAGCGGTCAAGGCGGAGCAAATAGCCTTGCCAGTCTCACGTCAGTCTGCCACGGCGCAGTCAGCTCTCCGTGATGACGGCAGGCCGACAGCATATTGGAAATTTGATGAACTTACCGGCGGAAAAGCCGTAGACAGTTCCGTGCACGGTTATGACGGCATCATTCTAAGCAAAACCAGACGGACACAAGGCAAATCCGGAGCCGGACTGGAATTCGGCAACGGGCGCACTGCGGTGTTTGCCAAACTGCCATGGCAGGAAGGCAGCTTTTCTTTTTCCGCCTGGGCCAAACCGCTTGCCGTAAAAGGCACAAGACCAGGAGCTATCTGCGGGCGTCCCGGATGGAGCACCGCGATCGGCTACAATCCCGGCGGGCGCTTCTACTTTGAGTTGTTCAATTCGGAGAAGCAGGGTTTTACGGCCGCCTCGACTCAAGCCTACCCCCCTGGAGAATGGCATCATATCGCCGGGGTCTTCGATTCATCCGCGGCAAAGATTTATCTTTATATCGATGGAGAACTGGTTGCCGGCACTGGATTCAAGGGAATTCCGTTCAACTATCCTGATGAATTTTATATCGGCTGCGCCAAGCCGGTCAGCCGGGTGGTGGCAGACTGGTATCCAGGATCAATAGACGAAGTAAAAGTTTATTCCCGGGCCATTACAACAGAAGAAATAAAGTCACAGTATGAATCATTGCGCCAGTCACAGGGGCCGGTCAGTGATCAACGCTATGGTCCGGTCGGCCCGGCCGGGCAGCCGGCCTGGATGGATCCGCCGATGGAAATACCGCAACCGGTTAACGCTGAACTTAAGGCTTCACTAATGGACCGGTCGCCGGATTCAGCCAAGCGCATACTTCGCACAGATGGTTTGCCGCAAATGCTGATCAACGGCACTACCAAACCGTTTCTCGGAGTAGACATATGGGACCAGCCGTTTGATTCCGTCTATCTAGCCCCATTTTTTGCGGCAGGCATGGAAATCGTAAATGTCACGGTCAACCTTTCCTACAACAAAAAAGGAGGCTTCCCGGTCGCTGAATATTACATGAAACCATTCTGGACCGGACGGAATTCATATGATGATACCGATCTGGAAAAGATTCTCTGGCGTCCGCTGCAGACCAGTCCAAATGCGAAAATCATATTATGGATCATGATTGATCCATATCCGGAATGGACAGCCGAACACCCTGACGATATTATGCGCAACGATCGCGGCGAAAAACTGGTCGCATCAAGGCATTTTCTCCGCTACGGCGGAAAAGAGCCAACTCCGGAGCAGCAGGAACGATATGTCTGGTCCTTTTTCTCAGAGGCATTCCGCAATGACACTTCCACAACAATCGCAAAACTCATTGAAAAAGTTGAACATACGACTCCAGGACGCGCAGTAATCGGCTATCTTATCGGTGGCGGAACTGATGCCCAGCTTTATCACTGGCAGCCGCCTAACAGCGAACTGACGAAAGCTCAAAACTGGGGTGACTACAGTCCGGTCGCCATTAAGGCATGGAAACGCTGGCTGGCAGCTAAATATGAGTCACCTCGGGCGCTTTCGTCTGCCTGGGGAATGTCGATAGCCTCATTTGATGAGGCAGCCCCCCCGCGTGCCGCAGAACTGGTGGGTGACGGCGGGTTCCATGATCCGCGCAAAGAGCGCCGGTCCATGGACTGGAAAAGGTTCATAACAAGCGGACATGCCGAGATTATCGCGCATTTTGCCAAAGTCATAAAACAGAGTGTTTCCCGTCCCGCTCTTACAGGTATTTGTTGCGGAATCAGCCCCGGCAGGCGGGATCTTACCTCCATGGAAGATTTTATGCGTAATCCTGACATTGATTTCTTCCTGCATCAATTGACCTACAACCAGCGGATGCCGCCTAATTTAGGAGGAATCAATGCCTATCTTTCTTCCATTTCCGTCAACGGCAAACTTTTTACGGCTGACTGGGATTTTCCCACCTGGATGTCCAAGCCGACTCCCAGTACCACTTTTGCAGCCGGCATTCATCATGATGCCGATTTTCAGGGCTGGGCCGGAGATATAAATACATTGCGTTCGATATGGCGGCGCGATTTTGCACGCCTCTGCGTTAATGGAGCCGGGGCCTTGTGGAATCCGGTTTTCAGCAGTCTCTACGCTTATTCCGATTCGACGATTGTCGAAGAAATGAAATTCCTGGTTAATCTGGCCGGAACCGTACAAGCGCCATCCCCCCGCCACCCGCTTGCGGATGTGGCTGTTATCATTGACGAAAAAGCGGTTGACTACCTCAGATACGGCATCGGAATACAGAGTGAATGGATGCAACTGCAACAGAATGAAATGAATGCGTCCGGTGTTCCTTTCGGCACCTACTACGCAGCGGATCTCCGCGATGGAATAGTTCCGGCAGCCAGACTATATATATTCCAGAACCTTATGAACCTGGACAAAAAACTGTGTGATGCCATTGCCAAACTGAAAAAAGACGGGGCAACTCTTGTTTTCCTCCGGGATACCGGATACGAACAATCGTTTTCGGAAATTATAAAGGTATCGGAAGTAATCGGCATGAAAGTTGACCGGATTGAAAATGCCGCAGGAGCTTTTGCCGCAGCGATGCCGGAACACCCGCTGGTCAAATGGGATAATACTGTATTGAAAAAGAAATCATCCGTTCCATGGCCGCGGACAGCAAAGGTGTTCGGCGCTTTCAACAAAAATGATCCCATCCCTGACAAGACCATTCTGGCCCAAACGCCGGAAACGCTTACGCTGGGCGGCAGGACGGTAAAACCGAAGGATGTAAACTTCCAGGGAACCTGCATAAATCTTAAGAACGTGCTGAGCATTCCCATCAAAGACGGAAATTCGGCGTTCGTCTATTTTGAATTGAACAGCCCTGTTTCTCAGCAGATTACAGTCGGTTGCGGAGCCGACTGGTGGATGCAGTGGTGGGTGAACGGCACCCCCGTCTTTGATACACTGAACAGCGGAAACGGCAAGGCTGATTTTTCAGTTCGGGCACATACGTTCAATTTGCCGCTGAAACAGGGTGAAAATACTGTAGCTGTCCGGGTAATCAGCGGGACATCCGGATTTCTGTTTTCCGCCGGCGGGCCGGATGAAATCGCAGCCCCGGCTATATTCAGTCCGGTTTTCGAACATATCGACCGCAGCGAATATACTCTGGCCGTCACTGATCCGGAAGCCATGGTGCTGTCTCCCTATTCCAATGCGCCTGAAATTGGCTTTGCCTTGAAAGAACACGGGCAATGGAATTCAATCTTTGTCGGGACCCGTGTTTTGTCCCGTCATCTGATTGCCGTACTGGCCGGATATTCCGAAGCCTGGCGCTTGACCGGTACAGACGTGATTTCGTGCGCGGCAGAGAATATGATTATGCTCCATCCTCTGCGCAGTGGCGATTTTGAGATCAGACTAAAGAAACCTGCGAGCCTTCACGAATGTCCGCCAGGCAAAATTGTCACAGACAGCAAACTTATTCACCGGCAGTTTCTTCTCGCCGGACAAACCTATATATTCATGCTGGAATAAAGCCAACTGTTGAATATGGAAATTGTAATTCTTCCGCATATCTGTTGATTCCTTTTTTTCATGGGTTAAATTAGAATTTGCTTACACTAGTTCGCCCAAAATTGGAAGCATCGGGGTCACATTTTTCAGTGTTTTCGCTGCTTGGCAATCAGTTATTTTAGGATTTTTTTAGAGAATTTCAGCAGTAGTATTGAAGGCGGGGTAAAGTAACTCAAGCTTCCAGCTTGAAGGCATTCGCAAGCAAGATGCTTGCGGTACTCTGTAAAATCGGGATCACATATTCTTTTCAGTGTTTTCGCTGCTCGGCAATCAGTTATTTTAGGATTTTTTTAGAGAATTTCAGCAGTAGTATTGAAACCGGTACTCAAAGTAACTCAAGCTTCCAGCTTGAAGGCATTCGCAAGCAAGATGCTTGCGGTACTTTGATTTGTTGAAAATCAAACGGCATCTATTATATTAAACCCGCATCGAGTGCCATATATCCCTGCAAAGCCCGGAGCCGTAACCTCCTGGCTTTCTTTTTTTATGAGAAAGTTTTAAAAAGTTTGATATTTATTATTGATTTTCATAACCCTTGGGGTTATACTTTTAACGGCGTAAAATTTTAAAATTGAGTTTATAATGATAGAAACGTTCAGGGGTAAGTTGACGGAAAAGATCTGGAACGGTGAAAAAACCAGACTTGACAGCGCCTTGCAGCAGAAAGCATTGTTGAAATTACGTTATATTCATGTGGCGACGGAAATTACAGACTTGCTGGTGCCGCCGGGCAACCGTCTTGAAGCGTTGCGCGGCAATCGAAAGAATCAGTATTCAATAAGAGTGGACAAGCAATATCGGATTTGTTTCAAATGGACAGCCGCCGGTGCGTCTGATGTTGAATTTACCGATTATCATTAACGTAAGGAGAGAAATCATGGTTGATATTACAAATGTACATCCGGGGGTGGCTTTAGCGGAATTTCTGGAAGATTATAATTTATCGCAAAACAAACTGGCGCTGGAGATACGGGTTCCGGTGCGCCGGATAAACGCTATTATCAACGGGGAACGGGCCATCACTGCGGACACCGCAGTCAGGCTGGCCAAGTTTTTCGGTAATAAGCCGGAATTCTGGCTGGGCCTTCAGGAACTGTATGACATTACCCGTGCGAAAAATGAACTGGCGGAAGAATTGCCCAGGATTCATACGCTTAGGCTGGCAATCGCATAATTTAGCGGGTAATCATGATTAAAAATGAATACATTGATATTCGCGACACCGCGTTCTGGAAGAGCACCGGTTCCGGCGAACTGCTGATGGGCTGCCGGCTGAAAGCCAAATTTACCCAGCAGCCGCTTTCTGCCCGCCTGCTTCCTGCACTATTTTAAATAAAGCCGGTCAGGCGACCGGCGCTCCCGGCTGTTCTATCATCGCCGTCCGTCGCACGGACTTATCCCCTTCCGATTCTGATGCCGCCCGTTTCTCGATTAAGAAACATTTTAGCGCGCGGCGCGATAGTCCGGGCGCTGCCTTTATATGACCGGCTGCCGGCGTCGGCGATAGACTCCGCTGCGACCGCCTGCGGCTGATTGATCTTGTCAAAGTTTTCCGCCAGATAAACCGCCTGTTCGTAGACGGCGTTAAGCTGATTGGTACGGGTTTCGTCAATGGCGTCAATGCCGAGCTGACAGCAGATGTCATTGACCGCCATTTCCAGCGCGGCGGCTTTCCGGTCGGAGGCAAGCGCGGTCCAGACGGCATACTTCAAATGCTTTGTAAAATCGGGGTCAGACATTTTTCAGTGTTTTCGCTGCTTGGTAATCAGTTATTTTAGGATTTTTTTAGAGAATTTCAGCAATAGTATTGAGGCCGGGGAAAAGCAATTCAAGCTTCCAGCTTGAAGGCATTCGCAAGAAGTGGCTAAAACCACTGGTCCCGCAATCGCGGGATCCCGCGACTGCGGGAATGCTTGCGGTACTCTGTACTCTGTAAAATCGGGGTCAAACATATTTTTCAGTGTTTTCGCTGCTTGACAATCAGTTATTTTAGGACTTTTTTAGAGAATTTCAGCAGCAGTATTGAAGCCGGAGTAAAGTAACTCAAGCTTCCAGCTTGAAGGCATTCGCAAGCAAGATAAAGTAACTCAAGCTTCCAGCTTGAAGGCATTCGCAAGAAGTGGCTAAAACCACTGGTCCCGCAATCGCGGGATCCCGCGACTGCGGGAATGCTTGCGGTACTCTGTAAAATCTGGGTCAAGACGCTCGTTCCGCGCCTGCTGGATTGCGATCTTTCGAGTTTGGATTCGCACACTTCGAGGCCTTCGATACCCCAGTATCGGCAGTCTCTCAGAATACGAACCAATGCTCAAAATCTTCGCGATCTATGTTAAAATTTCAGCCGTGCATAGTATAAAGTTGAAAACTGATATGCCCGGCGTTATTCTATACTCTAATAAGAGCCAATTGCAAAACTTAAGTTTTTCATGAATTCAGAATTTAGAATCTAGAATTCAGAATGAAATTCGAACTAAAATCCAGATTTATTCTGACGCGACAGCTGTCGGTATTTGTGAGTTTGAAAAATTTTAAAAATATTTTCTCATTCTTTTTTTGCTGAAATTTTAAAAATGCATATTGACTTTTGCGGAAAATGCCAGTATACTTTTAGCATGGTAACTACTTTACATGGGTTTTAAGATCACTAAAATAATGGACACGAATATAGTGAAAGAGAGAGCGCAAAGAGTAACATTAAAAGATCTAGCCAAAGCGACCGGTCTGGCGGTACCTACTATCTCGCGTATCATCAATAAGAAATCAACTTACTGCTCACACGAGACTAGAAGCCAGGTATTGCAATTAGCAAAAAAACTCAATTATCAACCGAATGTCGGGTATCGGATCATGACCGGAATGGAAACCAATATAGCCGGTATAATTTTTTCGCAGGAGCGGATAACGCGGGACGAGCATGTACTCATGCTGTTGACCTCGCTTAACCTTGGTTTGGAACAGCGGGACTATGCAGTATATTCTACCTTATTAACCCAGGATGCGGAGAGAAATTTGGGAAAAATAAGGGAGCTGGAGGCAAAGGGGTGCAGAAGTTTTGTTTTTGTCGGGGCTCCGATCGGCTATGACCGAATTGCTGATTATATTTATGAGTCCGGGCATCAGTATATTGGCATAAATTATCATGAGTTAAAGAAAGTTGTCTGGTTGAATGAGGCCGGGGCGATAATGAGCTATCTGCGCTATTTCAAAGAGACAGGCAGCAATGATTTCAAAATAGTAGTTCCGCCACTATATCTGGAAGAGAGATTACGCCCTGCAATGACGGACTTCGAAGAAGATTACTGCAAGGGAAAATGGCACTGGATCGAATTGGATGAATTTCCTGTGCAGGATTATTTTGATCTGTGTTTTGCGCTGGGCTATCAGGTGGCGGCAGATGAATACCGGAAGAATCCGAAAATTCAGGGGTTAATTTATATTTCTGATTATCATGCGCTCGGGGCGGCCCGTTTTTTCAGCGAACAGGGGCTTCGTGTAGGAGAAGATGTGAAGTTGTGCGGTATGTTCAATACCAGCGCCAGGAGGTTTTCCAACATGCCGATCATATCTTCCGAATTTAAAATGCGTGATGTGGGAGCGTTGATGCTGGATAATTTGTCGGCAACGGCACCAGTTTTAATTAATATTGAACCGGAAATCATCATAAAATAAGGAAAATGAAAGATGAAAAAACGGAATTTGAAGATCAAGGATTTCACACTCATTGAACGTGTGTCCAGGTAAGGTATCACTAAACTAGACGAATGAAATGTTTCGTCCATACCAATTGTCCATTTCAGGTATGTAGCCTAATCACTAGCCACTGGCTAACGCGTGAGGATAAAGTTG
>CAIPAT010000175.1 GCA_903863035.1 uncultured Lentisphaeria bacterium
CAACTTTATCCTCACGCGTTAGCCAGTGGCTAGTGATTAGGCTACATACCTGAAATGGACAATTGGTATGGACGAAACATTTCATTCGTCTAGTTTAGTGATACCTTACCTGGACACACGTTCAATGAGTGTGAAATCCTTACTGTTGTGGTCTTTACGCATGATCTGCATCTCCTTTTTTAGGGTTTTCTGGTAACATTAGTTTTATGGTAAATAAGCACCCAGTTTATCGCGCATTGCCGCGCGCAACTGGTCTGCTTTGACTTCCCTGGTGATTCCCTGACAACTCAAACTCAGCGCCGCGGCTGTCCCGGCCGCCTGACCGGTGATGAAGCATCCCGGCATTACCCGGAGCGATGACTGTACTTCGCGGTCGCAGCAGATTGAACGCCCCGCCACCAGCAGGTTATTGATTCCTCGCGGTAACAGCGCCCGGTATGGAATGCCATAATTCTCGCCGGCTTTGTAACCAGTTTCCTTCATCCGCTCCTCGACCTTCCTCTGCTCGTCGGCATCAGTCGACGAGGAATGGATGTCAACCGGATATGAATAGCGCCCTATTTCGTCCGGAAAAACAGCCCGGCGCCGATAATCTTCAAAGTTCAGACAATAGTCGCCGGTAATCCGGCGGGTTTCGCGGACACTCAGAAGTGATGCGGTATTCACCAGTTCGGAATTTCGGAACCCAGGAACATGCTCACGGAAGAAACGGTGAATGATCCCCGCTATTTCACGGCCTTCGATATAACCGCGGGTAACGTCAGCCTCGTTGATACCGTTGGCACCGTAAATGTGTCCGAGATTGCCGGTGCCGACACTGGGACCGGTCTTGAAAATACCGACAAAATGACGTTCCGGCAATGGCGCTTTCCCCGCGTCCATCAGTTCGTGCCAGATATTCTGATAGTTGCGCCCGGCTTTTGCCGAGTCTGAATATTCATCCCAGTCAACTCCGGCATACTGCACACAAAGCGACGGGCTCATCGTTTTTCCATTAGCATCACCGCATTCGAACGGAGCTCCGGCAAAAGCGGACACGGTGCCATCGCCGGTCGCGTCAACGAACACTTTTCCGGTTATGCGCTTCAGGCCGCGCGGACCGGCTGCCGCTAAACTGGAAATCCGGTCGCCATTACGTCCCACCGCGGCAATCTTCTGGCTGAAATACACCTTGATCCCGGCCGCAGTGACTTTTTCATCACAGACTTTTTTGAATATCTCCGGATTTATACTTTGCCAGTAATTGTCAAACTTTTTGACTCCCATCCGGGCGACCACTTCTCCAGCGATTTCCATACAGATTCCGGCCGCTGTGATATTCACACCGTCAGTGGTGTAAGCCAGCATGGGAACCAGTCCGATGCTGGCCATACCGCCAAGTGCTCCGGTTTGCTCAAGTAATACAACCTTTGCGCCGTTCCTGGCGGCCGCGAGCGCGGCGCCAAGCCCGGCCGGCCCGCCGCCGGCCACTATAACATCACTCTCCGCCAATATTTCAAGACTATCGATAAAATTACTGTTATTCATTATGAAACCGGCTTACCTGTATTTAAATTATGATTACTTGCATCTGTATTTTAGAAGAGCCAATTGCAAAACTCACGTTTTGCATGAATCCAGAATTTAGAATCTAGAATTCAGAATGAAACTCAAACTAAAATACCTAACTCCTAACTCCCTGTCTTTTGTGTTGCGGCCAAAACTTGCCAGAGTAACTGTATAAGATTATAACAGAAAAAGAATTAATTTTCAATAACTTTAATGCTGAATTTTATGCATATGATGCTATTTTATAGCAAAATATCGATTTATAATAAAATAATTGTAGTAAAAAATGCAAGCTGAAAGAGATTTGCTGATTCACCTGCTGGACTGCCTGGAAGAGGCGGTCGGCTGCGCATTTATCTGGAAGATCACTTCCGCGCTGTGGGTACATCCTTCCCTGCCGGAAAAACATCGTCGCCATCTGCAGCCGTTTTGCACCTGTGTCAAAGCCATTGGCCCCGAATTTGAAGCGTCCTGCATGCGCAACGATTTTGAACAGATCAGCCGCCGGGCATTGGAACAACGGACTGCTTTTGTCAATATCTGTCATGCTGGCGTGGGAGAACTTGTTGTTCCGATTTTTCACGGAGATCATTTTCTCGGCGTTATTCTCAGCGGGCCGTTTCTAACCGCTGACAGCCAATGTGTGTATCCGGAGACAGCCGATGAATTCCACCAGCTTCAGAAATTGTCTGAGTCCCGCGCCGCGGCGCTTGCCGACCTCGTCGCCAGGGTGATGCTGGATGCGCATCCAGCCATGCGGGAAGAAGAAGAGAATGAACGGAAAATGCCGGAGTTGGAACAGGTTAATGACATTCGTATCCGCGAAACAATGGCTTTTATAGGTGAAAAATTCAAGAGAACCATCCCCGTCAGTGAAACTGCCCGCCGCTGTTCGTTAAGCGGATATTCTTTTGATACTTTACAGTTAACCTGCTTATTAGCAATCATTTAAATGATGATTGAAATAAAAAAATACTGGCTACTTCAATTTTACATTTAACAGTTCAAGAATTTTCTTTTGCTCCTCATCTGTTTTCGAGA
>CAIPAT010000176.1 GCA_903863035.1 uncultured Lentisphaeria bacterium
ACGCACGATATCAAGGGGATTGACCCGGATTATTCGCGTCCAAAGGGCAGACCAAACCAGAGTACTTGGGAGTTAGAAATAAGCACATATAGCCGAAATCATGAATTAAAACGTCCGATGAAAATAATAAAGGAAACCAAGAGAATCAAGGGACATAAAAGACCAATAATCATGGATTCCGCGATGTATTTAATGCTTAAATGGATACCCCGTTGCTGACTACGATTACGCACAGCCACAAAGGCCAGACAACAAGGCGGACAATGCCGCCAGCACAGTAACGCATATCGGTGATGACCATGGCAATATCCGGATTGTTCTTTATTGCCGCAAGTCCCTCATTGCCATCACATGCCGCAACCTGCGTGCACATCAGGAGCCGGCCAACCCGAGCCAACAGGAGATGCTGACTGCCGCCCATGGAAGTCAACATCAACCGTAGACCACCATCATCCGCACTACCCGTACATATCGCATCAGCAGCAACTTAGCGTAGCAGCGAACCTAACCGCTGAACCCGGAGCCGGCCATAACCAACAACCCCGGCAGTATACTTACGCCATCTACAACGCAAGACTGAGTAAGCCTGCACGAGAGAGATAAACCAGGCATAACGCCGCAGCGAACAACCATAAACCTCGCGGCCCCGTGTATCTCTCCGGCGGTTGATAAGGGGGTGGATAAGCCATGGAACTCGGATATAGCACTCATCCAGCGACCCCGTTGTCTATTCGGCTCGGCGGCGGGTTACTAACTGTTATGAGTGCCAGCGCATCCACACTGAATACTCTGTTTATAACTGCGAACAGCCATACGACTTATTTTTCTCTGCCACGATATTAGGCCGGAACTTCGCCACATACGAGATCCAGGAGAAACAGTCATTACGGACTTTATCCAACTCTGTATCTCCTCTGCGCAGCTTGAACCCGTCATGCCGGTAACTCAGGCCGCTCTTGGGCTCACTGACATGGATACGCCCAACAGCAGAGTCAACATCAAGCATTTTCGCCCAGTATTTTTCCGCGCTTATACGATGCACAAAGCTGCCCTGGACCACATTGGCGTTGTAGTACAAAACGACGTGCCAATGGCCCATGCTGTCGTCATTCTCACGCTCAAACCGCCAGACATATTCAACGTCGCCGTAAGCTGACCGTTCATGGCGAATGAAGTCAGCGAGAAAGCGGGTGAACAGTTCATTACCGGCAGCCGTTGCGTATCCGGCCGGAAACAGAACAGACATCATAATAACGAAAACTTGGGAGTGCCGCTGCTGCATACTTATCAGCCGTTGCCGGAGCTCACCAAGTATTTCCTTATGGCAGCAGAAGCCGAGTTCTGCATTGGTGTTTATCTTCAGGTCCTGGAACGATTCGTGGAACGTCTTAAGGTAATCTTTCATCTTCTGTTTCTCCGGTTGGTAATGAATGTTTTGGAACTATTTAATACCAGGAACGAATAAAAAATAACAGAGTACAGTAACCCGGGAGTTGAGTATGAAGAAGGCAAGCGTAGAGAGTATTTCTCTTGGATGGATTACAGCTTAAAGCTGTCTGTTAAAGCTTTGTCTTTTATGGTTAATAAAAGGTTTGAATCTTATATGCTTTAATATGAGCCAATACTATTTACCGATGCGATTTCCCTCGTCATATATTATAAGGAGAATTTATGCGGAGATGTGATCTTAAATAATAAAAAAAATAGCTCGAATATCCTATAACCAAAATAGGAATTTAAATTTCACCATGAATACTCAAACAAAAATCAGAATCCAAAGTGTCAAACTGATCGCCCGCTTCCTTAGAATTATGGCCGATACAGATTTGTTACCCGTTCCAGAAATGAACGAAATAATTGCCCAACTTAAGCACCTTGCCGAACACCGAGAAGCATTGCCTGCAATAGTTCCCCGGCTGATAGACCAGGCCGAGGCCGCAGCCATGCTTTCAATCGGGATTTCCAACTTTAAAACTCTTGAAAAATCAAATGCATTCCCATTCAAACGCAGGAAAATCGGGGGTGCTGTAAGATATTTGAATATCGATATTTTCCAGTACATACTAGTCGAGGACACAACTAAAGACAGCGAAGAGATATAGCAATAAAAGGCCTCCCATTCATGCTTGTTGCCGACTGAGCGGCAATGCCAATACGAATCCGACAGGACGTTGATTCACGCAGAATTAATCCCACTTGCCACCCCGTAGTTTCTCAACGTATAGCGTGGCAAGCCGCATTCAAGTACTCCGGTTTAAGATAGCGGTTTTCGATATGCAAACAACCCAATCCTGCCATTTTACTGTGAATGTAATATTCTAAATATACGAGTCCAAAATATTTAAATTTACGTTTCTATTCCAACGGTTCTTTCGGTACGTATTCTATCATTATTGAGTGCAGAAAAATATAGGGAACATAAATTAGTAAGGAATCGAAAGTTCTTCCCGGCAGGCATCGTCGAAGTGTCATAGAACGCATCGGAATAAATTCAGATTATTAGATATCTGCAAACTCTATTTATGTTTCTATAGCCATTGTTTATTTTTCGGCTTACTCCCGGTCCCTTCCGTTGTTAATTTCTTAACCATTGAAAGGGAAAGCCCAAGTTTATCTGCAATTGCCTGCCCCTTGAGTCCATTATAACGGAGTTGCAAAACATCAGCAATTAATTGTCTCCGGGGCCTTTTTAAGGGATCGGGCCATTTGGGCTCGTGGTTTTTGATTTTGATAAAAGTCGGATGTCCAGCATTGAAGTCCAGTTTACAGATAAATTTCGTTTCTCCCTTAAAAAGACTTTCAACATTTACAGATATTTTCAGGATGCCTTCGTCGGTGGTTCTATTTTTTACTTTTATTACGCTGTCCACTGAAAGCTTGTTAGTCTCTTTTTCGGCGTCGGCAACAACCACAATTGCCCAACCGGATCTTTTGAATTCTCTAATAAGATTATTTTGTATAGCCAAAGATTCTATGGAGTTCGAGAAAAGATTATCAAGAACTAACAGTTTTCTTTCCTGTTGCATCTGATTACCCATAGACGCGGCTTGAAAGTTGACAAACTCGGCAATTTGAAAGTCTTGCAGGCCCAGTCGTTTATCAATATTATTCCAGGAGAAATTGCTGAAGCAGTTAGTACCATCCTTTCTCATTGGAAACGGTTGTGGATGCGAACCACTAAAAGGTAAAATTGGATTTGCGAATTGTTCAAACGGTATTTTGTCTCTGTCTGTGAAGACTTTTAATATCGTCATCAACTTTTCTCCAAGTGAAAAATAGCCGCCATCCTCTCCATACAGGTAAAGCACTGTAGCTGGCTTGCCGCCTGAACACCAGCCTTCAAAAGCTCGTAATCCACGCGACAAAGCAAAGGCCATATTTAAGGTGAACCATGTGGTACTGTCCGAATCGCGAACAATTGATGTTGCTGATCTTGAATATATGAATGGCGACATTAACAGGGGCCTGCTTGGGGCCAGCCGCGACAAGTCATTTCTGAATTCCTTCAAACTTAACGGCAGCGACGGATCCTTGGTGGACATGACTTTTTCGAACTCGTCAACTGTATAAATAACAGGAATCGGCTTAGAACGTCTTGAAGGAACTTCTAGGTCGATTCCATCGTCAAGATATGATACATATTTGAATTCTTTCACTCCTATCTGATCAAGTTTATTTTTAACGGCCTTTGAGGTATTATAAACAAGCTTACCTCCCTGTCCGGAGTGTTCCTTAAGGAGGTAATATACTCTATGATCTTTCAGTAAACTCCAATCAAAATTGGAAATGGTTTTTCCTTCGCCCAACCATGAGATCCAAGTGATTTCGGAAACCCTTGCCCGGTCAAGTAAAAGCTGATTGATTCCGGCAAGCTCAATTGAATCAGTTAAGATTACAATTGGCATTGAGTTCATCCGATTGAAAGCATTAAATAAAGGAAACGTATTGTTTTCTGATGAAAAAGGAAAAAAGCAGTAATGATTTGTAGGAAAACGGCAAGTTGGAATTAAAACTTTCTTTTCCCCTAAATATTTAATTAGTATTAATCCATAGGATATCCCGCATACGCGATACTCACAAATATTTATAAAATATTCAAGAAATGCTTTTGAATCCCACTCAAACATTGGACTCAATTTTACATGGTCTATTGGAGTATCTTTATTAATATCCAGCAATTGTGCTAGCTGGAAGATTGCATCATCAAGACTGGTGGCTTTAAAACACCGGTACAAATTTATAATTGGAGTTACCAGGGGCGGAACGTCTTTGGCGCATATGCCCAATTCTTCGAGAATTGACGCAGTGCCAATATCCCTTATATATAGCTCGCGACCTTCATGATCAACATAAGTCATTTTCCAGAAATGACCTTCCTTTGTGAAGTGGATTGTATAAGTGTTTTTATCTGACGCTTTAATAGTCATTCCGCCGAAGCACTTTAAAAAGTTGTCCTGGGATGTTTGTAAAAAATATTCAATTTTGCTGGCAAGGCATATCTTGTCTTCAGTTTCGTAATCACGAGGAATTAAATCCGCTTTCATGTTTTTGAAATCATGAATTAAATAATTTTCGATATAGTCATCATATTCATCCATAAAAATACCCATCAATAATTGCTTGCGATTATCATGCCTCTTTGATTGAAATCTTTCTGTCAATAATATAGCAGTTCTATTTTAAAAAATACAGGCACTCTTCCACCAATCCTCCGGGAACGCCAATACGACAAGGATTG
Source organism: uncultured Lentisphaeria bacterium (assembly GCA_903863035.1). Classification (GTDB taxonomy): domain Bacteria; phylum Verrucomicrobiota; class Lentisphaeria; order Victivallales; family Victivallaceae; genus CAIPAT01. The sequence goes on from CAIPAT010000176.1 coordinate 4,739, forward strand.
CCGGGTTTCCGGCGCATGAATCGTCGATTTCGGCTTTGCCTAACTTGGCCGATCTACAATAGGGATGGATATTCAAGATGTGTCGTTGGTCAGTCAGTTTCGTTTGACAACGGCCAGACCGAATGCATTACATCCAGATGGACAAACTCTGACGGCGGTCTATGGTAACTGCCGAAACAAAGGCACCGGGACAAACTTCTCCACGTCTGGTCACATATCTAGACCGGAAAGAAACAGGTCGTGGATGTTGTCTTGACCATCAACAGTTAATTCCCTAGAACTAACTTCATGTCGCAGATTAAACATAATAGCAAAATTGTCAGTCACTCAATCAGTTATATCTTTACAAATGAATATACTTCACCGCCTATAATAAATAATTTTACTAGCTTAAAATATCGAGTTGAGTACCCACAGACAGCCTAGCTCTATATAAAGTTATATAAAGTTATAATAGTTATAGATAGATAAATAATTATTACTGTTTAAATAGTTTTTATTAATTACAGTAATCTTTATTGATGATAATAATTATTTAAATAATTTCTGTAATTATAATAATAATGGTTATTTAATTATAAAAATGAAATAATGCAGATCGTTCGCAGGCCGATGAAATCCAGAGATACCGATGCTTTGGATTTGATAATTTATTAAATATCTTTCATTGAATGTATAATTATTATTGAAGTAATTTTTATTATTTAAAAGAATATAAAATTGGAATATCCGTAATTCCGGCTTACTATATACTATCAAAACCATCTGTATAGCAAGGAGCCCGATAATGAGAATTCTTTTTTCTTGGCTTAGATTCAATGACCTGGAGGCGTTCAGAAAGAATGCTCCAGCTCCAGTCGTGGATGAGATTGAAAAGTTGCGGACGGAATATACAAGCGATCCTGACAGTAACGTCCCGCTTACCTCATTACTTGATCAGGCTTTGTTTGAGAAAGTGTATCTGTTTCATCACTGCAAACTGCCGTTTGAAAAGGAATTCATGGCCTGGCTCAGGCCGGATATAGAGTTCGTATTTCTGGAAATAAAAAACATAAACGATTCTGTAGAAATCATCGAAAAACTGCATATTGAAATTGCCCAAACGACCAATGGATTTAAAAAGGATTTCGGAATACTACGGAATTGCGGGACTCAAGCAGTACAAGACGCTTTTGTAACGCCTGCATTCCAGAGTTGTACTTGTTATTATGAGATAAAAAACAGTAAAATTATTGAGATAAAGCCCCCTGGACAAGATCCAAAATCAGCGTTGAAACCTGTGGGGTTCGAGAATATCATTGGTGCAAGTCAGGAAACCGCGAATATTTTGCATCGCGCAGGCATCGCAGCGAAAAATCCTGATCCGGTATTAATCACAGGCGAAAGAGGAACAGGTAAAAAGGAACTTGCCAAGGCCATTGCCCTGGCAAGTTCAAAAACTCCGCTTGAAGTGATAAAATGTATTGCCTCAAATTACAAGGATTTTGATCAGGAATTATTGGGAACCGAACATTCCGATGGCATTCTGAAAAAAGCAAATAAAGGCACTTTGGTTCTGGATGGAATCGATAAGTGCAACTTTATGACGCAACTGTTGTTATTGAAAACTTTAAAAGATTATAAAGACCATTGTGAGTTTAAGACTGTAGGAAAAGACAAGACTGAAAATTCCAAGTTCAGAATCATCGCCACAGCAACCCGTAACTTACTAGAACTGGTAAAGAAAAATGAGTTCCTTGAAGATTTGTATTATATGCTGGCTTATATCTCGATTGAAACCATCCCGCTATGCGACCAGACTCCAGATATTCTTTTATTGGCGCATCATTTTCTGGAAGAAGTCAACAAGCAGCATAAGGCTGAAAATTCTGGCTATGTATTCAAAACACTTTCTTCTGAAGCAAGAAAGGCATTGGCACTGCATTTGTGGCCCGGAAATATCAGTGAATTGCGCCTGGTTATCAGGCAAGCAGTTATTTTCTCCAATGACAATATCATTGAAAAGAATGATTTACCAATAATCACAAGCGGTAAAGACACTGCACTATTGCGAAAAATGCCATTAGTACAAGGCTTTAATATGAAAAATGAAATTGATAAACTCCAGCGCGATTATATTGAACGAGCGCTAAAGCAAGCAGATAACAAAAAAACTGATGCGGCAAAGGCACTGGGCTTAGGAAGCTATCAGGCGTTAGATACAAAGATGAAATCACTGGGGATGAAGGATCTCAACAAAAAAAAGTAATACGATACGTCAGTTAAGTTTTTTTGATGGTTTGACCTCTGTTTTTTTTGCATAGTTATTTTGAGATCGGAAATCGACAAGTCCATCCGGAAGCGTTTATTTACCTTCCAGGTGAACAAGTATATCATCTGAATGCTTATCCGCGAATTATTGTTGAACCGTGAGAAACAGCATTGGAATTTATTTGGTTGACAGTTGAGGATATAGCTCAAGTACAGTTATGATTTTTGTAATAAAAAAGATGGACTTTACGATTTGGAAGTGTATTTTACCTTATGCTTTCCTATACGCCTTAGAGTTTAAGGCAGGGAAATTAGCTCAAAAAAAAACGTTAAAGAAGTGGTGCCATCCGGTACCATTTAGGGGGCTAAAAGTACCTAAAAGTACCAATTTAGGCGATTCTTTTTTCAAGCTGTAAATCAGTCAAATTAGACTATTTTTAGCTCAATACGCCTTGTTTATGACGAAGCTGAGGGAAAAACTTGAGCATCAATAATGCTCTTATGCTCCACCATTTTTCTGCCTTTGAAGGCAGGGCAACAGGTGTGGTTTTATTTGCCCATCTGAATATATCCAGCATCCTTAAGCAAGCACGACAGGGTTGAGGTTCCAAATTTCCGACCAATTTCATTCTCAAATTGAGCATTGATTATTGGCGTAGTCCATATATCTTCTCCCCGGTGCTTAAAGAACGGTATCTTTTTTATTGTCAAAACGCCAGCAAAATTACAGTCTTTCCGTATTTCTCGCCGCCAATGCGGCTCAGTTCAAGAATATGACAGATAGTAGTACAGAAAATACTTTTTACCACGAAAAACACTTTTAAATTTGTGTCCCATTTTGACTGCTAAAGTTTAAAATCCCGGCAGGCCTGGAGATAGGCTTCAATGTTGGGCCACGGCACTTCCGGCTCGACCAGATGCGTCGGCGTACACAACAGGCCGCCTTTTTTTTCGGCAATCTTCAGATTGCGCAAGACTTCGCTTCTGACTTCTTCCGGTTTGCCGAACGGCATCGTGGTCTGCGTGCCGATAGTTCCCCAGAAGGACAGGACCTCGCCGTATTCGGCATGAATCTTTTTAAAACTCATGCATTCCGGTTGAACCGGGTTCAGGATGTCCACGCCGATTTCGATCAGGTCGGGAATAAACGGTTCGACATAACCGCAGGAATGATAACTGAACAGCAGATCCGGTTTGACCGCTTTGGCCGCTTTGATGACTTGCGCGAAACGCGGCTTGATCCAGGCGCGGTAAAGCTCCTGGGACATCATGATGGCGTGCTGCATGCCGATATCATCGCCGAGATGGATAAAGTCAACTCCGGCCGCGGCCAGCGCCACAACCCGCTGCCGGACAAGTTCAGTAATCCGGTCCAGATGATATACGCCTTTTTCATCATCAGTCATCATGTCCACCATCAATTCCTCCATGCTGCGCATATACCAGGAATTTTCCCAGATGGAGCCGGGACTGCCCATTGCCGCCAGTCCGCAGTCATGAATATTTTTTACCGCCGGAATCAACGTCTCCATGCAGTCATGACGCAATTCCGGATATGGATAGGCTTTAAACTCGTCTACGCTGGTAAAATTCTTCATCGGGTGATGCATTCTGGTCATGTGCATGGAACCGGGATGCGGCTCATGGGCCACGCCGCTGTTATCAATTGTCGTACCGGGATTAAACGTCACTCCCGGATAATATCTGCTCCAGTCCTGCTTGTTCTCTTTCTCTGCCAAACCGATAGAACGAAATGGAAATTTAAACTTGTCCCCGAAGGACTCGGCGCTGCCGTAACGCCGCTTGAATTCTTCGACCAGTGACGGGCATAGCCAGAAATGGACCGGTGCATATTCAAACCCTTCGCGCCGCCATAACTTCAATAAATTTTCCCGTGGAGTAAGAGCCATAATGCTGATTCCTTTTTTTAACTTCTGAAATTGCGAAACTTTATTTTGATTAATAATTGATATAGATATATTATGATGTATAATTTAAATGTTTCCACACTTAAATATGATTAAAAGTATTCATTAAATGATATTTATTATCAGGACGTGATTTATGGTAATCAGCGATGTAGTTTTTCAAATCTACCGGGGGCTGGAAGGCTTTCCTGTTCCCGTCCATCTGGAAACGGAAACGCAGTTCAGCCCGGTCTACCGGAATAGCTCCGGACGCTTTCGCGGATTGTTTGTTTATACCCTGAAAGGGCGCGGCTGTTTTGAGGAGGCCGACGGACTAAAACACCAGCTGCTGCCGGGTGTCGCTTATGCCTGTGCAGGACCGGAACCCGGCGTCAAATACTATTATCCGGCAGACGCCACTGAACCATGGACTTTCATGTGGTTCAGTTTTAAAGGCGAATTCGCGGAAAATATGCTGAAAAGCGTGATCAGCCGCTACGGGCGCACTTATTGCATCCAGGAAACACATCCGGTAATGCTTGAACTTCAGACCTTGCAGAACAGCCGCGGCCAGGTGCATGTGCTGTCGCCGCACGAAGGCAGCGCACTGGTGTTCGCCGTCATCAATATGCTGGCGGAAACCCGCGAACAGAAACACAAGGAAAGCCATGCGTCCAGACTCATCCTGAAAGCGCAGCAGATAATAATTTCACGCATTCATGAGAAAGTAAGCTGCGGACAGGTGGCTTCCGAACTCAATATTTCGCGGGAACATTTTTCCCGGCTGTTCAAGCAGCAGACCGGTATTTCCCCGAATGAATTTATCGCCCGAAGGAAAATCATCCACGCCTGTCATCTGCTCAAAGACACCCGGATGAACTGCAAAGAAATTGCCTTTGCCGTAGGCTATGAAACTCCGGCAAATTTCATCCGCTCCTTTAAGAACTATCAAAAAAACACCCCGCTGCAATTTCGCAAAAACGGAGTAATTCCGATCTACTAAATTCATTAACCACGGAGGCTCGGGAACACAGAGAAAACTATTACAGGGTTCAACAGTCGGAAATCGCTTTTTGTATTTCGCCCTTCCTTCATCTGTTGGATATTCTCCCGCCTTGCGGGACCCCGCAAGGCGGAACGGGATATTGGATATTCGTTTTTTACCCATAAATTCTATGGAATGTCAGGGAATTGTTTTCTCTGTATCTTTGTGCCACTGTGGTTAACCATTCCATGCCACTCCTGACTTCTCGCTTTCCCCCTCTTTGCTTTTCCCGCGGATTCAGCTTATATTATCGTGCTGTCAAAATCAGTAATTATAAATATGGCGGAATTTAAATATGAAAACTGCGGTAATCACCGGTTCTAACGGACTGATCGGTTCTGAAGCTGTAAGGTTTTTCTGCGACAAAGGATTCGACGTTGTCGGTATTGACAATGATATGCGCAAATACTTCTTCGGCGACGACGCCTCCACCAAATGGGTGGAATCCGAACTGATTATCAATTATCCGAGCTTTATTCCGAAATCAGCCGACATTCGTGATTTCAGCGCCATCAGCGATATTTTTCGCGACTTCGGTCGCGACATTGAACTGGTGATCCACACCGCCGCACAACCGTCGCACGACTGGGCGGCGCGCGAACCGTTCACCGACTTCGGAGTCAACGCCAACGGTACGCTCAATATGCTCGAAGCCACCCGACAGTTCTGCCCCGATGCGGTTTTCATTTTCACTTCGACCAATAAAGTCTACGGCGACAATCCCAATCTGCTGCCGCTGGTCGAACTCGACACCCGCTGGGAAATAGACGTTAACCATCCCTATTTTTCGCATGGCATTGACGAAAACATGTCCATTGACCATTGCAAACATTCACTGTTCGGCGCGTCGAAAGTCGCCGCCGACGTCATGGTGCAGGAATACGGCAAGTATTTCGGCATGAAGACCGGCCTCATCCGTGGCGGCTGTCTGACCGGCCCCCGCCATTCCGCCGCCGAACTGCACGGTTTTCTGGCTTATCTGATGAAATGCGCCATCACCGGCAAAGAATACCGTATTTTTGGTTATAAAGGCAAGCAGGTACGCGACAACATTCATTCGGAAGACCTGATTAACGCGTTCTGGCATTTCTACCAGGCACCACGCAGCGGCGAAGCCTACAACATGGGCGGCAGCCGTTTCAGCAATTGTTCCATGCAGGAAGCAATTGTGCTCTGCGAAAAAATCACCGGACGAAAAATGAATACCCGTTACACAGATGACAACCGCGTCGGCGATCACATCTGGTGGATCAGCGACGTGTCCAAATTCAAATCCCATTACCCGGAATGGAACCTGACCAAAAACGTCGAAGACATTCTATCCGAAATCCACGATTACAACAAAGACCGCTGGATCAAAGAACAGTAGTCCAGCATTCCGGGGTAAGTGCAAAGGGTTGCATTAAGCAAATCAAGCGGAAGCGAAAATGAGCAAATACAAAATCGGGGTTTTGGGACTCAGAATGGGACATGCCTGGGCGAAAGCGGCACACAGTTTGCCGGATACCGGGCTGAGTATCGTCTATGATAAATATTTCAACGAAAATGAACTAATTAACCATGATTTTTATTTGAACAACGGCTGTGTGATAGCCACAACTGAAGAAGAAGTATATGATGCCGGCCTGGACGTGATTATTGTCGCCACGCCTGACCATATCCATAGGGAACAGTGCATCAGGGCGCTAAAGGCCGGGAAGCATGTAATTTGTGAAAAACCGCTGGCGCCGACTGTAGCGGAATGCAAAAGCATAATTGCCGCGGTACGGGAAAGCGGCAAGTTTTTTATGACCGGCCAGGTATGTCGTTATGCCCCCGGCTTCAAGCTGGCCAGGCATTTGATAGATCAGGGCAGAATCGGAGATATTGTCTGCATCGAAAGTGAATATGCCCATGACTACAGTAAAGGCGCTGCCGGCTATATGGGATGGCGCCGCGACCCGGCAATCAAACGCGATGGATTTATTGGCGGCGGCTGCCATACACTGGATTTGATACGCTGGCTGGCCGGCGACCCGACAGAGGTGTTCTGCTATATGAACCATAAATTCCTTCCCGACTGGCCGACCGCCGACACTGGAATGGCTGTGGCGAAGTTTCCCAATGATGTGATCGGACGTGTTTTCGTCTCCATCGGTGTGAAGCGGCCATATACTATGCGTACTGTCATCAACGGTACCCGGGGCACGATTATCTGCGACAATACCAGTGAGTTCATCCAAATTTACGAAGAATCAGTTTACGATGCCGCAAAAATAACGAAATTCGCACAGATTCCGGTATTGGTTTCCAGTCACAATGTCGATGCCGAACTTCAGGATTTCATCGGCTGTCTCAATAGAAATGAACAATGTCTGACCGATGTGATCGAAGGAAGTAAAACCATTGCGTTCGGCGAAGCCGCCATTAAGTCCGCCAGAACTGGAATTCCCGAGAAAATAGATTATAACTTCTGAGTATAAATCTACAGTTTAAGACTGTAGGTAATGGATGCTTTCATCTTTTTGAAGCCGGCTTTTTCATAACTGGCGCGTGCTCCGGCATGACCTTCATCTTCATAGCCGGTGCTGACGATGGCATATTTCATGCCGTGCAGACGGAAAATCTCCAGGACTTTATTGTGCATGGCGGAACCGATCCCCATGCCCTGGCAGTCCGGCGTTACGGCGTTGTTGCCGATTTCGCCAATGCCGGTTTCCTGGTTCATGTCAAAAGTGGCAAAACCGGCTATTTTACCGTTGATTTCGGAAACCAGCACCATGTCCGGTGACTTTTCGGCTTTGTTGCGCACCTGACGGGCTTTTTCGGACTGCCAGTTGCGGCTGAGGCGTTCAGACAAATCATCGTCTCCGACATACTTGCGGCTGCCGTCATGGATAGCCTGCCAGGCGCTGACCGCAATTCCGCAGATGGTTTCAATATCGCCCGGACAAACCGGACGGATCGTAATTTCCTGCATTGGTTGCTCCTGTAGTTATTTGTATTGATAATCCGTATTTTTTGCCATTGCACCGGCGCGTAGCAGATAGTCATCAAGCGTCTCCAGTTCATACTCGCGGACCAGATCGGCAGCGGTGAAATCGTCAGAGTTGCTATAAAGCAGCACTGACGCAAGCTTGCCGGTGTCATCTATCTCAACTGCCGGCCCGTATTTTTTCTTGATCTCAGTCAATTTCGGCCAGTTGAAATCCAGATGCAGCAGCACACGGTCAAGGTTGATGACGGCAGTGGCATAGTTGAAATAGTTTGTTGTCTCGGCAAGGACGCGGCCGTTCGGCGCGATGATGGCGCTGGGCATGGTCAATGACGGCGATACCGCCCCGACAAAAAACGATCGGCATGAATATGCCCAGTATTGTTGCATCAATCCGCCGTGATAGAACGATGAGAACATGATGATGTCCGGCTGCTGCGCTGCGTAGGCCAGGCGCAGTTCGTCAAAGTTCAGGTCAAAACAGATGACGCCGGCAAGTTTTCCGCAGTCAGTTTTAATTACCTGATGTTTCGTTCCCGCCTTGATGCCTTCTTCCATTTCGCCGGTTGTCGGAAAGTTTTTTTGATATCCACCGAGCAGTTTACCAGAACGGCCGATGAAACGGATACCGTTGACCAGTTTGCCTTCCGGATCGAAAAAATCAGTCGAATAGCCGATATTGCAGTTGTTTTGCGCGGCGGTTTCCGCCAGCATATCATAAATGCGGTTGCCGCGGATACGGAAAAATTCCTGTCGGGAGAACCCTGATGTTTCATCTGCTGGAACATCGCAAACTTCAGGCAGCAGGATGAAATCCGGTCGTTCCGGCAATACTTTTTCCAGTTCATTCCTGATATGTTTCGACACCTGAACAACAAAAGCTTCTGCTGACCCGCTATCCGGACGGATTAGCGGTGGAACAATTGTACTTATCTTTATTTTTTCTGACATATTGAACCCTTAATTTTATATTACTATACAGCTCAAGATGTAAAAAGATGTAGCATAAATCATCATTATTTTGGCAGAAATATCAACGCTCAATTCATTTGTGTAAAAAAAATTAAACTTTATAAAATACACAAATCCCATGCTGTTGCGGTACAATTAGAGTTTTCTGGATGCGCTGCCGGCTGCTACAGCAACGTGTTTTCTCCGAGTTTCTGTATCTCAGCGGTTTCCGGTCTGGATATCCATTTATCAATGACTTCGGCAAACTTCTTAAAGGAAATTGGCTTGGCCAGGTAATCCTGCATACCGGATGCAAGGCATTTCTCGCGGTCTCCCTGAAACACATAGGCGGTCATGGCTATTACCGGAATGTTGTGATCTAAGACAGTTGATACCGGATTCCGGATTTCACCGGTTACTTCAAGTCCGTTCATTTCGGACAATTGAATATCCATCAGCACGAGATCATAGCGTTTATTGCTCAGTGCGGTAAGCGCATCCGGCCCGCTGGAAGCGCCATCGGCCTTATACCCGAGCCGATGCAGCACCGCGACTGTCATTTGCTGGTTGATCATATTGTCCTCAACCACAAGTATGCAGCCGTTTTTGCTAACTTGTCCGGTCTTATGCAAAACGGACTGCTCTGCCTCTTTTTGGCCATGGATCTGTCCCGAAAGATTGCTGTATCCCAGCCTTAAAGTAAACCAGAAAGTAGAACCGCTGTCAGGTTCGCTCTCGACTCCAATATGGCCGCCCATCATTTCCACCAGCTGCCTGGATATAGCCAGACCCAGGCCGGTACCTCCAAATTTTCTGGATACAGACGAGTCGCTTTGAGTAAACGGTTTGAATAATGCCTGAATTCTGTCCGGCGCGATTCCGATGCCTGTATCCCTGACTTCAAAACGGATCATCGCACCATCTTCATCTTTTGATTCGATCTTTATATGAAGTGTGATTTTTCCCTGCTGCGTGAATTTGATCGCGTTCCCAAGCAAATTAATTAATATCTGTTTAAGCCGTATCGGGTCGCCGACGGACTTCATGGGAATATCCGGCGTGATAGAGCAATTCAGTTTGAGATTTTTCCCCTGGGCGCGCAATGACATTAACTCAACGACTTCAATCACTGTTTTTCTTAATTCAAAATCCAGCATTTCCAGTTGAAGTTTTCCTGCCTCGATTTTAGAAAGGTCCAGAATGTCATTGATGATTGAAATCAGCGAACTGGCGCTGTCCTGAATCATTCTGGCGTATTTATTCTGCTCTTCATTCAAGTCAGATTCAATCAGCAGTTCGGTCATGCCGACAATGCCGTTCATCGGAGTCCGGATTTCATGGCTCATATTGGACAGGAAATGACTTTTGGCCGCACTTGCATTATCCGCCTCTTTTTTGGCGGAAATCAGTTCTTTCTCCGTATATTTATGCCGGTGAATTTCGCGTATAAGTGAAAAAAGCAGCGTCGAAAGCAGCAGGGTCAGCAGCAGGCCGGCTGGCAATACCAGCCAGTAGAGAGATGAAAGATTCCGGTCTATATAATCGCGGTCGGCGTAAATATTGACACACCACGTCCGGGCGGAGAAGTTGAATTTGTGTTTATTAGATAAAGACGTGGCGTTGGCGGGACGCTTGTCACTTACGGATGTCTTTATTCCGGCAGTGCAGGCATGGATGGTAAAAAGGTTTTCAGGCGGCGGAACCGTAATGTCCTGAAGCTGAATTATTAAATGCACCGGCCAATCAGACACCAGCGATGCTTTCATAATATCGCTGCTCTGGAAAACCCCGGCAATAAAACCCTTAAGCGCCGTGCGCCGCTGTTCTGCACTGTCATGCGGTAATTTGTCATAATATACCGGCAGAAATGCGAGGAAGCCATGCTGCTGATTTCTTTCCTGAAGCAGATGGATCCGCCTGGTAACAATCGTTGAACCGGTTTCAACTGCTTTGGTCATAGCTGCGCGGCGGACGGGTTCAGAACTAACGTCAAAACCCAGCGTGGATTTATTACCCTGCAGCGGGGTGATAAGTTGTATTGGATAATAAACATCTTTTTCTCCGGCCGGAACTAGACTTCTGTCAACTCCGGACTCTTTTATTCCAAAAGGAGAAGTCCCTCCGTTTTTATTAAGTTTCTCGAAAATAGCCCGCTCTGGATTTGAAACTTTTGGAATCCATTCAATGGCTTTAATTCCGGGATTATCTTGTAATTCGGAAATAATAAATTTGGCAAAATCGTCATTGGTCAGGCTTTTAGAAGTCACGTAAAAATTGCGGACTGTATCCAGAACGATAAGATGCTCCTTGAGCTTGTTCTCAATAATGCTGGAAACAAAAAATGCATCCAGTTTGAATTTCCGGTCTAAACGGTCAAATTCATAATGCCTTATCCAGAAAAAAATGATGAATGTTGTTAACAGCCCGGTCAAAACAACTACCAGCGCGGCCCCATAACATTTCCAGAACGGATATTTAATTTCAGCGCTCATTTAAAAACACCTAAAATTATTTCAGAAAAAGTTTCGCGTTCTCAAGAACAGAATTAATTAATCTAGTTCTCAAAACGCTTTATGCAAATGATATACTCTGCACGGCTGAAAATTTAAGCATAGACGAACAGGATTGCGGATTGGATTTTTTTCGATCGGACTGACGGAAGATATGAATATCGCCTGAAGGGTGAACGGGAAAAGACGGCGCAAGACGCTCGTCCCGTAATTGCTGGATTGCGATCTTTCCAGTTTGGATTCGCACTCTTCGAGTGCTTTCGACACCGCGGTATCGGCAGCCTCTCAGAATACAAACTAATTCTCAAAATCTTCGCAAGCTATGTTAAATTTTCAGCCGTGCAGAGTATAATTAAGGCGGCCCCTTCCAAGGCGGAAGTCCGGAATTAATTCAAACTCTTAAAACTATTCACCCGGCGGACTGATAATGACATAAGTAGGCAGTCCGATGATTTTGAAATAATCCAGTACCGGCTTAATATCTTTTCCATCCATTTTTTCCGCATTGAATTTGACGACGATAAAGTCATCGAGTTTTTGCATTACTTCAGGCGTTTTAAACGTAGTGGATTCCATTTTTGTACAATTTTTACACCATGAAGCCCAAAAGTCAATCAGCACCGGCTTGTTTTCAGCGGCTGAACGCCGCAGCGCAGTTTCCAATACCGGAATCTGTTCTGCGGCAACTGCGGTTGAAGCCTTGGACGGAAGCAGTGTCACTGCGGTATAGCCGTACCACAGTCCAGCAGCGGCAATCAGGATGCCAAATATGATTTTTACTCTCACCATCCACGCTCCGGGTTTGGGAATCACCGCCATGCCTGCGCCGACCAGAGGCCATGGCAGCGCCATTCCGGCGCCAAGCAGCAGTGGCAGCAGCAACCCGGCAGGGTTGCCTTCTGAATACACTCTTGCCGAATACAGCAGTACGGCGATAACCACAGGCGCTACACATGCCCCCGCCAGCAGCGCGGCAATGGCCCCCATCATAAACGCGGTGACAAGTCTGCCTCTTTGAGAATCTTTCGGCGAGAACTTTGCCCCGAAACGGGAAAAATCAATGTTGAAAATATCAAACATGGCCAGCGCCAGCGCAATAAATACCGCCGCCACCGCAAAATTAAACCATGCTTGAGAGTTGAGTGCGCCGAACTTTGCCCCGGTCAACACCGCGATAATTCCCAGTGCGCCGTAAGCCAGTGTGATTCCCGATCCATATATCGCGCCCATCAGGAAACCTTTCCGTCTTGACCCGGCCTGACTGCCGGCCCCGATAATGGCAAGATTAACCGGAACCATCGGCAGCACGCAGGGCGTTAAGTTCAAGCCCAGTCCGCCAAGCAGGATCAGCAGAATTATCATTAACATGCTTTTATCGGAGAAAATGGATTTATCTGAAACATCATTTTCGGCAAGGAAAGATTCAAACGCATCCGGAGCCAGATAGCCGCTGGCCGCCCGTTCAATCTTGAACGTTGAAAGCAGCTTGCTCAGTTGTTCCGGCATTGGCGTTGCGACATCTTCCGTAGCCGGACTGCTTTCCGTAGTCTCGCCGCTGACAATAATCTTCTGGGTTTCAGGGAGAAAACACAGTGCCGGCGAATTCGCTGTTTTGTCTTTGCAGCCCAGGTAGTTTATCGTTACCATATACACTCCTGGATCCGGAGACAAAAAAGTCCAGACATTTTTACCGCCGGGTGGATAAACTTTTACTTTGCCGGAAAAAGGATCATCATGGATTACGGCGGGAGGCTGCGAATACGGCGGCAAAGTTTTGCCGGAAAACTGCTTTATTTCGATTTGAGTCTGGTCCTGATAGAGATAATGTCCTGGCGGAATATCCACGTAAATTTCTACCTTGCCGCCTTTTCTTTCCCATGTCCATTTGAACGGGCTTACTGCCGCCGATGCACTAAATACAAATCCGGTGATTATTGTCAGCAGCAAAAAATATTTCAAAATTAACCTCCGGCTACGGTTATCAGGCGACTGTATTATTTTTTGCTTTTGGCGAGCAGTTGCTTAATGTGATCTACATAAGCCGCGGCACCGCCGTTACGATAACCGGTTTTTGCGATTAACTTGCCTTTGCCGTCCACCAGGATGACTGTCGGGAATCCTTCAATACCATATTTCCCCGCCAGCTTGTCATTGGCCGCCTTTTCCGCTGCCGGCAGCTCTTTTTTTCTGGGAAAATCCACCAGCACCAGTACCAGATTGTCTTTGGCGTAGTCTTTGAATGCCGCTTGCGAGAATACTTCTTTGTCCAGTTTTATACACCAACCGCACCAGTCCGAGCCGGAAAAATCCATCAGAATGACCTTGTTGTCTTTTTCTGCTATTTTCAGGGCGTCATCAAGATTGGTCAGCCAGCCGTTGTCCGCAGCAAAAACCGGGATAGCTAATAAGCAAAACAGTGTTAACGCGGTCAGTATCTTCATTTTGATTTCCCTTTCATTATTCTTCTTACGCCTGCTTTTAAAACCTTACATAATAAACATATAACGTGATTTTTGAAAATTTGCAATCGCTTTTCAAAGATTGACACTGTAAAACATCGGTTATTTTATGAGTCTTCCTGAATATTCCTATTGACTTATTTCATTCATGCACTATTTTTACTTTGTAAAATGAATTAACAAAGTATAAGAACTGAGAACATTCTTTATGGATAAAATAAAATCCAATCAGAAAAGCCGCAGGCAAATTCTGAAATTGATCAAAGATTCCGGACAGATATCCCGGGCAGAACTGGCCAAGCTGACCGGTCTGACCCGGCCCACTGTATCGGCTATCATCAATGAGCTTGATATACAGGGCTTGATCAATGAGACCGGCAAAGGCGAATCCTGCGGCGGCAAACGCCCGATTATGCTGGAATTGAATAAAAAATCCTTCTACGCGGTCGGGATTGACCTCGGCGACGACTTTCAGATACGCGGGGTGCTCTGCGATTTGCACGGCAATATCGTCAAGCGCGAAGAACTTGAATATGAAAACCGCTTTGAATGCATTCTTGAAGTGCTGGTCAAACTTATTGAAAAACTGACCGCCGGAACTGACCGGGAAAAAATCAAGGGGGTCGGCATCGCGATTTCCGGGATTGTGGACACTGAAACCAATGAGGTGATCAGCAGTAAAACATTTGATATAGAGAACAAAAAACTGGCCCAAAAACTGGCTGGGCGCTGCTCATTCCGGGTTATACTTGAAAATCGTCCGAATGCCGCGGCGCTCGCCGAAACTGAGTTCGGCGCGGGAAAAAACTTCCGCAATCTGGTCTATATAACCAGCGGACGCGGCGTCGGGGCCGGTATCGTTATTGACGGAAAGATATTCCGGGGCAGCTTCGGCACCGCCGGGGAAATAGGCGAAATGCTGGTGCCGGAACCTTCCGGCAACGCCGTTGCCGGAAAGTGTTTTCTCCAGGAGATGACCCGTACGAAGGCGATCTGCGAGGCGGCCGAAAAAATAAAGCGCCGGAAAATAACTTATCAGGAAATTCTCCAGGCTTATCAGGACGGGGATCCGGAAATCATTGCCATCATTGACAAAAACGCCGAATATATGGCTTATGCGGCGCAACTGGTGGCAAAAATACTAAATCCGGAAGCGATTATTCTCGGAGGCCGGGCGCTGGAATTGGGCGAGAAATATTTTGCCAGTTTTAAACAATATTTTGAGTCAGGTTTTGCTGGCAGCGATGCCAGCAGCAAAACCGAAGTCAGGTATTCCGCGTGCGGCCGACTGGGCGTGGCCGTCGGCGGCGCGGCGGTCGTACTGGATATGGTCATGAATTTTAAGATATAGGCGGGAAAGAACCGCAAAACAGGCATTAGGAATCAGAATAAAACATTTAAGATAAATGACTTCAAACTGAGGACTTAATGATTTTAGCACTTTAGAACTTTATAAATAAACTTATTTGGAGGTAATTGAATGATTCAGACACAAAAACCGTTGGAACTGACGATTATCGGCGCAGGCATGATCGTGACCGATCTGCTGCTGCCGTCGGCGCTGCATTTGCAGCGGCTGGGCGCGGTCGGCGAAATCACCGTCTGTGATATGCGCGTCGGCGCTCTGCGCGCACTTAAGGAATCTAAAGATATTCTGGAAGCGTTTCCCGGACAGAGCTTCAAAACCTGCCCTGAACTCAGCGAAGGCGATTCCAGCGACCCCGCGGTATACCGCCGCGTACTCGAGAAGAAAGCGCCTTACGGCATTGTCGTTGTCGCGCTGCCAGACCAGCTGCACTACAGCGTCGTCAAAGATGTGCTGCAGTACAACCAGCATATCCTGTGTGTCAAGCCGCTGGTATTGAAATACGAACAGGCGATTGAACTGGAAGAGGAGGCTTTCCGCCGCGGCTGTTTTGTCGGGGTTGAATACCACAAGCGTTTCGACCGTCGCGCCCTGCTGGCCAGAAAGCACTACCGTGCCGGCGACCTCGGCGATTTCGCGCTGGGCGAATCCAAACTGATCGAGCCCTACTACTACCGCCATTCTAATTTCCAGAACTGGTTTACCTGCGAAAACACCGACCCGTTTGTTTACGTCGGCTGCCATTATGTGGACCTGGTCTGCTTCATCACCGGACTTAAACCAGCCGCTGTTTCCGTCTCCGGCCGCAAGGGCATTTTTCCGAACGGCAAGGAAGGCTATATGTGGACCAACGGGCGCGTGATCTTTGAAAACGGCGGCATCCTGTCCGTCAACAACGGGCTCGGCTATCCGGACGACAGCGCCGGCGGCAACGACCAGGGCCTGGTTATGTATTTTGAAGGCAATGACTGCGCCGGACTGCTTGCTCACGATGACCACATGCGCGGCGTTGAATATGGTTTTGCCGCCAACCAGAAAAAACGTTTTCAGTACATCAATCCGGACTTCTACCGCGTGGTGCCGTGGGAAGGCAATGGCTTGAAACCTATCGGTTACGGCTTTGAATCGGTGGCGGCCACCATTACCACCGCCAGCCGCATCGAAGCGAAAGTCGCCGCCGGCGGCGATGCCATGGCCATCCGTCAGCAGGCAATTCTTGAAGCTGACGAAAAAGGTCTGATCGCCACTCCGAAAAATTCGTCTTACAATGAACTGGTTCAGGAAGCCGCGCGGCTGTCCATCCTTAACGGAGGCGATGTCGCGGTTATTGATTACAGCAGTGCCAAACCGGCAGTTAAACTGAAGTGAATAGTTCGGATAACAAAAGACCGAGCTAACGAGACAGCTCCGGATGAGCGACATATTAATAAATTTAGATAATTGTATATAAACAATAAAACCATTGAATCAGGAGATTTTTTAAAATGGCAGAGTATTCATTAGTTCCCGTAAATGTTCCGAAAATAAAAACCAAATACCGTTCGATCCAGACAGCGATTCCGGTACCGGAATCGCTGCCGATCTTCGAAAAGCTGAAAGCCAGCGAACCTCGTTCCATGATGGGACAACCGCCGATCATCTGGAACAGTGCCGACAATTTCACCGTTTCCGACAAGTGGGGCAACCGCTGGATCGACTGGTCTTCCTGTGTGCTGATTGCAAACGCCGGGCATGGCCGCAAGGAAATCCGTGACGCCCTGAAGAAAATCATTGACCAGGAACTCCTGGCCACTTACGTGTTTGTGCACGAAGGCCGCGGCGAACTCACCACCATGCTTCAGCAGCTTGCCCCGGATCCAAAAACCTATCATGTTTTCCTCCTCAGCTCAGGTGCCGAAGCCACTGAAAACTGTATCAAGCTGGCCAAGACCTACGCGATCTCCAAGCACGGCAACAAGAAGAAATATTTCGTTTCGTTCAACAATGCTTTCCACGGACGCACCCTCGGTGCACAGATGGCCGGCGGCATGGACAAACTGAAGACCTGGATCGTTGACGGCGACAGAACCTTTATTCAGGTTCCGTTCCCAGATGGCTACAAAAATACCGATACCTCGTTCGACCTTTTCCTTAAAACCATTGCGGAAAAAGGCGTTAAACCGGAAGAAATCGCCGGTGTCATGTCTGAATCCTATCAGGGCGTAGGCCCTGACTTTATGCCGGTTGAATATGCTCTGAAACTGGAAAAGTTCTGCCGTGACAACGACATCGTCCTGATTATGGATGAAGTACAGGCCGGATTCGGCCGTACCGGAAAAATGTTCACTTTCCAGCATTACGGCATCAAACCGGACCTGATCGCCTGCGGTAAAGGCATCAGTTCTTCGCTGCCGATTTCCGCGGTTATCGGTCGCGCCGATATCATGGGCATCTATACTCCCGGTTCAATGACCTCCACTCACTCCGGCTCCCCGCTCTGCGTTGCCGCCGCGATTGAAAACCTGAAGCTCATCCTGAAAGAGCATCTGGTGGAAAACGCTGAGAAAATGGGCAAGATAATGAACCCGGAACTTGAGCGTATCCAGCTGAAATATCCTGACCGCCTCGGCTGTTTTCACGGTCTCGGCCTGGTCGCCGGCATCCAGTGCGTCAAGCCCGGCACCAAAACACCGGATCCGGAAACTGCTGTAGCCATCAACCTGAAATGTCTCCAACGCGGACTGTTGATGTTTGCACCGGTCGGTATCGGCGGCGAATGTCTGAAGATCGCTCCGCCGTTGACCATCACCGAAGAAGCACTGCGCGAATCGCTGCAAGTCTTTGAAGAAGCCTGCGACGAAGTACTCACCGGTAAATAAGTTCAAGCTATACAAAAAATCCGCCGCGGGATAATAACCTACGCGGCGGATTTTTTTACGCATTGCCTTCTACCAATTCTCTGTTCGGATATAGCTGTATTTCAGGTTTCGCATTTTCTGAGAAAAAGGACTCGCTGCGAAAAGAAATGTCGTCACAGCCCAGGCATTGAATTATTTGAAAGATGTTTTCTATCCATAGAATTTCATCGCCTTTAGAGTTTTCGAAGGCAGCCAATACCTTATGATTGGTTTTCTTTTTACAACATGAACATTCTACTTCCAGTATAGAACCTGTACTTTCATGCGGATTGGCAGACATTTTTATTCCTCCATTGCAACACATTTTTTCCTATTCCACAAATTACACGATAAAGGTACTGCGTTATAATAGAAGTTTCAAATAATACCGTTTCGCCATCAAAAATAGACTATTGCCGGACTCCAGCGGCGAGACCGCGCAGCCGGCGGGTAAACGCTGGTTGCCAAAGGGCGCAACCCATTCTAATCTTTTCATTTGATTCTATTGATCCTGCTTAAACCCGGATTGTATTTATGGTTTAAAGATACTATAATTATATTACTCGATGGAATAGCGAACATATTTAAATGGTCCGATAGAGGAGGTAATCAAGTCATGAATTACCAAACTCCAGGATTGCGGCTTACCTCTGATTCGTTATGGTAAAATTAAAAAAGGAGTGTGAAAAATGGCTGCAAATGGTAAAATCGTTACTAATTGTGTTAAACGTTCTGTTGTCGGCAGGAGTATGGTGTTGGTCATGACCATGGCTGTCGGGCTGATGATGACCGGGTGTGCGTTTCTGTGGCTTGGCGCGGGCGTCGTTACTGGCGCCGCTGTAGGGGTCGGCGTCACCGCTTACGTCGACGGCAAATTGCAGACCCGCATGAAGGCGGACCCGCGCACGATTGAGAAAGCATCTGTGAAAGCGTTTGAAGTCATGAAAATCCGCAAGGTTTCGTCCAGCAGTTCCGCGGCGGATGCGGAGGTGATCGGGCGAACAGTGGAAGACAAGAAGGTTGCAATCAGTGTCAACGCTGAAGAGAATGACGAAAGTTCTGTTTTCATTCGTGTTGGCACCTTTGGTGATCAAGCATTTAGTTTGAAGGTATACGATGAGATCAATAAGCACCTGTCTGACTCCAAAAGTGAATTGGAAAAAGAATTGAAAAACAAGAAGCCATGACCGCCGTTTTAATTGTGATTCTGGCGTTGATTGGCGGTTAAACAGATTTTTACCACATCGCTTCGCAAAAATTATGTTTCTGAAAACAGTTCTATTTTAGTTTATTTCCACCGCTTAGGTTGACACTTTTACTATATATTTAAGACAAGGAGTCAGGGAGTTCTAAAAGTCTAAAGTTTCTTTGAGTCATGCAGTGCGAGAAAAGTGAGAAACAAAATAGCAATAAGCTCAATGACTATCCAAAAAATCGGAAATATCATGCAGGCATTGTGTCCAGATTGTCCAAAATACCGTGCGTCAGTCTCGGGAAGTGTATCCAGAATGAGGGCAGGGGGTGTCTGGAATGATGAATTTTATTAAATTAAGCGTTCCGCCAGGTTTTAATTTTAAGAAAATCTGCTATCTTTAAAAGATGTTTTTGGGGAAATTAAAAAAATAAGGGTTGATTTACTGTGAAAGAAATAAAGGTTGGAATCATTGGTTTTGGGACTGTCGGAGCCGGCGTTGCTGCTAATCTGCTGAGTAACGAAGACGTCATTGCCAAACGAACAGGTGTGAAGCTGGTTCTTTCAAAAATCGCCGATATTGATATCACACGCGATCGCGGCGTTAAAGTGCCGAAAAAGATATTGACTACCGATGCGAAGGCATTGATCAAGGAAGTTGACGTTGTGGTCGAACTGGTCGGAGGCACCACTATTGCCAAGGATTTCATTCTGGAAGCGCTCAGACTGGGAAAACCGGTGGTTACCGCCAACAAGGCGCTACTGGCCAAGAAAGGCGAAGAACTGTTCGCCGCCGCCGAAAAATCCAAAGCGGATATTTATTACGAAGCCAGCGTGGCTGGCGGCATTCCGATCATCAAAGTGCTGCGCGAAGGCCTGGCTGCCAACCGGATACAGAAGATTTACGGGATTTTAAACGGCACTTGCAACTATATTCTGACCAGGATGGAACGCGAAGGCCTGGATTTCGAGCCGATCCTCAAAGATGCGCAGGCGCTCGGTTATGCCGAAGCGGAACCGTCCCTGGATATTGACGGTTTTGATACCGCGCACAAAGCGGCGATTCTGGCGTCGCTGGCCTATGGCGAGTGGTTCGGCCTGGACCCCATTCATATTGAAGGTATCAGAGATATTTCCCTTACCGACCTGCGGTTTGCCGATGAACTCGGTTACCGGATAAAACTGCTTGCCATCATCAAACAGGTCAAAGAAGATGTCCAGATTCGCGTGCATCCGACGCTTATTCCGAAAAATACTCTGCTGGCCGGGATTGCCGAAGTATTCAACGGGGTTATGGTCAACGGCGATTATGTCGGCGACGCGCTTTTTTACGGCAGAGGCGCCGGACGGAATGCCACCGCCAGTGCAGTGGTAGCCGACCTGATAGACGTGGCGCTGAACCTGAAATTCGGATCACACCGCCGCATTCCGGCGTTCCGGATCGGTCGTCAGTACCGCCATATTCTGCCGATGGATGAAGTCGAAACCAGATATTACATGCGTTTACAGGTAAAAGACAAACCCGGCGTAATCGCCGCGGTAGCCAAGATACTGGGCGAAAAGGGCATCAGCATTTCCAGCATTATTCAGCGCGAAGGCCAGTCCGAAAATAATGTTTCCCTGTTGATTCTCACACATCTGGCCATCGAGAAACAGGTCAAGGAGGCGATCACCGGAATTGAGAAATTGAAAGCGGTCTGTGACAAAGTTAAACTTTTAAGAATCGAGGATATCTAATATGCCGGGAAAACATACTGTAGAGAAAATCGGCGGAACCTCCATGAGCAGGTTCGGCGATATCATGAACAACGTGATCATCGGCGACAGAAAAGGCTCCGCACTTTATAATCGCATATTCATTGTTTCCGCCTACGGCGGCATTACCAATTTGCTGCTTGAAGACAAGAAAACCGGCGAACCCGGTGTTTACGGTGTTTTCGCGCAGGATGGCAAAGAATGGGAAGTATCTCTGGAAAAAGTCCGGGCGAAGATGATTGAGCTCAACCGTTCGTTTGAGAGCATCGGGCTCGACCAGAAAGACGCTGACTCGTTCATTAATGAACGCATTGATGGCATAAAAGTATGTCTGAAAGATCTGGCCAGGCTGCGTACTTTTGGTCATTTTACTCCGAAAGACTATCTGCCCGCTACCCGCGAGTTCCTGAGCGCCGTCGGCGAAGCCCACAGTGCTTACAATTCAGTGCAAATCCTCAAAAATCATGGAGTTAACGCAGTTTTTGTAGACCTCTCCGGCTGGAAGGAAAGCGAAGCCTGTTCAATTGAAGATACGATTCTGCGTAACTTTGAGGGGATTGACTTTGCCGTATCCATGCCGATCGTCACCGGCTATGCCAAATGTGCCGAAGGCATTATGAACCGGTTTGACCGCGGTTACAGCGAAATCACATTCAGCAAGGTCGCCGTGCTTACGGATGCCTGCGAAGGGATCATTCATAAAGAGTTTCACCTCAGCACCGGCGATCCGAAGCTGATGGGCGCGGATAAAGTCAAGATCATCGGCAACACCAACTATGACATTGCCGACCAGCTTGCCGATATGAATATGGAGGCGATTCATCCGAAAGCCTCAAAAGAAATGGAAATGAAGAATATTCATATCCGCGTTACCAATGCGTTTGATCCGAA
Organism: uncultured Lentisphaeria bacterium; assembly: GCA_903863035.1. GTDB lineage: Bacteria > Verrucomicrobiota > Lentisphaeria > Victivallales > Victivallaceae > CAIPAT01. The sequence continues at coordinate 26,915 of CAIPAT010000176.1, forward strand.
ACATCCCGGGACGTTGATCACCAAAGATTACGTTTCTCCCGAACCGCGGGTCGAGATGATTTGCGGCCGCAAAGATATTCTTGCTATTGAAGTATTTGATCCTGAGATGGTTGGACAGAGCGGCTATGACTTCAAGTTGCTCGAAAGTTTTGCCCGCTACAAGATCAGTTATATAGCCAAAAATACCAATGCGAACACGATCACGCATTATGTTCCGCAGAAGAGTAAAGATTTGCAGGCATGTGTGGAAAGCATCCGGGCACATTTTCCGGCTGCCGAAATCACCACCAGTGAAGTGGCAATCGTTTCCGTGATCGGTTCCAATATGAGGATTCCTGGTTTCCTCTATCGTGCCGCCAAGGCCCTGGCCGAAAAGAAGATCAACGTTCTGGCGCTGGACCAGTGTATGCGTCAGGTGAATATGCAGTTCATGATCGAGCGGGCGCATTACGAAGAAGCACAGCAGGCCCTGCACCGGGAATTTGTCGAAGTTCAGTAACCTGGCAAGCTGGTTTTGGCCTCCAATCCGTAGTTGCCGAACGGCTATTTGCTTTTCGGCAGGTTTTGTGATATTATTACATATAGTTGCAAAACAAGTGTTTACGGTAACTGGAGGATGAAGATGGATTTAAAGCGTCGGTTCAAGCTTTTAGTTCTGGCTATCGCGCAATTCATTAAGTTTTTACTTATCCTGGCAATTATCGGCGGGGCCGGTTACGGTATCTATTTTGTCTGGATGAATTTCATCAAGCAATCCACCTCCGCGGTGAACAGCGCCGGAGCGGCCAGAACAGAGAAAGTGCTTAACCCGAAATAATCCTTGTGTACGGATGTTATTTTGTAAACCATTTATATGGTTATATTGATGCAATAAAAAACAGGACTGGAGTGAACCAGTCCCGCTATATTTTTATCCAAGTGTTTATTTAACCGCGTTGCCGGATACTTCGACTGCTCTGTAGAAGCAGACAAAAGTCGGCATAATCCAGAAGCTGGAAGTATTTGACTTCAGGTCAAGAGTGCTGGTGCCGCCGAGAGCTTTGCTTTTTGTTGTAACCATATCGGTCACGGCTTTCACATTTACAGTGTCTTTACCCCATACTGTTGCGCCGGGCTTTTCGGTGTCGCCCCCGACAATCGGAATCGACAGGCAGTAAATACCCCAGTTGTCGCCATAAACATGAGCGACATTGGAACCGGCAGTGGCAATCTTCTGCCCGTTCAGTTCATCTGCGACCTGAACTGATGAGCATCCCTGAACAAGTGCGAGTGTGACGACTGCGGCGGCGAGAAGCATTAGCTTTTTCATGTTTCCTCTCCTTTTGTTATTTTTTCTGACGGAACAAACAAGTGACTTTCGTCCATATTGTCCAGTCAGCATTTAAATAGCGACGCATATCATCCATACGCCCGTTTTTACATTAGCAAACTGAAAATATTTGTCAAGGAATAAAAAATAAATAAATGTAATTTCAACTTTATTTTGTAATGGCTCCACGCATTTCTTTGAAGGGGCGTGGGTACTGAGCCATTACAAAAAAAGGTGTATTTTTTTTACAATCTGATATTTCTCTTGAAAAAAGCGAAAATAAATTTATCTTCTAATAGACGGGGAATATTTGTTTTTGATTAATATAATTTTTTTAAAATATAAAGGCGGCGGAAAATGGTTGCGTTTTTCAGAATTGATTCAACTGGAAATTATCTGTCGCGTTTTTACCATGGAGGTGACATGAAGGCAATAGGCATTGGCGCGGCGCTATTTTCTTTGATGTTAATTTTTTCAGGTTGTAAAGAGCAGCCTTCGCCTCCGAATGTAATTCCAGCGGTAGTGGTAGCCCCGGCAGTCATGGGCTCGATTTCGCCGCATTCAACAGAAGTCGGGCAGGTTGTTGCCTATGACCATGTAAAGCTGATGGCCAGGGTTAGCGGCTTTCTGGTTAAAAAGAATTTCCAGGAAGGTCAGACGGTAAAGGAAGGCACGCTGCTCTATATGATTGAGCAGGCCCAGTATATCGCCGATGTAAAAGCCGCTCAGGCAACACTGATGATGATGCAGGCCAGCCAGAAAAATGCTGATATAAACTATGTCCGCCAAAAGGAATTGTACCAGAAAGACGCGGTTTCACAGAAAGTTTATGATGACGCGACCGCGAAAAAGATGGAAAGCGATGCCAGCGTTCTCGGAGCCCAGGCTAAACTGGATCAGGCCAATCTTAACTTGAGTTATACTGAAATCAAAGCGCCGTTTGACGGCAGGGTCGGCCTGGCAGTTTACAGCGTGGGCAATCTGGTGGGTCCGGAAAGCGGAATGCTGGCGGATATTGCCAGAATCGACCCAGCCCGCGTACAATTCAACTTAAGTGAAGTCGATCTGCTCGACTTTATGCGCGACAAGGATAATGTTAAAAAGGATTTCCTGGTTGTAAAACTGTTTTTTCAGGATGGCAAGCCATATGACCAGCATGGAGAAATAACATTCTGGAATAATAAGGTAAATTCTTCGACCGGAACCTTGTTGATGCAGGCGACATTTCCGAATCCTAAATCGCTTTTAATGCCCGGCATGTATGTTAAGGTCAGAATAGAGATTAAAGAAGCAACCATGGCGGTAATGGTTCCCCGGAATGCCGTTATTGAAGACCAGACCGGTAAATCTGTTCTGGTGGTCAATAAATCAAATATAGTAGAGCGACGCAAAGTCGTGCCTGCCGCCGATCAGGAGCAGGATATGGATATCGGTCTGAAGTCCGGTCTGGAAGCTGGTGAAATGGTCATCGTGGACGGTATTCAGAAAGTCAGGCCGGGCATTAAAGTCAAAGCCGAAGTAATGGTCGTTCCAAGCCCGCTTAACGCAGCCGGCTCATCGTCCTCCGCTGTCGACAGTGCGGCTCCGTCCCCCAGTCAGGAGTTATTGACGAAGTCTTCAAATAACGCGCCGCTGCCGAAGCTGGTATTACCTAAACCGGAACCGAAGACGGAACATAAATCAACCAGACGCTAAAGGGGCTAATATGATCAGCCGTTTTTTTATTGAACGACCGAAATTCTCATTCGTAGTTTCTATTGTCATTACCCTGGCGGGTTTTATCGCGATGCTGGCGCTGCCGGTGACCCAGTACCCGGACATTGTGCCGTCGCAGGTGCAGGTTACCGCAACGTATCCCGGAGCGGATGCCATGACCGTCCAGCAGACGGTCGTCGAGCCGATTGAAGCCCAGGTTAATGGTGTCAAGGATATGCTTTATATGTCTTCGACCAGTTCGGATTCCGGAGCAGCGGTTACCACGGTGACTTTCGCGCCGGGGACCAGCGGAGACATGAATACGGTTAATGTGCAGAACCGGGTGAACTGGGCCAGCGCCAATCTGCCGGACGAAGTCAGGCGTCAAGGCGTTATTGTAAAAGAGAAATCCAGCAACATGCTGCTGGTAATTTGTATTTACTCGCCTAAAGGAACTTATGATTCGCTGTTTCTCAGTAATTATGCTTCAATCAATATCGAGGATGAGATCAGCCGTATCCCTGGAATCAGCGATGTCTACATGCTTGGCGAATTGAAATATTCCATGCGTATCTGGCTTAACCCGGATAAAATGGCCAGCCTGAAAATGACTACTGAAGATATCAGCAAGGCCATAAAATCTCAAAACATTCAGGTCTCCGCCGGAGCTATCGGTGATTCCCCGTGCAGTGATAAACAGCTTTTGCGGCTCACTGTTCAAACGCAGGGACGCTTGAAAGACGTCGAAGAATTCAAGAATATCGTTATCAGACAGACTCCTGACGGTGCCAGTGTCAAAATTAAGGATGTCGCTAAAGTGGATCTTGGCGCGGAAAATTACAACTCTACCGGCTGGCTGAACGGTAAACCGTCATCCCTGCTGGCCGTATATCAGTTTAATGACGCCAACGGCCTGAATATTGCCAAAGACTGCATCGCCAAACTGGAGGAGCTTAAAAAACGCTTTCCCAATGATCTTGACTATGGCATTAAATACGATACTACGAAATTTATCAAGACTTCCATTGAAGAAATGATTCTCACGCTTTTTGAAGCGGTTTTTCTGGTCATTCTGATCACGTTCATCTTTCTGCAGGACTGGCGCGCCACGCTGATTCCAACTATCGCCATCCCGGTCTCGCTGATCGGCACTTTCGCGGTGCTGCTGGCTGTCGGTTATACCATCAATCTGATTACCCTGTTCGGGCTGATCCTGGCGATCGGCATCGTGGTTGATGACGCTATTGTGGTTATTGAAAACGTCAACCGGCTGATGACCGAAGAAAATCTGCCGCCGAAAGAGGCCGCCATTAAAACCATGGAGCAGGTTACCGGTCCGGTTATCGCGACAACCATGGTGCTGCTGGCTATGTTCATCCCGATTTGTTTTCTGCCGGGAATCACCGGTGAAATGTACCGCCAGTTTGGCGTTACCATTTCCGTTGCGGTGCTGATCTCCTCGATTAACGCGCTGTCGCTAAGTCCGGCATTGAGCGCGCTGATCCTGCGTCCGCCTGGAGCTGTACCGAAAAAGAAATTTTTCTTCTTCCGCTGGTTTGACTTTGTTTTCGGCAAAATATCCGTAAGTTTTGCCGCAATCGTCAGTACGCTGGTAAGAAAATCGGTATTGATATTATTAATGTACATGGTGATGATGTTTGTTTCTTATAAACTATACGGACTGCTGCCGACCGGATTTATACCGGAGGAAGACCAGGGTGCTTTCTTTATCAATGTTCAGCTGCCTGACGGTTCAGCGCTGCCGCGCACCCAGAGAGTTGTTGATAAAGTTACTGAAATGGCGAAAAGCACTCCCGGCGTCAGTGATGTGATTGTCACCTCCGGATACAGTATTTTAACTGGAACAGCCGCGTCAAATAACGCCATGGTTATTGTTATTCTTGATGACTGGGCTAAACGCAAAACTCCGGCATTGCAGCAGGATGCGATTATAAATAAATTGCGCGGGGAATTGTATCAGATACCGGAGGCTATGGTCATGCCTTTTACTGTTCCGGCGATTCCAGGACTGGGCAGCTCCGGCGGTTTTTCTTTTGTCATTGAAGATACTACCGGAACCAATCCGCAACGGCTGGCCGGGGCGGCCAACGATTTGATCGTTAAGGCGAATGAAGATCCGGCAATGACCGGTGTATTCTCCACTTTCAGGTCCAGTGTCCCCCAGATATATATCAAGGTTGACCGCGAAAAAGCCTTGAAAATGGGGGTTGAGATTCAGGATATCAACGATGCGTTCCAGGGGCTGCTTGGATATTCCTACATCAACGATTTCAATAAATTCGGCAAAGTGTATAAAGTCGAAATTCAGGCGCAATCACAGTTCCGCTCTGACATCACCGGCCTTTCTTCGATAAAATTACGCAACAGTAATGGCGAAATGGTACCGCTGGATACGCTGATCGAAGTCGAAACCAGGTTCGGTCCGCAATTCCTTACCCGCTATAATATGTATTCCTCGTTGACGGTAAACGGTTCGGCTCCTGCCGGGCAGAGTTCCGGACAGGCGATGAAGGCTATGGAGAAATTAGCGGATAAAACTCTGCCGTCAGGAATGAAGTATGAATGGACCGACATGTCATATCAGGAAAAACTGGCCGGCGGCAAAGTTATCTTTGTTTTTATTCTGGCGCTGTTTTTCATCTATCTGTTCCTGGTGGCGCAGTATGAAAGCTGGATGATTCCGATTGCGGTTATGCTCTCGGTGCCGATTGCGTTCATCGGCGCGCTGGCCGCGTTGTTTACGCGCGGGATCGACAACAATATTTATACTCAGGTTGGATTCGTACTGCTTTTCGGGCTGGCGGCAAAAACCGCCATCCTGATTGTCGAATTTGCCAAAGAATTGTGCGAGAAAGATGAAAATATGTCTCCGGCGGATGCCGCAATTCATGCCGCAAAACTGCGTTTCCGCGCTGTTGTCATGACCGCAATTTCGTTTGTTCTGGGAGTGCTGCCGCTGGTCACCGCATCAGGCGCCGGAGCCTTGAGCCGCCGTGCGCTGGGTACCACGGTTTTCGGTGGAATGGCTGTATCGTGCATATTTGGAACCATCCTGATTCCTTCGTTTTTTGTTGTAATCATGCTGGTAATCGGCAAAAAGAAGCGTAATAATAAAGAAGCAGTAAAAACTGTTTCTGAGTAAGCATAATTAAATATCAATAACTTTACTGTGGAGTAAAAAATGAGATTTTTATTAATCGCCGCTATGATTTTTGCCGCCTCTTTCGCAATACAGGCAGCGGATGCCGATGCCACGGCCAAACCTGAAGCGCAGCCTCTGGACAAATCAACTCCCATCCAGGTGGGGTTCTGGTTTGATACTCCGGAGTGTACTAAAACTTCGAATGTCTACGGATTCAAGACCGGTCAGGTGGTCAGTTCCGGCATTGGCCGCGTTTATGGTCTGGAAGCTTCATGGCTTATTTCCGCGACAGAAAACATCGGCGGCGTTCAGACTGCCGGCATTGGCTGTTCCAGTAAAAACCTGGACGGAATTCAAGCAGCGATTCCATATTGCATGAATAGTGAAGAGCTCAACGGACTTCAGGCCAGTATTCTAAACCTGGCTTCCAATATTAGCGGCTTTCAGCCCGGCGCAGTCAATGTGGCCAATGATATCCACGGACTTCAACTGGCTGTGCTCACCAATATTTCCCAGGATGTTTACGGGATGCAGGCAGGGGTGGCGAATTACGCTAAAAATTTAAACGGAGTTCAGCTCAGCGTGGTCAATGTTTCCGGCGGTGGAGATTGTATGCAGATTGGTCTGGTCAACGTCGGGTTCAGGCGCGGCATTCAATTCGGGCTGGTTAATTATATCAGAGACGGCTGGTTTCCGTTCTGTCCGTTTGTCAATTATTCCTGGAAAATAGTCAGGCATCTGGATTGATGCAATCCCGTCAGCGGTTCATCCGCGGACTGCCTTTTCTGAATGCTGACGGCGTTTTGCATGTCAGGCGGTGAAATTGGCGGCTGAAGTAATTACTGTCGTTGAATCCACATTTTTCTGCAATTTCGCTTACGCTATGTGCGGTTGTCCGCAGCATTGCTGCCGCCTGATATACCCGCAAATGGAGCAGATAGTTTACCGGCGTGGTGCCGGTGGCGATTTCAAACAGCCGGATCATATTCCGTTGCGACATTCCTGCCTTGCCCGCGAGCGATTCCAGGCTTATTTTTTCAGCATAATGCCGGTTCAGGTATGCGATAACATTGCCGATCCGGTTCTGAGTTGACGCCCGTTTCCGGTTCTTGCACCGTTCATAAATTCTGGAGAACAACAGCAGCAGTTCCATGAAGAGCGTCTGGCAGGCAAATTCATGCCCGTAAGCACATTCTTCATGTTCTTTTTCCAGCAGTCGGCATAAGCGCCGCGTTTCGGCAAGTTCATCCTCGTTTAACGCTATGACCGGAGCTGCAAGATTTTTCTCTGACGGGATTTTGCTGCTGATTACCAGACCGTAGAATTCGGAAGATGCAATATCCAGTCCGGAAATGCCAAGTCGCGAAGGCAGATATAAAATATTGATCAATTCGAGATCTTCAGTTTTGTCATAGCCATGCGTCATGCCAGGAGGAATGAACAGCACGTCTCCGACTTTAATCAGTGAAGAATTACAGTTGCATTCATGTATGCCCTGGCCTTTGATGATGACCACTATTTCACAAAACTCATGATTGTGCGCCTGCGCCGGAGCCTGTTTTAGCGGATAGGCGGTAATCGGGAGGTCGAAATATTGGAAAAAACTTTCCGCCGACATATCAAAAGTTTTTATTTTGTTTGTCATTTTGTCAATATAATGCTATTCAATGTCAAAATAGTTAAGGTTTAAAACAGAATTTAAAGTTAATTTAAATATAAATGTAAATTGTTATTTTGCAATTTAATTAAGATTTTCAATAAAATTACGGAGTGCAAATGAAAAAACAATTGATCGAAGAAGTGAAGAATCCGTCGGCTGAATATCGCGGCACATTATTCTGGGCGTTGAACGGCAAGCTGGAGCCGGAGGAAATGCGCCGGCAGATACGGCTGATGAAACAAATGGGTTTAGGCGGTTTTTTTCTGCACGCCAGGGTTGGTTTGAATACGGAATATCTGGGCGATGAGTGGTTCAAGTGCGTGGATGCCGCGGTTGACGAGGCCACGAAACTCGGGATGAAAGCATGGCTGTACGATGAAGACCGCTGGCCGTCCGGCGCCGCCGGCGGTCTGGTTACGCAGCACCCGGAATACCGGATGCGCAAGCTCTGTTATACGGAAATAACTGACTTGCGGAAAACCCCGGTTCCTGACGATGCGCAATGGTTTTTCCTGGTTAAGAAGAGTGAAGGCGAAAAATATGCTTATGAGAAGCTCAGCCGTAAGCAGATTCCGGGCAGTCTGAAAAAGAATGAAATGCTTCTGACATGCGGCGTAAAGCAGGAGGAACTCAATAGCTGGTTCAACGGTCAGACTTATCTTGATACCATGAATCCTGAAGCGGTCAGGAAATTTATTGAAGTGACTCATGAAACCTATCTGAAGCGCTGCGGAAGAGATTTTGGCGGAGTGATTCCGGGAATATTTACTGATGAACCGCACCATGGCACGATTTTCCATGGTGACGCATCCAACTGTCCATGGACCGGACGGCTGCCGGAAGTATTCAAACAGCGCTACGGCTATGAATTGACAGACAGGCTGCCGGAGCTGTGGCTGGGAAATCCTGACGGAGAAATAAACCGTACAGCGTATCATTACTGTGACTGCACCACCGCGATGTTTGTCGAGGCCTTTTCAAAACAGCTTGGCGAATGGTGCGAAAAAAACAACCTGCTTTATACCGGACACATGCTGGCGGAGGATACGCCCACAGATCAGGTTTGCCACGTCGGCGCATGTATGCCGCATTATGAATATATGCAGGCTCCCGGCATGGACGAACTGACTGAATACGGACGCATTTATGCCACCTGTAAACAGTTGAGCTCCGCCGCCAGGCAGTTCGGCAAAAAGTGGCGGTTGAGCGAGACCTACGGCTGCACCGGCTGGGATTTTCCGTTCAAAGGTTATAAAGCACTTTCCGACTGGCAGGCCGCTCTTGGCGTAAATCTGCGCTGCATGCATCTGGGCTGGTACACGATGGAGGCTGAAGCCAAGCGTGATTATCCGGCCGGGATCTTCTATCAGTCCCCCTGGTGGCAGATTTACTCGAAAGTGGAGGATTACTTTGCCAGGATCAACCGGGTCATGATCGGCGGAGAAGAAGTCAGGGATATTCTGGTCATCCATCCGGTCGAGACTTTCTGGACGCTGATCCGCAAAGACTGGAAGCATGGAGAAAACAGACAGCGTGACGCAATGTTCGTTAAAATACAGGACACCCTCCTGGAGGCCGGACTGGATTTTGACTACGGCGACGAAACTATCATGGCGCGGCATGGCAAAGTGGCCGCCGGCGGAAAACCGGCGCTGGTTATTGGTCAGGCCAGCTATAAAGTGGTCATTGTTTCGCCGATGCTGACCATTCGCAGGACCACCTTGGAACTGCTCAGACAGTTTAAAGCATCCGGCGGAACCGTTATTTTCGCCGGGGATGTGGCGAAACACGTTGATGCGCTGGCATCGGGCGATGCTGTGGAATTTGCCGCCGGTTGCGTCAAGGCTCCTGCCGGCGGAGCGAAACTTGCCTCCGCCGCCGAACCGGGCCGCACGATTTCCTTGACTGAGCCGTCCGGCAGAAAGGCCGCCGAGCTGCTTTATTTGTTGAAAGAGGACGGCGACAATTTCTATCTGTTCGTCTGCAATACCGGCATAAGCCGGCAGCCGGCCGGCACTGACTCGCCTCCGGTCAGCAAACGTACCAAAGCGCTGCCGGAAGTCGCCATCCGCGGCTTTGACGGCTGTCATGGCGTGCCGCTGGAAGTTGATCCGGCTACCGGCGAGGTCTTCACTGCGGAATATACCGCTGCCGGAAAACAGCTCGTGATTTCAACCGGCTTCCCGGAACTCGGCTCCAGATTGTTCATCATTCCCAAAGCCGGACAAAAGGAATCTTTCCCGCAGCGGCCTTCGTACCGCACGGTCAGGGAAACCGCATTGAAGCTGGACCGCTATCCGGTGATGCTGTCGGAAGAGAACGTGCTGGTGCTGGATCGTCCTTCATATAAGATCGGCGACGGCAAATGGCGGCAGCCGGACGAAATCCTCCGGATTGACCGTCAGGCTAGGGCGTCTCTTGGCCTTGCCCCGCGCGGCGGCGCCATGGTTCAGCCGTGGCTGCGGAAAACCAATTCCGCGGCCAGGACAGTTAAAGTAATGCTTAAGTACGCGATCGAAGTCAAGGCGCTTCCGTTCGGCGCGCTTCATCTGGGAATAGAAAAGCCGGAGACGTTTACGATCACCCTTAACGGGCATCCGCTTTCCGCCGATATGCAGTCCGGCTGGTGGACTGACCGTTCATTGAAAAAACTTCCGGTTCCCCCGTCGATTGTAAAAACCGGCTGTAATGAATTGCTGCTGACCTGTGATTACAGTGAAAACCATCCCGGATTTGAAAGCACTTTCCTGCTGGGAGATTTCGGCGTGAAGTTGACAAATTTCGCTGACCCGGTCATAATTGCTCCGGCTAAATCACTCCGCTGCGGCGATTGGACTAAACAGGGACTGCCATTTTATTCCGGTACAGTTTCCTATATGATGGCGTTTAAGCATGCGGTTAAAAAAGGCGAAGCCTGCTTTATTTCGCTGCCCGGTTTTCAGGCTCCGGCCGGCAGAGTGTTTGTCAACGGCACGGAGGCCGGCGTGATCGCCTGGGAACCCGCCGAACTGGATATCACTCCGTTCCTCCGCAAAGACGTTAATGAAATCACGGTGGAATTATTCGGACACCGCCGCAACTCGCACGGCCCGCTGCACCTGACGGACAGGAATCCGAGATGGACAGGCCCCGGACAGTTCCAGACTGCCGGCGAGCAATGGCAGGATGAATATATTATTAAACCCTGCGGCCTGAAAAAAGCCCCGCTTATCGTAATAAAAAAGAAAGCGTAACCAATTATAAATAAATTTTCCGGGAGCGGATTGCAAAATCTGCTTCCGGGAAAACTGTTTCTAAACGGATTCCCCCAATACAATTTATTTTACAAAAACCATTATTTCCATGATTGCAAAAATTTGATGCAGCATGTATAATTATTATTAACGTGTAGCTACACGTTAATAATTTAACTATACGCAAATTTTAATTTTGAGTAAGGAAAATCAATTATGTCAGCAAAACAGCAGGCCCCGAAAGTTTACCGTGGAGAAAATTGTGATCTTATTGCTTATCCGATGGGAGGGATTGGCACCGGGATGATCTGCCTGAAAGGTTGCGGCGGGCTGTCCAATGTGTCGTTGTTTCATCATCATGACAATAATAATGAGCCTTACGCGTACGCTGCCATACATATTAAAGGCAGCGGCAATACCCGCATACTGGAAGGGCCGGTTTCGCAGCGGATAACCATGCAAAAGCCCGGTTCCAGAAACGGGCTGGGAAACTTTCCGTTCGGCCTGCCACGCTATGCGGAAGCTGCTTTTTCCGCGCAATTCCCGTTTGGCAATATAGAATTGAACCATCCCGATATGCCGCTGGACGTCAAGCTTACCGGCTGGAGTCCATTTATTCCGAATGACACTAAAAACAGCAGTCTGCCTGCTGCCGCGATCGAATATACTTTCACCAACAACTCGCCGGACAAACAGACGGCGGTGTTCAGTTTCAACGCCATGAATTTTCTGTGCAACGGACACACAAAAGAGAATGGTCGTGTTCGCAGGTCGGCTTGCGGCTTTGTCCTGGAATCATTCAAAAAAGTGGATGAATCTGGGAAAGTCCAGCAAAGGCCCGGCAGTTTTGCCGCATTCATCAATCTGCCCGGCGTAAAAGTCAATCCATCCTGGTTCAGAGGCGGCTGGTTTGACCAGCGTACCGCCGTCTGGCACGATACCGAAGATGGCAGATGTCCTGAGAACGATGAATTTAGCGACGACTATTCGCAAGCCAGTCAGGGCGGTACAGTGGCCTGTGAGTTCTGTCTGGAGGCGGGCAAATTTATCACTATTCCGCTGCAGTTCACCTGGTACATGCCGGAATCAGATGTAAAAACTGGCCATGATGTGGTGGAGGAACATAAGAAAAATGATTTCTACAAAGCGTGGTACACTGTTGAATTTGATAGTATTGACGTTGTCAGTGATTATTGGAAAGCTAATTACGCCGGACTTAGGTTAAAGACTGAAAAATTCACCCGGACGCTATATGCCAATACGCTGCCGCCGGAAGTAACGGATGCCATTGACGCGAACCTGACAATTCTGAAATCACCTACCGTGCTGCGTGAAAAAGGCGGCAGGCTATGGTGCTGGGAAGGCTGTTGCGACTGCGGGGGGTGCTGCTCCGGTTCCTGCACCCACGTCTGGAATTATGCTCAGGCGCTGTCGCATTTGTTCCCCGAATTTGAACGCTCACTGCGGCAGACTGAATTCAACGAGGCTCAGTTTGAAGACGGCTTCCAGAATTTCCGCCACAATTTGCCGATCTCCCAGTCGGCAAAGAAAATGTCTCATGCCGCCTCGGACGGACAGCTCGGCGGGCTGATGAAGCTGTATCGCGAATGGCGGATCAAGGGCGATGACGCCTGGCTGAAAGAATTCTGGCCTAAAGCCAAAGCCAGTCTTAATTACTGCATCAATGCATGGGATCCTGAGCATGCAGGCGTATTGGTGGAGCCGCATCACAACACCTATGATATCGAATTCTGGGGACCGGACGGCATGTGCTCCAGTTTCTACCTCGGCGCGCTGAAAGCAGCATCGCTGATGGGAGCGCATCTCGGCGAGGCAACACCGCTGTACGATGAGCTTTATGCCAAAGGGCGCAAGTATCTTGAGGAAGAACTGTTCAACGGCGAATACTTCGAGCAGAAAATCGTATGGGAAGGGCTGCATGCGAAATCGCCGCTGGAAACTGAAGCTTTATGTGGTGGCAAAATCTATTCGCCGGAAGCTGAGAAATTAATGCAGCAGGAAGGCCCGAAATACCAGTATGGTAAAGGCTGTCTGTCCGACGGCGTACTTGGCGCATGGCTGGCGGAAGTCTGCGGGGTCGGTGAAATCCTTGATCCGGTAAAAGTCAAAAGTCATCTGCTGTCAATATACAAATATAACTTGAAACGCGATTTTTCCGACCATGTCAATCCGCAGCGCGCCAGTTATGCGTTCGGTAAGGACGGCGGATTGCTGCTCTGCACCTGGCCGCGTGGCGGAAGGCTTGCGCTGCCGTTCGTTTACAGCGAAGAGGTGTGGACCGGGATCGAATACCAGGTGGCCAGTCATTTGATGCTGATGGGATGCATTAATGAAGGTCTCGAAATCGTTCGCATCCTTCGCCAGCGGCATGACGGTACTTGCCGTAATCCTTACAACGAATATGAATGCGGGCACTGGTATGCCCGCGCTATGGCCAGTTACAGCTTGCTGCAGGGAATGACCGGCATCAGATACGATGCCGTGACGAAAACACTCTATATCGTACCGCGGATCAAAGGTGATTTTACCAGTTTTCTGTCAACTGCCACCGGTTACGGGCTGTCCGGAGTTGAAAATGGCAAACCATTCATTAAAGTATGCGAAGGCAGTATTGAAACGGAAAAAATAGAATATACGGCATCTGAATGATATCATCGCTTGAACTGGCAAAACTATGCGGAGTGTCGCAGGGAACGGTTGACCGTGCCCTGCACGGTCGCGGCGGTATCAGTCAGCAGACCCAGAAGATAATCCTCGAAACCGCCGCATTGCACGGATACCGCGCCAATCCGGCGGCCCGGGAACTAATGACCGGTCAAAGCCGGATTGTTGCCGCAGTAATCCCGCAATTGAACAGCGCCTTCCTGATGGATTTAGCCGGTATCGTGAAATCTGTCCTTTATCAGGCAGGTCTTCACCTGATAATCACGCCGACAGATACGCCAGCGGAAATGACTGAACTCATCACCGAGTTTGCGGCAAGACGATGCCGTGCCATGCTGATTATTCCGCATGATGACGGGTTTATGCTTCCGGCAGGGCTGGACATGCCGGCAGCTTCATTTCTCAGCCGCTGCAAAGGCGGAAAATCAGTCTTTCTGCATACGGATGAAAAGGCTAACGGCGCAGCCGCTGTCGATTATTTCATCTCACAAGGCAGGCGGAACATTGCGCATATTACTTATGACAGGCCAAGTCATGCAGTACGGGAACGGGCTGCAGGCTATAGTGAAAACATGCGGAAGCACGGTTTAAAGCCGCAAATCCTCATCGTTAAAGATCAGAGCTGCCTGCCGGAGTTCATTAAAAATAACCCGGTTGACGCGCTGTTCTGCCATAATGACTGGCTGGCGCTTAATGCGCTCAGGACACTGGAGCAGCACGGGATTAAAGTGCCGCAGGACATCTCTATTCTAGGCATGGACAACAGCCCGCTGTTTACCAGTCTGTGTGATGAAATATCCACCATTCAATATCCGTTCGAATGGCTTGCCGGGGAATTTCTGGCAGTCGTCAGCGGCAGCCACGGACAAACAACGCCCGCTCCCACTCCCAATATCATTAAACGCAGAACTTGAAATTTATACAGTACCGGTATTATTTTAAACTTTTCTGGTATTTATGAAGTCTTTCAAGCCATTTTTCGGAATTGTGTTTCAGATGCATGACAGCATATACAATAATTTCATCTTTTCTTCTGCAGTACAAAATTCCATATGGAAAGCGACTGATAAGGCAACGTCTGGTGTTGGCGGAAAATGAAGGCCATGCATCCGGAAATGAATCTATCCGCTTAAGGCTGTCTTTGGCTTCAAGTGCGAATTCGTAACCAAGACCAGGGCATTCCAAGTTGTAGTAGGCGATTGCTTCAGAGAGCTCCTGTTCCGCGACAGCAAGGATTATAATTTTCATTTTTTTGAAAGCCGCTCAAATACATTTTCCATTGTGTCTGACGGTATTTTCCCGGAATCATAGGCCGAAACTCTATCTTCAACCTCAGCTTTCCAGTTGTCTTCGATTTGTTTATTGGATGTTGTGTCGAAACTGCAAAACAGCCGCTGAATAAGCTCCGCCCTGTCGATAGGATTAAGCCGGACTGCTTCTTTGAATATATTTTCTGCAAGGGCTGTCATTGTATTCTCCTTGTATTATTTACCTTACACATTAGTAATATAACGTTATTTCGCTCTGATGACAATAGTTATTACTAATATTATATAAAATTCAGCCGTGTATTTAGGGGCTATTGAACAAACTCATCCAGGCCATTGGCGGCTACGGTAATCTCGCGCAGGGTGTCGCCGCGGTGGTGGAGATGAACGTGAATGGTATGGGATGGCAGGATGTCGGCGATGCGTTCCGGCCATTCGATCAGGGTGAATGCGGTGGGTTCTTCCAGATATTCATTCACTCCGAATGCCAGCGCCGACGCGGAGTTTTCAATGCGGTAGAGGTCCAGGTGGAAAAACCAGCCGCCTTTATCAATCGGATATTCCTGGATGATCGTATAGGTCGGGCTGGAAACCGGTTCGGTGATGCCGAGTCCGCGTGCGAAACCGCGCGAAAATACGGTTTTCCCGGCGCCAAGATCGCCATGCAGCGCAATTACGGTTCCGGGCTGCAGCGTTTCCGCCAGCGCAGCGGCGAATTCTTCTGTTTCCTGTTCGGAACGGCTTTCAATATTTTCAATCTCTAAAATGTTCATAACCTTTGTAAGTCCCTTTGTTCAGTTCATTGCCGTCGCGGTCGAATACCTGTCCGGGACGGGAAGAGGTAAAAAATCCGATTTCCGACAGCGGGGTGTCGGGGAAAGGCCAGTTGCGTTTTAAATCCGGCACATTATCGGGGGATACTGCCAGTATCAATTCATAATCTTCGCCATCAGTCAGCGCCTGTTCAAGAGTAGCGCCGCCACGAAGCGGGATACATTCGGTCCAGAGTTCGATGCCGACAGCGGACGCTGTCGCCATACGGCAGGCATCTAGCAGCAAACCATCGCTGACATCCATCATGGCAGTCGTATATTTTCCGGCGAGGAACTCGCCTTCCTTGAGTCTTGGCACAAAGTCCAGATGATGACCGCTGTTCAGCGAATTGCCGAAACATCCGGTGCAGAACAGCAGATATCCTGGTTTGGCACCGGAGCGGAGGCAAAGATGATTTTTGGCAGTTTTACCCAGAATGGTCAGGGTGGTGACTTCTGAAGTGCCGCCGGCGGGTAACCCGGACAGGTCGCCGCCGCAAATCGAAACATTCCATTTTTCAGCTTCAAGTTCCAGACCATCATAAAACCCCATAAACCATTCTTCCTCTTTGCGGGATGAAGCAACGGTGACGAGGGCATAAAGCGGTACTCCGCCCATCGCGGCGATGTCGCTCAAATTGCGTTTGAGCAGTTTTGCCCCAGCGGCTGCTGCCGGGGTAGTCTCGCTGATATAATGCACGCCGCCGATCAACTGGTCAACTGCCGCCAGCAGATAATTATCACCCATATCAATAGCCGCGCAATCATCGCCGGGTCCGACTGCTATTTCGTCGCGCTGTTTAAGGCGCGGCAGGATTTTACAGAGCAGGCTGATCTCATTCATTATTTGTCCTCAGGCTTCTAAACACATTTAATTTATATACAGCAGTATTAATTCTTTCACTAAGATCAATCCCTGTATGGCAATTCAGCCAACACACAGCACCGAACAGGCAAAGTCCGAACATTGCACCCATGCTGTCAATTCCAACATCCGACAATCTGCAAGCTCTGCCAGGAACAAACATTTGGTGGATTTCATCAGTACAGGCATATAACGAAGTCACAATAAATGCAAATATAAAAACCCTGAACCCTTTTACTCCAGTTCTTAAAAAGGCATTTACAACAAGCATTGCAAGCACAAAGAATACAAATGCATGTGCCAATTTTCTTACTAAGTGGTCCGTTTTTTCTATTAAATCAACACTTACTCCTGATATGATGGCTAAATTCTCAATGAACTTGAGAATTATCGAAGTTGCACCATGGCTGACTTTTTCTGATTCCGCTGCCGGTTGTGCCGAAAAAACGAAAATCATAAGCATCCATAATATTACGGCTGCCCATGATAGTACTATTTTCTTATTAATTCTCATTCATACCACTTGTGGTTATTTTGACTGCCAATAAAGCTTCTATATTTAATATAGCGGACAGTGTTAAAATCGCAACTGCGGAAGCCAGGTTAAAAAAAATGCGGAAAAGAACGATGCGAGAAGATTGGCGACTGGAATTTTTACGTAACACGTCCAATATAATATAATATAAATATACTCTATACTGCTGAAAATTTAAAAATAGACGAGCAGGATTGTGGATTGGATTTTTTCGGTCCGATTGACTGGCAATATGAATATCGCCTGAATGAGTAGCGGAAAAAGACAGACGCAGTACGCTCATTCCGCAATCCAGGTTAAATTTTCAGCAGTGTAGAGTATACATAGAAGAGATGCTCGGAATGATAAATTGAAAGGTGTGATATGATTGGCGGTGACCACATTCTTTATATTCTGATATATGCAGTCTACCTCATTGTCCAGTTTGGGGCGGGGATTCATATATTGTTCACCAAGCATGAAGAACCGTCCAGTGCGCTGCTCTGGCTGCTGGTAATTACCATTTTGCCTGTCGGAGGGCTGCTGTTGTACCTGATGTTCGGAATCAACCGGCTTAAAACGATGGAAAGCAGCATGCGCTATTCCAGCGATAAATTCAATTCCTCGAAAACGATATTCACCAGTGCGGCCTCCATCAACAACTATCTGACATGTTTGCAACGTTTCAGTCCAGACCGCAAGCAGGAGCCGGAGTCCGGGTTCAGTTGCGTGCTGGATAAACTGCTGCCGGACTGTAAACCGCTATCCTGTAACAGTCTTGAGCTGCTGGAGGACGGCACTATGGCTTATCCGCGAATGCTGGAAGATATAATGAACGCCAGATACAGTATCAGGATGCAGTCGTTCATTATCATGGACGATCCGGTTGGCAGAGCAGTTTTTGACGCGCTGGCCAAAAAGGCCGAAGAAGGCATTGACGTAAAAGTGCTGTATGACAGTTTCGGCAGTTTTTATGCCGGGGTCGGCCATTTCTTCCGTCGCTATTCGCAGCGCAAGATACCGAAACTGCACATCAGGGCATTTTCTCCGATCAACATCTTCACACCATGGCGGATTCAGATGCGCAACCACCGCAAACTGCTGGTCATTGACGGCAAGATAGCGTTTGTCGGCGGCATCAACATTTCAGAAGAAAACATTCCACTGGCTAAAACCCCCAAGCGCAAACATATTCACGACCTGCATTGCCGGATAACCGGGCCCAGTGTCGCCGATTTCCAGTTTCAGTTTTTCAAAGACTGGATTTTTGCTACCGGCAAAGCGCTTGAAGATGTCGCTGTGGCGGAAGATTTTCCGCTTCCTGAACCTGCTGGAGACGCAATCGTCCGGGTTGTAAACAGCGGACCGGGACAGAATCCGGAGGCAACCCAGAATGTATTTTTCACAGCCGCCGCTACTTCTCAAAAATATCTGTGGATCATGACCCCGTACTTTGTGCCGGATCGTAGTTATCTTAGCGCGATTTGCATGGCCGCCGCCCGCGGAGCTGACGTTAAAATTATCGTCCCGAAAAACAACAATCATTTTTTCGTGGATATGGCTGCGCAGAGTTTTTATCGCAAGCTCCTGAATAAAGGGGTCAAAATATACGAGCGCAAAGGTTTTTTCTCACATGCCAAGGCAATGATTATTGACGGCGAATGGGCTTATCTGGGCTCCAGTAATTGCGATGTCCGCAGTTTTCGGCTGAACTTTGAACTGGACTTTTGCGTTGAAAAAGGTTCTTTCCTGAAAGAAGTGGAACAGCAGTTCCGCAATGAGCTTGCTCAGAGCGATGAAGTGCAGCTGGAAGCCATTGAGAATAAGAAATTTATTGTCCGCCTGCTTGAAAACCTATGCGCCCTGCTGGCTCCGATACTTTAAGGGAAGTTCTATAGTGTTCCCGCTTGGCGGGTATCGCGAACGCGGGAGAGAAAAACAGGGAACCAGTAAAACAGTTAACCACGAAAAGCTTAGCGCGGCATAACCGCAACCAAAAGGATTTAGCGATTTCCCGGATTAATGGCTTATTGCCTTTAAATTCCGGAAATCAGGATTATCTTAAAGGCGCACAGCGTGCGTCCGCTAGCTTAGGAATTGAACGCAATTCAAGGAGCAGCGTGCGAGAGCCGCCTGACGCTTGAGGGTGCTTGATCCGTCAGGCGCGAACATTACGGCCGTACAGACCATGATAGACGGTTTGGGATTTATCGGATATTTGGCTTGGCGGCAAGTCAGAAAACGGCAGAAGATAGGAAAGTTATGAGATCAATAATGAAACAAAATTCTAGATACAGTTTACTCCGCACATGCTTTATTTTCATGTCTCCCATCGTTGTCCTGGCAGGCGTTTCCGGCTGTGGTAAAAAAGAAGTGCCGGACCCGCCGCTCACCCGGAACCGTCTGACTATAGATATGTTCAAAAATCTTGCAGAGAACAAACATGAACAGGCAATTGAAAAAATCATCAAACTGAAAGCACTGGACCCTGAAAGTGTTTTTCTCGCCGAGCTTGAAGAGGAAGAGGTCAGCAATATCTATATGAGCTCTGTTCAGCAGCAGCTCAATGAGGGGGATATCGAAGCCGCGATCAAAACCGTGGATGCGGCCCGCAAGCGTCACGGCCTTTACCGCAGCCTCATCCAGGCTGACGTTGAATTGAGAAAACTCAGAAGTCTTCAGGAATCAGTCGTCAATATGTTGCAAGCGGAATCATCAGAGCAGGTTTTTGCCGAAATTGAACAGTCAGGAAAAATTATCAGCGAATATACGCCGGCCAAAGCACTGGAGCCGATGTTCGCCAGGAAATCAATCGAAGCAGCTCGTATGGCTCGCCAGGAAAGCATTTGCACCAGGTTCAGCCTCCTTTGCGATACCGTTTTAATGCGCCAGGACAAGAACAGATGCGCTGAAACCATAGCCGCCGAATTTGAGATTGAAAACAACCTGCCGGAAAACAAAAATTCGCGACTTCCTGCAACCATTCTTTCTGCCGAGCAATAATGGAGCTTTGCCATGCCTGAACACAGCCGGGGATTTTTTTACTTTTTTGCCGCAATTACTGCGGCTTTTCTGAGTATTCAATCGTTGCCGGCACAGGATTACAGCACTGATCCCGCCGGCGCCCGCCAGTTCATGTTTCTGCCGGCAGTGGTCGCCGAAATCAACGGGCGGAAAATCACCAGTGAAGACGCGATTCAAACGCTTAAACAGAAACTGCCGATTGACAAACTGACGGAACTTCCAGCCTCAAAGATCAAGACTTTAATCAGGGAAAATATCAATTACTCAGTAGATTACTCGATTATTGAACGGAAACTCAAAGAAAAGAATATCAGACCGTCTCCCGAAATGGTGCTGGCCGAGTTTCACCGTCTGTTCAATATGCTGACGCCGGATAAAAAGGCATTTCTAGTCAGTGAACTTGCCGGTAAAAACCTTACGCTTGAACAGTATCAGACCAAAGTTTCACGCGACCCTCAGGAGCAGTTCCGGGTCGCGTTCAATAAGTGGATTGAAATGAATTTTGCCGACAAACTGAATGTCAAGGATGAGGAGATTGAGAATTTCTACCGCAAAAACCAGGGACTGTTTTCAGTGCCGGCAACGGTTACGATTTCCCAGATACTGATCAAGCAAAGCGACCAGAAACAAACAGCCCAATACCTGGATAAAGCGGAAACCATTCTGTCCAGACTGCGGCAGGGAGAAGATTTCGGCAAACTGGCGGAGCAATTCAGCGATTGCTCTGTGAGCAAAAACCGAAAAGGGCTGCTGGGTACATTTCAGGCCAACGGGGAGCTTCCGTCAGGGGTTGAGAGCGCCGCTTTCGCACTGAAAGCCGGTGAGTTCAGTGAAGTCATTGATGACCGGATCGGCTTTTTTATCATCAAGGTGAATGCCCGGACGGAGCCATGCTATCTGCCTTACGAAGGCATGAAGGAAGTCCTTAGATTCAGGTTGCGCGACGATAAAATCAGAGCGCTGGTACAGGAAGTGTTGCAGCAGGAACGCGCCAAAATGCAGATCAGCATTAATCTTTAACCCGTGAATGGTGACTGGTAACTTGGAGCTTGGAATACATGGATATACTGGAGACAATTAAAAAACGCACTAGCTGCCGCTGCTATCAGGAGAACGCTATTCCTGATGACTTAATTGAACGCTGCCTGGAAGCAGCCCGCTGGGCGCCATCGGCCTGCAATCAGCAGCCATGGCGGTTTATCGTAGTTAAAGACCGTGAACTCCGCGAACGCATCTGTGCTGAATGTTTTCTGCCAGGCTTACCTATGCCGTGGGCCAAACAGGCTCCGGTAATCATCGTCCTTTGCTCGAAAAAGTCGGTCGTTACCCACTTTCTTGCGCCGCTGCTCTCCGGCATCAATTATCATCTGCTCGACCTGGGCATTGCCGGTGAACATCTGGTGCTGGAAGCCTATGAACAGGGCCTGGGTTCCTGCTGGATCGGCTGGATACAGCCCAGGAAAATAAAAAAACTGCTTAAACTGCCTTTTGACATGACTCCTGTTTCTCTCATTACCCTGGGCTATCCGCAGCAAATCAGTCAGCCCGGCAAACGTCTGGAGCTGAATGAAATAGCAAAGATTCTATAGGGTGTGCTGATAATATAATGTGCTTCGCCTTAGCCGGATATTCCTTTTTAAATCATGCTTTAAATGATTGTTAATAAGCTCGTTAACTGTAAAGCGCCAAAAGAATATCCGTTTAATACGGGCAAGCCTTCAGAGCGATATAGTCGAATCATGTTATCCGCCTTCCTGCTGAACCAGGTTTCAGTTAAAAATAAGACTGCCGAGATCGGCAGGGTTATCTGTTCCAAAAGTCAACCGCGGCTCTAACGGGTGTTTTTTCACCCATGATATTTCGCTCCCGTTTGACTTTTTAATTGTCAGGTTGAACCTGAACGGTCTGACTTTTTCCGGATTTTCCAGAAAACAGATCAGCGGAATAGTGAAATCAACAGTTTTTTCAGCGTCCGCTATTTTAGCTGTCCAGCGTTTATCCATATCAGTTCCGCCCTTGGGGATATGCCAAAGTTCTCCCTTTGAGTCAATCTGATAAGTACGGGTCGGCCAGAGTCTGCGCGGTTCAATATCAAGTTCCACCTTTGTGAAATCATCCTCGCGGTTGTCAAGTCTCAGCGATAAAAACATATTTTTGTCATCGTGCCAGACTTTGAATGAAGCTCCGTCCGATATTTTATGTGATTCGGCGTCTTCTTTGCTTTTGCGGCAGATGCAAACTTTACCATTCGGCCTGGCGCCGGTGTAATCAGGGAACAGCGTTTCCCCGGACTCAATCATCTTTTGGACTTTTGGGAAATCGGTATTGATAAGATCTCGGAGAAGGCCGGCACGCCACTCCAGTTTTTCCGCAAAATATTTATAGCCCTCTGCTTCAGAGTGGAATCCGAGGCGCGAGTCGTTTTCGCAGAGTTTTTTGAGTTTCATGCTGTTCTCAATTTCGCGTTCCGCAATATCCAGCATTTTACCAAGCGCTTTAATTTGGGCGGTTTTTTTCATAAAAGGGAGTTTTTCCCGAATGTCATAAAATGTAAAAATATTGAGTGAGCTGTTTATCTGAATGCCCAGTGCCTTGTTCAGGCTGATATCCAGGAGCCTTTGGCTCCTGTTTTTATAATTATGTTCAACTGACTCCATAATTTTTACCCCGGCGGACCAGAATTTGTCCATCCGGCGCAGAAGAGTCAGAACTTCGTCCAGCGTATGCCCGAAACAGATGCACTCGCCTATTCTGTCCCCGCTGACCAGCGGGAACGTGAATTTCCAGCTTGGCGATATCGGCTGGTCAACCGGTATGAGATGAAGCGGCCACACGACCGAGTGATGTATCGGGCCGTACCAGGTGAACGGCAGATTGACCGGAAATTCCGAATAGCTTTTCTGGAAAAATTTCCAGGCACGGCTGACTTTTGCGGCATTTCTACCCCAGTCAATTCCGGCAAGCGAGAGCAGAAAGTCGTCTTCATTGTCTGGAAACTGGAAAAATGAGAGTTCGCCGGCGGCTTTGTTCATCAGACCGGGATAGTTGCCGAAATACCAGCATTGCATTACCGTGCTGACCCCGAGGTCCCGCATGGCGCGGTATTTTTTGTAAAGGTTGCCGGGTACCGGTATGAAAGGAACCGTAGCTACCTCATGGGAGCATCCAACCTGAATTTTCGCCGACATCCTGGTTCCGGAATTCACGGCGGCGCGGGCGCAGTCTTTGAAAATCTCGCTGGGACCGGGCCACGCCAGCCAGTAGTCAAGAGCGGTTCTTTCGCGACCAAGCTGCATGACTTTTCCGTTGGACTCAAAATTGACTTGTAAAGTCACATTTTCCGGGATATGCGCGGCAATGTCCCGCATTACTTGGAAATGATCTTCAATACTTTTACCGTTATGCTCAAACATATAAGGGGTGTAAAGCCAGGAGATCATTTCGGCTTGCGGGTTTGCCCGGCGCATACCCTTGGAGATGGATGATGTGACGTCCGCGAAGACTTCCCATGGCTGCCGTTTGGAACAACGCGGACAGTTGCAGTCGAAAAAGTTGCCGGTGGCGGAATAGCAGTGAGTGGGCCTCTCGCCGAGGTTGATGTCGATCAGTCCCCCGAGTTCTGGAACATTGGAGAATATGTGGAATGCCGAATCCTCAAGATATTGCTTTGCCTTGCCGGTGGAAGGACAGAAAAACACGGCCCAGCCGTCTGCGTCATGGCCTTTAAACTCCGGATTGCCATTCAAATATGACATTGAATTAAGATATTCGGGGTTTTGTCCGAACCCCTGCGGCTCAATACAGAAGACATATATTTTTATTCCATAACGGGCGCATTTCTGCGCGGTCCGCCTTAGTTTTGCCAGCCGTTTTGCGCTGTCCTTCCCATATCCTGGAAACAACTCAGAGGGACAGAGGTCGCGGAATCCAACCGTGAGCCACAAGCCGTTGACACCTTCGCTGGCCAGCCGGTTTAAATACTCCTCCGGATAGTAATCAACATTATCCGCCAGTTCGTCGCGGTTAACTGGCGGGCGCTTTACCGGTCCAAAAAAACAGCGCGACACTCTGGTTTTTATCATTGGTTCTCGTTCGGTTACACCAACAGGTAGGAACGGTCCGTCACTGCGCTTGATCTCATCCTG
>CAIPAT010000177.1 GCA_903863035.1 uncultured Lentisphaeria bacterium
CAACTTTATCCTCACGCGTTAGCCAGTGGCTAGTGATTAGGCTACATACCTGAAATGGACAATTGGTATGGACGAAACATTTCATTCGTCTAGTTTAGTGATACCTTACCTGGACACACGTTCAATGAGCGTAAAATTTTGTTGCCTTTTCATGTTCTTTCCCTTTTCTCTGTAATTAATTTGTTGTTGTAGTTTCTATTTCATTTATCATTGCGAATTGCGCAGCAATAAATCCGGTCGCCTGTAATACTGGTATCAAATCTTTTTCTAAATTATTCATATCAGCCTTAAGATTAAATATTTACCTTCATTTCAAGTTGGCAGAATATGATTCCGGATAATTTCAGTGGTTGCAGCGGCATCACCGCCAATTATCGCTGCAGTCAGCGCCTGGTGGTCATTTACGCTTTTAAGCACAGCATCCGGGTTGAGAAACTTTTCGCGATACTGCCTCCGGAACAGCAGATGAAACACATTTGAAAAAAACATAAGAGCCCGGTTCCCGCAGATACTGAACAGCATGATATGAAATTCACGGTCCAGCTTGTCTGCTTTTTCAGGTTCATTTACGGCATCACGCATCAGCCGGATGTTATCACGCAGGCTCTCTCCCTGCTGCGGGGTTATCCGCTTAATCAGCAAAGGGATTATCGCCGTTTCCATGGTCAGGCGGGCTTCTTTCAACTCGTCGAAACTAAATCCGGAGAACTGAAAACAGAAAAACGTAATCTCTTCAAGTTTTTCACAAGTGAAATCCTTGATAAATGTTCCACGGTTTCTAACCCGCTCAAGAATTCCAAGATGTGACAGATGCATAATTGTCTCGCGCATTGCGCCCCGCGATACGCCAAAATCATCCGCCAGCTTGATTTCCGATTCAATTTCACGTCCCGGCTGCAATCCCAAACCAACCAGATAATCCATAAATTTTTCAAGTAAATCTTTTTTTCCGCTCATGATACAACCAATATGTTTATTTATCTGCGTATATGTTAACATATATTATTTATTGAGAAAAGTCAATAGGTAAATAAAAAAAACATTTATTATTGTTAACTTCTCCATACGACAGCACCGCCAAAAGTATAAAACATCAGTTAAATAGTTTATAATTAACGATTTATATTTATTTTTAACTTGATTTATTAGCTTGCTGCACTATCTTATATACTTAACTATAAGGATGTTATGTAAATATGATAAATCGATATGATCCGCGACAAATACAGATGTTCGATCGAGTTGAAGAGATTTTACATCCGAAGGCGCAGGTGCGCCTGGATGGAGACTGACCCGGCGTGTTCCGGCGAGCCATTTTACAACAGTCTGCTTCTCAATATTCTTCAGCCGTATAGGTCTATCATTGACCTGCGAACGACAGAAGGTTATCAAGTTCAATACCCATGATAACCCGTCCGCCGTCGTCTATCATTGACCTGCGAACGACAGAAGGCAGCATGAAAATCACGAATTAGCGGTGGAAATATTTTCCCAAAGTCCATCTGTAATTCGATTTTTAGCGGCATTGGAATTTTGGCGGTGCCGTCATATATCTGCGTTTTTACATATCAGGTAAATTCAAAAATATTATTCATTAGTTATTGACTTTTATGAGAAAATACATTATAATATATAACGAAACTAGTTGCGCATCTATTTATTGGAAGGGATCGAACAATGAAAGAGAAAAAGAATTTTACACTCATAGAACTCCTGGTCGTGATTGCTATTATAGCTATTCTTGCCGCGATGTTACTGCCAGCACTGAATAAGGCGCGCGAAAAGGCTAAAAATGCGCTGTGCGCGAGCAATCTCAAGCAGGTTGGCGGCGGGATGAGCCTGTATTTCAATGACTCAAAGGACTACATCCCGTTGTCATCGTGGGTTGACGCGGATGGAAATACAGTAAAATGGTATTCAACTTTAAATACATATATTAAATCAACCGGGAATATTATCACTCAGTATCAAATTCCCAATGTGATGTATTGTCCCACCATCACGATCAAAGATACATTTTTAGGCTACGGGATAAACTACCGGATATACTCCAATCCAGCCGCAGGCAAAGTCAGCCGGATAAAAAAAACATCGGTAACGCTCTTTGTAGGGGATAACGCGGTATCTCGAGATACGACACAGGCTATGAACTTTGCCAGCCGCAGCAATCTCTACGAACCGTCTACTACCGGAAACGGGCTTCCTGCCGGGGCAAGCGATGAATCTGTAAATATGGATAAACACAATAAAAATAAAAATATCCTGTGGTTCGACACGCATGTATCGCCATTGCCGATCACAGAGTTGAAAAATTACACCGGAACTTATTCTACAACCCGCAAATACTGGGGTTGGCAGCAGTAGAGATATGATGCATATTATGTATTTCCGGACTTTATGAGTTTATAAATAATCATTGAGAGGCCTGCAAGTGAATTTGCTGAAACGTATTTCCTTAACGGCGCTGTGTATTGCGGCTGTCTTCAATTGCAGCAGCAACCAGTTATATGCAGCGGCAAAAATTGACATAGATCTGGTCAACATGCTCTCCAACTCCGGGTTTGAGGAGGGATCGGATATGGCTCCGGTAGATTGGAATTTCGTGAACGTTCACGAATCAGTAAAAGGCTCATGGCCGGAAAAAGAAGGAGTCAACGGCGGTAAATGTCTGAAGCTTGAATCAATGACCGGGTTGAGTTACGGCTGGTGGAAAACTGCGTACAGCATAATTCTAGAACCGGGAAAATCCTATACCGTCGGTGGAATGCACAAAGGAGATAATGCCAGCGTAAAAATTCAGGGTTTTTCAGTAAAATTCGATTCAAGAACTGGCAAATATGAACGGAATATAGAGAAATTTTTCTCCGTCGAGAAGAAGCTGAAAGCATCAAAAGACTGGAACGCTTTCGAAAATACGTTCTCGATACCGGCATGGGACACCCCGGTATGGATTGAAATCATGCTGCAATGCGGCGACAATAATAAACAGGCTTTTTTTGACGATATATACTTGCTGGGAGACACATTCAAGATCATAAAACCGGAAGTTCCGCAGATTGTAAAACCTTCCGCCAATTTTAACATCCAGATAGCCGCTTGTAACAACAAAGCAGTTCCTGTAAAAGACATTTCCGGCTGGAACGTCTACGCCGATGACATAAAGCTGGACATTATTTCCTGCAAGCTGAATGAATCAAGTGCGCTCTGGGAACTTGTAGTTAAAACGCCGGAAAAAACCGGAACCTATGCTCTGAAAATTGATATCAACAAAAAGAATAATATTCCCGGCACAATTATGAAGCCGAAATTTCTTGCGGTCAACCAGAGCGCAAGCAAGTTTTTCTCCTTTGCTGTTTTCTCAGATCCGCACATATTCTCAAACTCGAATGATAATCCGCAAAATAAGCTTTTTCTTAATGTTATTTCCGCAATCAATGGCTTAGATCCGTTATTCACCATCGGAACAGGGGATCTGCGCGGAATTTCAAGCGGCTATGATGATCCCAGAATAAAATATATGTGTGACTCATATAAACGACTTATTTCACTTATTAAGTCGCCGGTATATAATGTCGGCGGGAACCATGATTTCGACAAGACCGATTCCGGCTCCCAGTGCCGCTGGTATTTCTCTCAATACATGGGCTTCCCGCTATACTTTTCGTTTGATGTCGAAAACTTCCATTTTGTCGGAATAGACACTAATACAGCCGGTATATACGGGAATGATCATCTTGGCTCCTTCCATCTGCCTGGCCAGCAGCAATGGTTAGAGAAGGATCTGGCGGATGCAGTTTCCAGGAAAAAGTTCACCGTGCTCTTCTTTCACGAAACTTTATATGAAGGAGCCCAGTTTCTTAATGATCAGGAGAAGAAAACTCTGGAAGATATAATATTCAAGAATAATGTCAGACTTGTTCTCGAAGGCCACAATCATCATAATTGGATATATGCTAAGAGAAATCCCCAAAAATCAGGCAGCAGCCAGCTCAAGGAGATAAATTTTAATCCTGATAAGGATGTAACCGGAGCAGATATTTGCGCGTATTATACAGATCCGCTCTTCACGGTATTCGAACAAACCACAACCGCAAGCGCGTTCCTGATAAGAGAAGCTAAATATTTCGGATTCAGATATTTTGTGGTGCATGACGGGAAAATCATCTTTGACGATTCCATGCCTGAAAGTTTCAAGGTTAAGACGGTCAGTGACAAAGCGGACAGTAAATTCATCGAAATTTCGACGGGTCCAGAAAAGACTCTGAAACATCTGCCTTTAAAGATTACTATGGAGTCAGGAAAATATAGAATTAAAGTTGCCGGGATTGAAACTGCCGCAACAGAAGTTGCCAACGGCGGAAGAATAGAACTTTGGATATTTATTGACCTTAATCCAGATGAAAAGAAGATAATTGAAGTATTCCAGTAAGATACAATGACATTAAAATATACAAGTCTGCAATCTCATAACTCCTTAGCACTGATAATTTTGTCAAGTTTGTTCCATATCCGCAAGGCCTGGATGTTTATTAATATAAAAATACAAAAAAATTACTCTTGCCTATTGACAATCAACATAAAGTAATATATAATCTTATTAACGAAACTAGTTGCGCAACAAACAATATAAGAAAGGAAATAGAAAAATGAAAAGTGAAAAAAATTTTACACTCATAGAACTCCTGGTGGTGATAGCCATCATTGCTATTCTTGCATCAATGTTATTGCCTGCCTTGAACAAGGCTCGGAATTCAGCCTACAACATCGGCTGTGTCAATAATTTAAAGACCCTTGGAACCGCGCTCAACATGTATTACGGAAGTAATGCGGAATGGTTCCCGAACTATCAGCAGGATAACGGCAGCGGTACTTGGGCCCGCTGGTATTCGCTGCTTAATCCTTCCTTACAGGCTGGAAATAACGTCGAGCAGCACAACCTGTCTAAAACCATGTTCTGTCCGGCTATCCGCTGGACAGCGTCACAAGGTTACAGCGAATATTACGGATACGGTGTAAATATTTACTTGAAACAGCATAACGGATGGGACATCGGGCAGAACTGGAGCCTCCGTTTGTCGAGATTCAACAAGCCGGGCAGGACTATCCTGCTTGGAGATAATGCCACCGGTCTCCAGACCCTGTTCACGCCTACATGGTCATCCCGTCCCAACCTTTACAAACCGCTGGAAGACGTATCATTCGACAGCGGCTCGACTTACAAAGATATTATAAGTGCCAGAGGGAAGCATAAAGACGGCAAGAATCTGCTATGGGTGGATTCCCACGTCAGTTTTGAAAAATTAGACAATATGACAAAAAACTTCGACGATGCTACAGATATGGGTAGCGGCATTTATAGCAGAGTATGGTGGTCAGCCCAACAACCGAAGTAACTCAACGCGATATAATATACCCGGGCCATATATGCTGGTCCGGGCTTACCTGCAATTACAAATTATGCCCTTAATCCGGTCGTGAAACACGAGAGGTTGAAAAGTGAACAGGTCAATATTACCCAGTCTCATTCTGTTCGGAGTGATGCTATTGAACGGCGTAACTGCCGACGATCGCTTCAAACAGGAAAAGTCTTCCAGCCTGACCGATGAATCCCCGAAGCCGTGCTACAGTCTTGGCGAACAGACTTCCATCAGTGACGTAAAAACACTTTTCAACAAACTTTCTTTTGTTCCAGACGCCAATAGTTCATTCTATTTTATCCAATTGACCGATACCCATATTTACGGCGAAGATGAAGCCGATCCTGAAGCAAAGGTGATTTACAACTCGGATCTGGCAGACGGGCTAAAACGTCTGCTCACCGAAATTAACGGTTTTCAACCCCGTCCGGCGTTTGTGGTAATTACCGGCGATCTGGTCCACTCCGGAACGGTAAAGCAGTATTTGCGGTTAAAACAGATTGCCTCAGTACTCGAGCCGGAAATTAAATTATATCTGGTGATGGGAAACCATGACCGCGCCGATAAATTCATGGAGGTTTTTACCGGAAGGCAGGCATACTTCTCTTTCAATCAAGGCCAATGGCACTTTGCGGTACTGGATAACGGCAATACCGGAAAACTTGATGATATGCAATGCCAGTGGCTATGCAGGGACATCGAAGCTAACCGGGACAAGCGGCTGCTTCTGTTCCAGCATTACAGCATGGTCCAGCAGAAAGATTTCGAACCGATCCGCGTTCTGCGCGAACAAGTAATCAGCGCCATAAGGGAATGTCGTGATCCGGTATGGGTGTTTTGCGGACACTGGCATAGCAATTATCTTGTCCAGTGCCAATACACAGGACTGCCGGTCGTCAATATTGTCACCACGACTGCGTCAACCAATTCTTTCGGATATGATGCGCCGGGATATCGGCTGATAGCAATCAAAGATCGTGACATCGCATTTACAGCGTTCAAAAGAGCGAATGCGGCAAGCGGCTTCCGCATTGATCCGCCGCAGAAAGAATATCCTGTCTACGCGCCGCCGGCATTGCTGCCGCCGCGAAAGAAACTTGTAACTTTGAAAATCGGCTGCGACGAACAGTTCATCAAAGCCAGTACTGGCGCGGGCAAAGAGCGGGAATATTATTTTATTGACGGCAAGGGATGCCTGGTGTATGCGATACCGCTGAAATCGTTTAAAGCGGAACCGGCATTGAACTTAAACATTTCTATAGCATCAGATTATATTGTTGAAGTTTCAAATAACGCCAGAGACTATAAGGAAATATTCCGTTCTGCAGGCAGAATGCCCCAAAAGGAACTATCCTGGCGCATTCCTGCTGAATGGACGAACGGCGAGATTTATGTCAAAGTTACAGACCGAACACCGGAAGATGGTTTCGGCGCCTTTCTTCATGAAGTGAGTATCGAACCTGTTAAATAACTTTTCTGAAGGGATTGACAAAGTTACATTAGCAAGATAGAATATTACCAGCGAAACTGGTTGCGCATAAAATAAAATTTATGAACCGCTATAACCACATAACGTAAAAAAATACGGATTATGATTAAATGAGTAAACGGGTAGTGCATATTATTCCCCATCAGCATTTCGACCTGATCTGGCGGCGGGATTTTGACTGGTATGAAACCAGGCGCCGGCAACTTTACCATCAGGTATTCAAGATGCTGCGCGAAAATACTGAGTTCACTTTCACGTTCTGCCAGGTATGGCCGTTACGGCAGCTTCTTGAACACGAGCCGGAATTAAAGCCGGAGTTTACGGCATGGTTGAAAAATGGACGGATCGAAATTGCCGGCGGTACGGAAACGATTCCAGATCTTAACCTCAGTTCCCCATTTGCAATTGATCGGAATATTGCAATGGGGCGGCAGTGGCTGCAAGATGAATTCGGCTATGAAGTTATTGCCGCAGCATTTGAAGACGCCTTCGGAGTTTCGGCTCAACTCCCTCAACTGCTCAACCTGAACGGTTACCGTTTCTACAAAGCAGGACGGATGCCGCGGCCGGGCCAGGATGATCTTTGCGGAGATTTCCTATGGGAAGGGCTGGACGGCTCCGTCGTAAAATGTGTTTCTCCAGGACCGCAATGCTGCTCATGGGGCTGGGGATATCCTGACAATCCGGATGAGGATCAGAACGTAAATATGGTTATCAAAGGACAACGTATTCAGGAACAGTTGAAAAAAGCCGTTTCTGCCAATCAGAATAAAAATGTTTTATTTGTCGTTATGGGAGAAGAACACGATATTTATCCAGAGTTATGCATGCTGGTCAAAAAGATGAATCACGAACATCCGGGATTGGATTTCCGATTCTCATCATATCTTGCTTATTTCAATACCCTGTCCGCCGATTACTGGGATAAAGTTCCAATCATCAGGAATGATATTGATTTATCTCGCATATTTACAGGATGTTACACTTCAAGACAAGACAGCAAGACGCTGCCGCGGCATCTGGAACATCGGATTCTTGCGGCAGAAGCCGGCGGGGCACCAATAGACGGAACATGCTGGGAATCTCTCTTCCTGCTGGAATTCCATGATGCCGCCGGCGGGTGCCATATTGACGAAAATGCCGACCGGTTAAAAACTTTTTATTCACAGTCAATGAGATTATTGCAGAACAGTCCGTCCGTCATTCCATGGCCGCGGCAATTACCCGTTCCATACCGCCCTGCCCTGGTATCTAATCCTGAAAGCGGAACTGTAAAATGCGGCAACTGGTCATTCACATTTTCCAGCGGACTATTTGCCGGTGCCGCATATTGCGGTCTCGATACCGGAACATTCTGCGAACTGTCGCTAAGGGAGGATAACGGCACAATGTGGACTGAAGAATATTCCGGAAAAAGCCGGATCTTTGCCGCTGGAGAGGATGAAATCATCGCTTGGCAATGTGATGACTGCGGAGCCAGACTGGTAACCGGCGGCAGTTGTAACCGTTTCAAGGAAATGTGGCCTGGATTTTCCATACTGACTTATCGCCGGACAGTAACTTTTACAGCGGCATCACCTCTGGTGCAGATAGAATATGATCTTGACTGGCTTGGCAGCTCTACAGAAATAGCTGTCCGCTGGGATCACTGCGGCAGGCCGCAGTCCTCGTGCCGGGCGGAAATACCGTTCGGCTCAGTCATACGAACGGCCTACTCGCCGGTAATGATGCAGGGTGATGTATTTCCTGCTCTCAATTGGGTGCATACTGAAAACTTTGCCATTATCAATCAAGGGACTCCGGCACATGCTTTGCGAAACGGCCAATTGGAAACGCTGCTGCTTCGCAGTCCTGTCAAGCGCTGGGCACCATGGTTTCCAGTGACCCCTTCGGAAGCAGCATGGGACAATGGCAAGCGCCGGTTCAAATTCATTTATTACGCTTTTAACGCGCCGCCTGAAACCGCCGATCTGCATCGTCTAGGCATGGAATTCAACATTGCCGCCGCG
Organism: uncultured Lentisphaeria bacterium; assembly: GCA_903863035.1. Lineage (GTDB taxonomy): Bacteria > Verrucomicrobiota > Lentisphaeria > Victivallales > Victivallaceae > CAIPAT01. The sequence continues at coordinate 8,916 of CAIPAT010000177.1, forward strand.
GCGATTCCTGAATATCAGAATTTGAAAATGTTCTCAGGATTACCGAAAAATGTAGTTATTTCCGGATTGCGAAACCTGGGACCCGGGAAATGGGAAATTCTATTATTCGAAGCTGAAGGGAAGAAAGTTGTGTGGAGAGACCATGACTTCGATATAAATCTGGTGTTTGAGCCATGGCAGATTAGAAGGGAACTTCTTACAAAATTATAATGAAGAGTTACTTTGGGAGTCAATGAAGAACTGAATCACAATTATGTGTTCAATTTATACAATAACTGTCTGAAAATGGTAATCTAACCATCAGTATAAATTTCATAATCTAAAAAAGTTGTTAACAGAGGATACACTTTTGATAAAATACACTACGGAGATACAGAAATGAATGGCAGGGAAACTGCTGGCGCCGAAGTGCGTAAATATTGCTTGAGATCGACAATCTACAGCTCATTGGCAGTGTCAATCTTGGCATCTATCTTATATGTATCTTCATTTAATTTGAAAGCGGAAAACATGCCATCTGTATCAAAAAACAACAAAACCGTACTTTTCGTAGCGCACGATGACAGTGGAATAAAGTACTTTGTCCATCCCCTGGCAAAGCAGCGCCTGGAAGCCGAAGGCTGGTCTATCGGAGAGCGCTGGTTTTCAGAATTATCGCCGGAAATTCTTTCCAAGTTCAACGTCGTCGTCATCCTTTATGAATGCAGCATGGAGAGTGTAAACAACGCCAAAGATAATAAACAGAATTTATCCGGTCATATAGAGGAGCTTCATGACTATATCAACTCGGGCGGAGGTGTTTTCACATTTTTTACAGAGGGACGTTATACCGATGATTTCAGTCCCCTCTTGAACAAGTTTCTTGAGCCAATGGGGGCTAAAGTCTGGTTTGAGTCTTTCAAAGAAAGCAATGAGCAGAATATTCACCGCTTCAATCTACAGAATCCTTCCTACTATTATTCATTTAAAACTACCTGCCTCGGCAACGGAGAGATAACTAAAGGTACTTCATCTTTCTGGTTAAGTCATATGATACGCGGTCTTTCGGTAGACAGTTCATGGGATCCGGTTGTCAAAATGGCGAACGGAGTCAGCGGAGGAAAAACTAAAACTGAAGGGATGCCGTGCCTGGCTGTCCGTGATTGGAAGTCCGGCCGTGTCGCAGTTTTTTCCACGACTCCAAGCCATTACTGGAATGACGGGTACCATCTTTTCTATGACAATGGCTGGCTCTTGAAAAATGGAGACACATGGAAAATATTGTCAAACGTACTTGACTGGCTGGCGGCTCCTTCACTTGCCAAAGGAATTCCAGGAGGATTCAAGGAAGGTGCTGCTCCGCCAAGGAAGAATATCGGGGGATGTATTATGGAGCCGGCAAAGATATTCGAGGGAATGCATCCATACCGCGGAATCTTCGGTGTTCGTACTACATTCAGCGGAGGAATGAACACTGTATCAGAATTCGCTTCCAAAGCCAGAGAACTCGGTCTTGACTTCATCATTATTACCGACAGCATATCGGATTCTGATAGCTGGAATAAACTTACTGAGCAATGCGCGTCCGCTACGGATAACAAACTGGTGGTGATTCCAGGGGTAGAGTGGCAGGACACTACCGGCAACACAGGTTATGCAGTAAATATCGAGAAGTGGCCGCCTCAGGACAGAAATTTGAATTTTATTCATACAATGTTGCAAACATCCGGGAATAAATATAAAGGTATCTACGTCTTTGCAAATCCCAAGGCGAACCCGAGTCATCCGTGGGAGACGGGCGGAGTCAATGCTCTTGAGGTCGTAACGCAGGAAGCCGGACAGATTAAATCAATGGCCATGGAATACCTGGAAAGACTCCAGCCAATACCGGGAATGACATTACTGCCTGTAGCCTCGTCTAAAGTATGGTCTCTTAATGAATTAGCCAATGCGGCTGGAAACGGATATGCATTTTATCTAATGGCCAGGAGTCTGGAGACTTTACGCGACACTCCAAGCATCAGTTTTGTTCCCGGATTTATCAGCAGCGGCCCGGTCTTGAAAAAATTCGAGGCTGATCCTATGGTCAGGGATAGCTGGGAAAGCTATGTGCTATGGCAGACAGGTGAAATAGTAACAGTCGCCATTTCAATAGAGTCGAAAAATGCTCTGAATGAGGTAATCCTCATGTCAGGGGAAAAAGTAGTACGCCGTTTTTTTCCGGATACAGCCAAGTTCAATGTTGAAGTAAAGCTTCCAATGGCGGCTGAAGGTCCGTTCTATGTCACTGCCACAGATACAAATGGCGGAAAACTCATAAGCTATGCCATAGCCACCCGAAATATGAATTACTGGAATCATGTCGGCTCTGACCGCATGAATGACTATCATAACCCGATATATCCAGACACTGGCGGCTCTTTGATGTATAAGGGTGAACGGTACAGCCATGGTGGATTGGTTACGCTGGCATTCGGCTGGGGGAACTACTTCAGGTTCTACCATCCGGCGACTGGCGGGAAATATCATCCGCAAGGATATGAAACCGGGCAGATCAGCGCAGGCCTGGACAATCTTACCACCTATCCGGAGTTATTGTCTCCCGGTATCCCCGGAGGAACTGTTGAGCCTGCCAGACGGCAGTTGCTGGCGACACGTGATGTTGTCATACTTGAGGAAAAATTTCCCAGGGTGAGCAGAAAAAAGACTGATGGAGGCAAATACTATCTTGATATCAATGGCGCCGATGTTTCGACGAGGATAATTATTTTCCGCTATCGCTTTCAACCCTACGGTTATATCATTGTCAAAGGGATCTCAAAATTTACGGCATTAGAGGATCTTAAAATAGATAAAAAAGGCAATAATGACGTTTTCGCTCTTAAAATGGTTGACATTTCATATAAAGGCAAAGGTAAAGATTTCAACCACATTGCCTTCATAGACGAGGCAGGAAAAAACCAGAAAGAAGCAATGGAGTTCAATGACAAAAAATGGTCTCGCCGTATAAACATCGGCCCCGGCGGTTATATAACTTTTACTCCGGATCCATACGGCCTTTTAGGAATTCATTGCCTCGATAACGGAATGACGGTTGTAGCCAGGAACAGTGGACAACCTGAAATCATTGTCGGAATGGATTTCAAGAATAATAAAACATTACCCAGAGGATACAAGATCGAAAATAACTGGATTGTCACGCAGGACGGAGGTGGAGAAAAACCGGAACTATTTGAGGAACTGAGCGGTCTGTGGGGACTTGGAGGCTGCCGCCGTGCTCCTGTCTATGCGCCCGCTGATATAAAAGGAGGCAAACTTCTTCCAGAGCCATACATAGTCACCATCGAGCTGGAGCGAGATGGATGCATGGCAAGTTTCGGTGCTGCAGATAAGCTTCCAAACCGTATAATTCCAATCTCGGTCAGAGGAGTGAGGGCGGAATGGTCGGCAGGGGCGCTGAAGATGGACAGGGAAACGTTGTCATGGTATCCGGGAGGAGTTCTGGATAGTAGTTTATGGCTGTCAATTGAGCAGGAAGGTAAATATTTTCTCGGTAATCCCTTGATCTGCGATGACCATGAAGTCTACATAGACATTGTTTCTGTTAAGTCTGAAAAAATCGCTTTTACGCTTCATAATCCGAAGTCCGTCTGCAAGACAGTGAGTATCTCCACCGCCGCGCTGCTTGATGCATGTTCCACGCCGGTTCAATTCACCCTTGAGCCAGGCGCAGTTGTTAGCGGCATAATCAAATGTGCTATAAAATAGGCCGTAATAATGAATAGTTTAATCAATGAAAACAAGTTTAAAATTCGAATGATGCAATTAGCAGGGAAATGCATTATATTTGTAAAAAGTCGAAAGGAAAAAATTTATGAAGAGTGATTATATAGAAGTACTGTTTCTGGCTGCAAGCAGCGGCGACGGCCAGTTCCGATATCTGGTGGATCCGGAATTGAAGCGGCGTCTTCTTGCGGCAGGCATCCGCTGCAGCAGTTGTTTTATTAATCAACTAACCATAGAACATCTTGAAGAGGCTGATACAGTTGTATTAATGCGTTTTCCTTTGATTGGACACAGCCGCAATGACCATCCTGTACTGCAGGAAAAAACGTCCTGGCTGTATAATTACGTCGAATGCGGCGGCAACCTGGTGCTGATGTTCGCCGAAAGTTATGGTCGAAGCGAAGCCGCCATGAATGAATTCACCGCCGGATTCGATATTGCCTTTGCTTTTAATCGTATCGAAGAACAGAATCCGGAGCGGCAGAGCATGATGCCTTTTCTTGACTGCGGCCGTTTAATCCGCTGTAATATTGAACCGGTACTGCCTGAATTGCAGGGAATCACACTTCTTGACTTAATCGTCGATGGCGGTCACGGCACACAGCACCTGACTTGTCAGCCAGGTGAAGCATGGATTCCGTTCCTCCGCGGCAGCGCAACCTGCAGCAGCATGCCTTTCCCTCAGGGATTTTATGGCGGCGGCGGCAACACCGTACAGTCTGCTCCGATTTTCGGGGCATATCGACGTTACGGACAGGGTCAGGTGCTGGCATTCCCAGGTTCTTCTCCTTTGTGGGTTGCCAATGCCTTTTTACCGCGCTGGAAAGGAACTTTGATGCTGCAGCATAACGGATCAGGGTTTAAATTCCTGGCCGCTTTATTCAACCATCGTCATTCGACCAGAACTAATCGCGGGGAGACCGCGGCATTGCAGAAGCTGGATGCTGCAGCTGTAGCAAACCGGGAATTCTCTTTCCGTTATGCTTCGGAAGCTGAACGGGAACGGCTGCACAAGATGAATATTTACCGTTTGTGGATCGGTACTATCCCTGAAGGACGAACCGTTGAAGAAGTGCTTGGCGATGCCATCCATAGCGGGTTCGCCGCGGCAGTCATTGTTTATGACTGGTTCCAGCTTAGTCCGGAAACCTGGCGTCAGCGTCGCGAAGAACTGGCACGGGTTAATGGCATCATTGCCGTTCCTGGCTATGAACAAATTGACGCGGAAGGAAATGCCAGCGTAGTTTTCAACGTAAATGAACTTCCTGACCAGCGCTTGAGTTATCCTAATTCCAACCTGCTGGAAGATCTGCTGGTAAAAATCAACGGCTATTCCGCAGTTTATGCCCGCCTCGCTGAAAACCGTTTACCATATTGGCGGAACGGCGGTTATAATCTCCTTGAAATAAACAATGATTACGATGTTCGTATTTTTCGGGAATTAGTCGCCAGCTGCGGTTTTATCGGCGGAGTGAATATCAGTCGCGGTGAAATGCCTTCAGCGTCTAAGAAAATGACTCTGTTACTTGCAGAAAAACCATCAGCATGGCATGAAGCGGTCAGTGAGAACCTTCATCTCAGCCAGATCACTACTGGTCCGCGTTTACGGCTTTTCGACTTTCCTGACGTCAAGCTGATTATTGATGACTGGGAAGGCTACTGGTACGAATGGGAAACCGGGCAGCACTGTACTTTGAAGTTTGAACTGGAGGCGGATTACCCGCTGACTGAAGTATGTCTGTGGGACGGCATGAAGCTGCTGCAGCAATTTACCCCTGACAGTACCAGCTTCATACAGGAAATATCAATGATATTAGAGCATGATGTGCATCTGCATGTAACTGCGAAAGATGCTGCCGGAGGCGAACTCTGCTGCTCGTGGCCTCTCCATACCCGCAACCGTTACTACTGGGCGCACCGCGGCTCCGACCAGATGAATGACTATCACAACGTTTTTGAATTGAACCAGGACGGCTTCCTGGGCATCGGCGACAACTATTACGAACCATATGGCTTTGTCACCTGCGGCTACGCATGGGGCGATTACGTGCGAATTACTCCTCCGGTGCCATGGTCGGATATTATACCTACCGGGATCGAAGTATCCAGCATGGTCGGCAATTTTAAGTCGTTTCACCCAAGCCCGTTTCTCACGCTGCCGTCCGGATTTGACTTTCTGAACAATCATTTCCGCCGCCTGGGCCCCTGCACTCAGGATTTGCATCTGGTTTATTCTGACGCCGGCAGTACATGGATTAACCGTCCCGGAGCCACCTGGGTCGGTCATGGCGGCAGAACATTCATTCCAACCCGGTCTATCACGCCCAGCTCACTCTGGTGCTGCTCCGCTGTTTACTCGATTCCCAAGTGGTGCAAATACCAGCCGTGCTCAGTCAATATCGATCTTGAGATTACCTGGCTCCGTAATGTTGAACTTGCCGAAGGTCAGACCATCTCTCTGGCGCATTCCATGCATCAGTGGAACGATAAGCTCCGGCTGGCCGGCGGCAATATAGCATTGACAGAACTGCTGCATCCCGGTCATCAGGACTCTTTTTCCGGAGAAAAAGAATGGGATACACTGGGCGTTCTGCCTTTGCTGCAGATGCCGATAGACGCACAGCACGGAGTTCCACTGGAATCAGATTCCCCGATAGGATTGACTGGCGATCCGGCAGCAAGTTATTTTTTCACTATCGACCAGGCTCCGGGTGAGATGTTCCTGCGCGGCTGGCACTGGAAAAACGGCTGCTTCGTTCTGAGCTACGAACTGAATCCGATGCAGAAAAACTTCCGTACAGGGGACAAACTGCGGGTAAATTATCACTTCAGCTGTGGTGCCGGTGAAATTTCAGGACGGGTTGAAAATATCTAAAATTAAGATAAACTTAAGTCACATAAGGAAAAACATCATGAAATACGGATTATTGAAAGTTATGATCGCATTCAGCGGACTGATGATGGCATTGAATGTTGCCTCATCAGATGAAAAGACACTTGTTCCGGTATTGTGTCTGGCCTCCGAAGACACCGCCATACAAGGGCTTAACAGTATTGATCACAAAGCGCTGGCTGCCTATCGCAAACTGGGTTACGACTTGCACTTCGGAACCTATCAGAAAACTGACCGGGCCACGCTGTTCAAATATCCAATAGTGGTTGGCATGATGCCGCAGCTGTATTGCGGAACCAGAGCGATCGATACCCGGCTGGGGGCCGACCTGGATGCTTATCTGCAGGCGGGCGGGGGCGTTATTTTGATCCCGGCACCGAGCTATTACGGCGTGGAGGACTTTGTCCGGCAGTTGAATCCATGGCTGGAACCGCACGGAGCCAGACTGCTTAGCGAAATTCCGCTTGACCCGGCCAATCAGAAAGAGCTTGTGCGTGTTCTGGCTTACCGTTATTTAAAAACCACCAACCTGAAGAAAGATCATCCGGTAACCAGCGGCATTGATCACATCTGGCTGCCCCTGGATTTCAGCAATCATTACGTCGTAACTTATTCCATGACACTGTCGCCGGAATGGGAAACGCTGATTCGCGGCGAGAAGAGCTGCGCCACATATCCGTTTAATAAAATCAGTAAAAACATTCAGGAAACAGGTACCTGGAAAAGTGAACCGCCGTTTCTTGCAGTTCGTCAAACCGGCAAAGGGCGGCTGGCATTGTTTACCACCGCCTCCGGTCATTTCATTTATGACGCATTTCACTGGTCATACGGTGAAGGCTTCGTACTGAACGAAGGCAACGGTCTCAAATTGATGGACAACCTGTTCCGCTATGTCTCCACCAACCGGGCGGCGCTGGCCGCCATGACCCACGAAACACCGGCTGCAGCTAAAAAGGAGATTATTGTAACCGGCAATGTACCGGTTTCTCCGGACAAGGGGAAGTGGCTGGAATATGTAATGCGCCAATATCTACCTGCCGGGTTCGGCGTCAAATATTACATTGACTGCGGTGCTGTCGGCGATCTTCCTTTCAGTCCGGAACGCGGTTGCGGCTATGTCAATACTGCCGGGACATCCTGGCTGATCCGCTGGGCCTGGTCGGAAATTTTCCATGCCACCGCCGCCAACTGCCGGGCAGCTGATATCAAAATTTTTGACTACCGCTTCGACCGTCTGGACTCGCGTAAACAATACCGTCTGGGCATCATGGTATGGGCTTATCAGAAAGAGGGCGCCCGCGAACTTGAAATTGCCGTCAATGGCAAATCTCTGGATAAAATCTCGCTGCCGCGCTTCGATCTGCGCCAGGGGCCGCTCTTTAAAGTCATAGATGTCCCTGCCGCCGCTATTAGCGATAACCGCCTTATGGTCAACTTCGGACGCGGCAATAGCGGCAGCGGCAGTTTTACTTCGATTTGCGAAATATGGCTGTTTGAACAAAATGCTCCGGCTATGACTTCTGAAGAGCTAGCCGCCACCTTCGAGCCTCCGGCCGGCGGCAGTTGTGAACAGCTTGGCAACTTCGAATATTTTCCCGGGCTGATCGGGGCGCGCTCCAACTATGCCGGGGGCAAAAACACCGTTGCTGAAATGGTCGCCGCCGCCAAGTCTGCCGATATGCGTTTTCTGGTTTTCACTGATGATCTTGATCAGCTCACACCGGAGAAAATGACAAAATTACAGCAGGACTGCAAAGCCGCTTCAAATGCCGGCTTCTCCGCCATTCCCGGATTGCAGCTCAGCGCATCGTACGCCGACCGCCGCCGCCAGATTGACGACCCCAAAACCTATGGAGCGGTCAATGCTTACTTCTTCGGACAGATTACCCAGTTGCCAAATCATAGCGAGTTAGGCAACCCGTATCAACTGTTCTGGAAATTTCTCGGCGGCGAATACTGCGGCGGCAGCGGCATCCATGCCAATCTGCTCACGCCAGGCAGCAACGGCATCAGTCCGTTCTATCAGCGTTTCTGGCGCGGGTTCAATCTGTTGACGTTTGACACAACCGGCAAAACCGCCGACGACTCCAGAAATTTGTATGCCGACATACTGGCCAGCGGTTACGGCCCTTATCCGCGGGTTTCAGGCAATTACCGCAGCACGGACGAAATCACCCGCGCCGCCGCCGGCTGGAAGACTGCGATTCTAGCTCCGAGTCAGGGAGAAATGCCGCCGTTTCAGTATTCATCCTCGGTATCATCCGGACCGGAGATAAAGCGGCTGGCTTACTCCTGTGATTATATGCGCGACGGAGAAAACGGCGGCGGCATCCTCTTCAGCCGGCGGGTATGGCTTCTGGCGCATCTCAGCGTCAATCATAAACAGCCGATTACTGAAGTTATTCTTTATCGCGGTACGCAACCTGTACGCCACTGGTATCCCAACCGCCGTTTCGTTAAAATCGACGAACCAGTTTTGATCACCGAACAGTGCGAACTTTCATGGATAATCCGGGCAGACGACGGCACCGAGGCGCGCAGCGGCCGCTTCCAGTGTCAGGACAGCGCATTTCTGGCAGGAATGTGTTCAGACAATCAAAATTCCATCTGCAGCGTAACGCTGCCACCGACCGGATTTGAACGGGACGACCGGGAATTGTATCTACAGCATTCTTACTGGCATACAGGCGAGAGCGCCGGCCAGCTGGGTGTCATGCGCGATGCCCGCGAACTGGTGCCGCGGATTATCGAAGCCGGGATCATTCAACTCTGCAAATACTTCCATCCCGGCCCCAGACTGGTAATGGCCGATGGCAGCGTTGAAGACCATATCAATGCAGAGATGCGCATTAAATCAGCTTCCCGCGCTTTCAACCTGATTCGTTACGACTTTAATGCTCCCGGCGCCGCCATGCACTCCCGTACTGACATCACCGCCTTCCGCCCGGCAAATGACGGCGCCACCGCAGTCATGCTGGAAAATACTATCAGTGCACAGCGCGACCTTGCCGCCTCCGATTGGCGGAAACTGCTGGTACTGCAGATGGGCATGATGCCGTCACTTCCGCGCCTGTGGCAGTATACTGCAGTCACAACATCCGGGAAGCTTGCCTCCGGGAAATTCGCAGACATTCCCGGCGGACAGGAAATCTCCATACCGCTGGATTCAGCCCAAAGCGGACTGATGCTATGGCCGAATGATCTTGCCAGCCTGGTGGTGTTTCCGCTGGACAGCAACTCCTATACGGCCGCACTTGACAACGTTGCAAATTCATGGAATGTCCGGGAACGGTTCCAGCTGGGCTTGAACGGACGCGACATTAAAAAAGGCGACACTATCAGGACTGCATTTCTGGTGATGCTTTATCCGCGGCCGGTTACAAGCCAGAATGATCTAAAAAACATCCGGCGGCAGTATGTGGAACGCGCCAGCATGGTCAGTAATGTTACAGCCGGAACATTGCAGTCAACAGATTACTTAATCCGTCTTAAAGCGGAAAACGGCATTGCCGCCTTTGATGCTGCCGTTCCAGCCGGAACAGATCCTTTACCGCTGCTGATTGAAGGTATTAATCCCAGCTGGAGTTGCGGCCTGTGGCAGAATGGACAGCTGGAGACCTTCAGTTCATTCGAACAGAAAATGTATGCTCTGGTCAAACCGGAATTCTCCGGCAAAATTGTGGCCGGCCATCCAATATCGAGCAGCAATCCGGCTCTCGTGATAGAATGGGAGGGGATGTGGCAGGGAGGTGTGCGCTTCAGGGTGCATAATCCGCTGCCGCAAAAAATTGAAGCGGAAATCAGTACAAATCCCATTATGGATGGTATCCCGGCATATCGGGCTAATATCAAAATAGCCCCTGGCGACAGCCTGTGGCTATGGGGACGCAACGAGGCTACAGTTGAAGAAAAAGCAGACTTTCTAGTCAGTAAAGTTGAAAAAACGTCTTCAGGCATAAATATTAAAATCAACAATGGGAAAAACTTTCTTTGCGCTCAAAAAGAAAACGCAATGATTGCCCAGTAAAACAAAGGAGAGGACAAATGTTGAAAAAGATTTCTCTGACAGCCATGATGATTCTGGGATTCGGTACAGGATTTATCCTCCATGCGGAAGATAAGATCATGTGGTATCCGGGATGTTTCGAAGTTGAAGGAACAAATTTAAAGACGACGACAGTCACAACAACTCCTGCAGATAACGGCATAACCAAATTTACCATGGCTTTCAAAGATGCCAAATCTAACTCCGGTTTTGCCCAGTTCCCGCTCCGTACCAAAGATGATTGTCCGGCATTCGAATTTGAAGCCACTCCGGAAAAAGACGGCATCGCTGAAATATGGCTGGAAGGTGACAATGGCTGGAAATTCCAGAGCAAAGTCATTTTCAAGGCCGGCCAGAAGCAGACCCATACCGTTGAATTAAAAGATATAACCAGCGGCAAATGCCTCTGGTTGCGCGTGGTTTTCCTCAATAAAGAAAACCAGACAGGAAATGTAATCTTGTTCAAAGACCCTAAATTCGTCAAATAAAGGTTTTTCCAATGGCAGATGACCGGATAAATATTAAAACGTTAAGCAGGCTGATCGGTGTTGCACCAAGTACTGTATCGCGAGTTCTCAGCGGCAAAGCCAGGCAATGCCGTATTGCAGCAGAAACCGAGGCCAGAGTAATGGAGAAAGCCCGTGAATTAGGTTTTCGTCCAAACTATTTCGCCCATAGCCTGAATACTGGCAAAACTTTTAATATCGGTCTGGTCATGGCCAACAAAATAGACGCATTCCTCGGTACTATTATCGAAGGGGTTGAGTCACGGCTGCGCAACACAGAATACCAGATGGTGCTCGCAACTTGCGAAAATAATCTTGAATTGGAACAGGCTGAATTGTCGAGAATGCTTTATCGCCAGGTTGACGGTATCATTATTTACCCATCCGCTCCGGCGGAAGATAATACTGTACAACAATACTATCTTAAAAATATTGTCGAACAAAATATTCCAATGGTGATTATTGGCCGTGACGAACATATCAACGTCGACAAAGTCCTGTTTGCCGACTACGAAGCCGGCAAAAACGCAGCTCTTGCCTTTCTTGCTAAAGGATGCCGATGTTTCGGGGCCGTTACCATGCCGGAATGCTCATCTCTCGACAAACAGCGCATTCGCGGCTATGTTGAAACCCTTTTCCAGCATGGCGTCAAACCTGAATCGATTATAGAAACAACAACCAATGGCACTGCCAACGAAGCCGCCGCCCGCCGGCTTATGCCGGTCGATTGCCTATGGGGTATCAATACCGGACTGATTTTGAACATCGTCAACACGATGAGCAGATTCCAGGACGTGACCATGCTGCAGCTGCGCGGCCTCGGGACAGAACCCTTTCTCGATCTGCTGCCATTTCATATCACTATGCAGCCGATGCCCTCCCGTCAAATGGGGGAGACTGCCGCCGCTCTGCTGCTCGAGCAGATTGGCTCCGGCGATAAACTTCCGCCGCGTACTGTTATTCTTCCATGGCCGGATTTACCCGTCTGACCGGTTTAATAAGGAGCTGTCAAGAAATAAACTTGACAAGTCCCGCGAAATATCCCGAAGAGATTTTGGGAATTGCCGGTAAGGCGCATACCTGAAGGTATGTAACGAACCGGCAAACACAAAGGCATTCGGGAGAAGCGCGAAGATGTA
>CAIPAT010000178.1 GCA_903863035.1 uncultured Lentisphaeria bacterium
CACAGCATATTTTCAGGACAAAATTAAGAATTATCCGAAAGTGAAAAAATACATATTCATTTATCATCCGGATTTGCAGGGGCCGCTGGATATTCTGGAACTCGTCTGGGGCAGTGAATTTTTCATGGCAACTTTTGATGAGCCTCAGTTGGTCAAGGATTTTCTCGGCTTGATGACTGATACATATATTGCTTTCATGGATAAATATCTGGACATGGTCCCGCCGGCAGATAGAGATTTTTCTGCGCACTGGGGATTGTATATCAAAGGCCAGATTGCTTTGCGTAACGATTCAGCCGTGAACCTTTCAGGGGAAATGTATGAAGAGTTTGTCCGTCCGTATGATGAAAAGATACTCAACCGCTATAATGGCGGAATAATTCATTATTGCGGCAAAGGTGATCATTTTGTCAATTCAATGTGTTCAATCAATAACCTGAACGCCATTCATCTGTCGCAACCGCATTTGAATGATATGGAAAAAGTTTTCAGCAATTCAATCGATAAAGGCAAGCGGATAGTATGGCTGCGTGAAAATGCAGTCGATGACGCGATTAAAGCTAAACGCCCGCTGCATGGCCTGGTAAATCGCGGACCGGAAAACTTATAAATTGATACAATACAATTATGTTGCGAAGTATTGATGCATCGGAGGTGGGCCATCGGGGTCGAACTTCTTTTTCCGTGTTTTCGCTGCCTGAATACCGGGAACAATATGTTGCTTCGCCGGGAATTTAGAGTACCTCAAGCTTCCAGCTTGAGAAAGAGAATCGCAAGCAAGATGCTTGCGGTACTTTGGTGGGAAGAATCGCAAGCAAGATAAAGTACCTCAAGCTTCCAGCTTGAGAAGAAGCGCAAGCAGCGGCTAAAACCACTGGTCCCGCAACTGCGGGATTAGTCGCCAAAGGGGAAATGCATAAAGACGGTCTGCCGGGACTGCCGACCCTGCCAGGAATCCCGGTCTCTTATCCTGTATATCCTGTCCATCCCTGTTAAATCAGTTCTACGGTTTCCCAGTTCTACAGTTTCCCAGTTATACGGTTTCCCAGTTATACGGTTTCCCAGTTATACGGTTTCCCAGTTATACGGTATTACAGTTTTGCTGTTAAACTGTTATGCCGTTTTCCGCTTCCGGCATTCGCAAAATTTAATCCTGTCCATCCCTGTTAAATCAGTTCTACGGTTTCCCAGTTCTACGGTTTCCCAGTTCTACGGTATTACAGTTTTGCTGTTAAACTGTCATACTGTTATGCCGTTTTCCGCTTATGTTGCCGTGTTCTTCATGCTTTCAGGATAAATCTTGACGCGGTCCAGGCGTGGCGGTCATGCGGAAATCAAATACCCACGGAATGGCATTTTCGTAATTCGTGCGCTGCGCCGCGTGATAGGCGGCATCCCAGACGCATTCTGCTGCGCGCGCCTTGAGCCTGGTCTGCAACTCGAGCCAAAGTTCGCTGAGTCCGATTTCGCCTTCGGCCATATCGGCAACCTCAAACGGTTCTTCCAGAATCGCCGCGACGTCATCAATGCGTTCCAATGCCAGCAGCGTTTTCGCGCGCAAATATTTTATTCGTCCTCCGGCTTCACTGCCTGATGGCAAATGCCGCAGGAATTCAGCTGCGCGGCCGGCTTCAATGAAGCTGTTCAACGCTTCGCTCAGCAGCAGTTCACTGCCTGGTTCGGCATGGAGTGCGCGCTCCCATGCCGGCAACGCCAGTTCCGGATGTTTTTGCATCGTATATAAACAGGCTTTCACCCGTTCAATAATACTGATCGCGAAGGGAGGAATACTCACGCGTTCAAGCCGGGTAAGCGCCTGATCATATTTTTCACGTTTACACTCGTTGACGGCCAACTGGTACTGGAGCCACGGGTGAGCGGCGGCGCCGGGCAAATTCTTTTCCGCGGCCTGCAAACGCAGATACCATGCGTCCGAGGTCTGCCAGCTCGGCAGCTTAATCGCCGCGGGAGCCGGCAGGCGGCCGGCCAGCAATTCGAGCCACGGAGCCTGCAAGTCGCCGAGACTGCTTTCCGGGTAGCTGTTCGGGGCAAATTCAAATGGTGCAACGCCGTCAGCGGCGCGGCGGCGTAATTCCAGAGCGCCCCAGCCGGAACCATGGTGTAAGACCGCCTCCGGCACCCGGCCGGAGATCAAGCGGGCCCGCGCCGCGATCTCGTCTATTTTAGATTCAGGGAGCCGGCGTTCGACTTCGGCGGCGACAGTATTCATTGCGATGCGATAATTCCGGTCATGCAAAGCTGCCGGATCGCCGGATATCGGGCCAAAACTTTCAATCCAGTAAAATTCACTTTTCGGCGGCATCGGGACGGATTCCAATTGGGTTTTCGCCAGTCCGCTCTGAATTTCGATATAAGGGCGTCCGGGTTCGGAGAGAAAATCTGGCCAGTGCCGTCCGCCCTGACTGCCGCCCCAGAGAAACAACTTGCGTCCGCGCATCACATTCGTTGAAGTGCAAAGCAGTCCGCATCCGTCTTTTTGCACTGCGGCTTCCCATGGGCGGGTGTCTTTGGGCATATAGTAAAAGTAGTCGATGGCGGCGCTTACCCGTTTCGGGTAGGTTGCATCCACGCCGTCATGGTTGGCAGGATGAACAAGATTAATTCCGTCTTTACTGTGGATTATCGCTCTTTCGGTTGGAACAATAACACGAGTATCCGCGGTCTCCGGAAATGCGGTGTTGCTCCACCAGTAGGTCGAGGCGGCCACGGCATCAGGGTTGACGATTTTCACCGCGGTAAAGAGAAAATCAGAATCATCATCTGTAAAAAAGCAGTCCATCTGAAACGGGGTTCCGGTCACCCGCTCCCACTCATAAAAACGCAATACAGGACGACCATCGTCAGTCAAACGTGCGGCAAAGAGGTCAGCGGCGGTGAACGGGGTATGTCCCCGGAACCCGATATTCCATTCAATCCCGCCGGAGAACCACGCATTGCGGAGTGCCAGCCTGCCGAATTGCAGAACGGTGTTCGAATATAGCAATTCGCGTTCGTCGCGTTTATCCAGCAAAGACCAGAGGCGGCCGCCCAATGAAGGAATGAACGTCGCGCGCAGGCGGTTATTTTCAAGCACCAGTGTCGCCAGTTCGCCGGTTTGGCGGGTGCGGGTGTAGCCGTCCAGCGATGAATACGGCAGTATCGAATTAGGGATTTCCCGGTTAATGCAGGCGTATTCTTCAGGGGGCAGTGCCGGATCGAATTTCATTTGAGTCTGCGGTTCCCGGAGCCGGCGAATCGACGGATGATGATTTTCTACCGGAAATCCGCACAAAGGCAGACGCATTTGAGAACGGTACAGCTCATTCATTAATAAAACTCCGCCAAGCTTCACAGCTTTATATTTGTTTGCTTCTTTGCTCCGATTTTAGCGCATTCCAGTAACTTAGAAGCCGTTCAAAAATAACCTTTACATCTTCGCGATTCTCCCGGATACTTTTGTGCCTGCCTGTATTCAAAGTAACTCAAGCTTCCAGCTTGATAAGAATCGCAAGAAGTGGCTAAAACCACTGGTCCCGCAATCGCTGGATCCCGCGACTGCGGGAATGCTTGCAGCACTCCTTAGCAGCCCCAAAATCACCTCGGGATATTTCGCGAGACTTGTCAAGTTTATTTCTTGACAGCTCCTTATACTCTACCCGCCTGAAAATTCAACATAGATTGCGAAGATTTTGAGAATTGGTTCGTATTCTGAGAGTCTGCCGATACCGGGGGGGTATCGCCAGGCGAGAAATAGATAAACCGCTCCGGACGGAGCGGTTTTCTATTGCTACTTGCCGGTAATGCGCTGTACGGGACGGGCGATGCCGGAGATGGACGGCAGACGCATGGCCGGACTGGTTTTATCGGCACGAACGGTCAGGCTGCTGCCGGACTGGTCAAGCTGCTGGTTTGCCCATAGATAAAAATCCAGAATACTCATCATGTCCCAATGCAGCAGGGATTTTTTATTACCCCGGTCCAGATGCGCCGCCGAACAGCACACATACGGCTCGATGCCGGGGAATATAAATTCGCCGCTGGCCTTGCCGGCGGCGGACCGCATGATCTTTTTCAGCCGTCTTTCAGCGGCGGGAGCCTGAAAACAGAAGTTTCCGGGCAGAACTTTGCTTTCGTCAACGGCAATCAGCGCCGAATCCGGAACGGGATCGCCGTCAAGCGGGGCTAGCTTCATTGCTTTTCTGCTCAATACCGGGGTTTTATACCCGATATGACTCCATGCGAAATACCATTTGAAACGCCAGTTGCGCTTGCCGCATTCAGTCTTTTCATTAAAGGCCAGCGGAATCCGGGTAATGGTTATTCCGGTTTCGGCAGCGGTGATCGCATAATCGCCATGCGCATTTTCAAGTTTCTCCGCAGCGCTCCAGCGCCAGAGGTCATCGCCGGTGCCGATTTCAAGGATTCTGCCGTCAAAATCTTCAACCAGGCAGATCAGGAAAGGTTTGGATGATTTATACAGCGTCTGCACGCCTTCGCCAATTTCCTGCCATTCAATCTCCGGAATACCCTGTCCGGGAACCAGCTCGGAAATTATACAGAAATTTTTCCATTTTCCCGGCAGAAAGAGCGGATCGACTTCAATCCGCTGCAGCGCAATGGGTCTTCTCAAGTCAAAATCGAAAGTGACTTTAACATGATTGGCGGCAAACTCGAAATTACGCTTGATCAGCGGTTCGGTGCCGAAAGGGATGAGATTTTCATACTCAAAAGTGCAGGACAGAGTATCCACGCGCTCGTGGATACGGCTTTTCCTGACGATGCCGGCAGCCTCGGCAATCACGCCGGATGAAACCGGGGTGAGATGTAATATTTCACGTCCGCGATACTCGAATTTGAACGGCATATCCGCGGCGGAACAGAGTTCGGCGGACCAGTTTTTACTTTTAATGATTTTTGTGTTTTCTTCCATTACTCTTTCGCTATTTTATGATTTTGAATACTTCGTCAACTGATTTGCGCTGGATCTTGTCCGGCTGCACATTGGCATAGCCCAGCGGGGTGACGGCATATGCGCTCCACGGCGGCAGAATGTTTAAAACCTTATTCATTTTTGCCACATCATAAGCACAGATCCAGCAGGTGCCGAGCCCTTCAGCCGTGGCGGCCAGCACCAGATGCTCCATGACAATACCGATATCAACGGGGATGATCGGCTCGCCCTCAAGTCGTTTCCAGCATACGTCGGCATTGCCCAGCACTACCGCGATTGCCGGGGCCTCCGCCAGCCAGGGGGCCGTATAAACTCCGCAGATTTTCCTGCGCATGGCAGAATTGAGCACAATGCGAAAGCTGAACGGCTGAATATTGCAGGCGGAGGGCGCCAGGCTGACCGCTTCCGCGATTCTTTTCAGCGCATCTTCCGGCACAGGATCATTCTTGTATCCGCGGATACTGCGGCGCGCTTTTACGACATCATAAAATTCCATATTTGCCTCCTGGTTTTGATTTTGTTTCTATATGTTTGAATTATTTATCATTCAGAATATTATAATTTACTGTCTGAAAAGCAAATCCGGGAACGGAAATATCGCGAATAAAAAGACCGCCTCCAAGATCCGGAACCTTAAATTACAAATTATCATCCTCGCCTGAACATGGAAGCCAGTTCCGGCAGTTCGCGGGAACGGCAAAGCCATGAAATCAACGCGTAAGAAATACAGAACGCCACGCCGCAAATCATCAGCGGCATCGCATCCGGCGGCAGATATTTGATTGCATAAATACTGCCCAGGTTTTTATAAAAATAAAACAGGATCACCGCCGGAATAACCGAAGCCGCGAGAGACCGCAGCAGGCTGTAGCCGACTTGTTCCAGGCCAAGATCATGCCGGATCGCCTTCTTCAGAAAATACAGCAGCAGACAGTTGTTAAGTATTGACGAAATAACGGTAGCCAGCGCCAGGCCGCCCTGCTGCATCGGGAACATCAGAATGACATTCAGAATCAGGTTCAGAAATATGCAGAGGAACGATATTTTGACCGGGGTTTTCATATCTTTGCGAGAATAAAACGCCGCCAGGGTGATTTTGATGGCGCAGAACGCCGGGATTCCCAGTCCGAAAAAAAGCATGGCCCAGGCCGTCTCAATCGCATCACTTTCGGTAAATTTACCCCGCAGGAAACAGCATCGCACAATCGGCAGCCGGAACAACACCGTAAACGCCGCAATCGGCACACAGACGAACAACACATGCCGCAAGCCGAGATTGAGTGACGCAACCAGTTCAGCGGTATCGCCTTTGGCCGCGGACTTGGACATGTTTGCCAGCAGTACCGAACCGAACGCAATGGCAAACACTCCGATCGGCAGATAAACAATACGGTCACTGTAATTTAATGCCGGTACCGCCTGCGGACCAATGCTGTATGCCATCATCCGGTCAATGAAAAAACTGATCTGCACCACCGAAGCGCCGATCAGGCCCGGCAGTGTAAGTTTCCACAATTCCGACAGAATCTCGAAGTTCTTCAGGTTGCTGATGGAAAAGCTGGGGAAAATGTCGTGCCAGTACATCAGGCCGAGCAGCAGAATCAGCTGGATAACCCCGGAAAGCAGCACGGCATAAGCTAGAAAATCCAGCATTCTCGCAGTATCAGTGATTCCCGGACAGATAAAGAGCAGGCAGACTATTAGAAAAATATTCAGCAGCAGGGAACCGAGAGCCGGCAGAAAAAACACCCGCAGCGTGTTCAGGATCGAACCGGTAATGCCGATAAGGCAGATAAAAAAGGAATACGGCATCAGCAGCGGGATAAGGTTCAGCGCCATGATGCCGCTGGGATCTTTGACCCACAATTTCAAAATGATGGCAATTACGGAAACCAGGATGCAAACCAGCACCAGCACGAGACCCAGCCAGGCGAAGATTGCCGCCAATTGACGTTTAGCGTCTTCCTTGCCCCGCAGTTCGATAATATGGGAGATCGTCGGCACCAGCGCCGTTCCCAGCGCACCTTCACCGAGGATTCGGCGGAAAAGGTTCGGCGTCATAAATGCCAGAAACCATGAAGACGCCACCGCGCCGCCCCCGAGCACACTGGCTTCGAGAATTTCACGAAGAAACCCCAGTACCCGGCTGAACAGCGTGGCCGCAGCCATTCCGGAAGTGCTTCTTAAAATACTTTTTTTGGAAGACGACATAAATGCTACAGCCAATTACGTTAACGGATTTAAATACTCCGGCGCTAAACCGAGAAGCGGACATGAATCACGTCGCCATCCTGCATGATATACTCTTTGCCTTCAATTCTTAATTTTCCGACCGCCTGGGCTTTGGACCATCCGCCGTTAGCAACCATATCCGCATATGAAACCACTTCCATCCGGATAAATCCCCGGCACATGTCCGTATGAATCTTGCCTGCGGCCTGCGGCGCAGGCGTTCCGGCGGTAACCGTCCAGGCGCGCGATTCCATTTCTCCGGCGGTAAAGAACGTGATGTAATTGAGCAGGCGATACCCGGTATGAATGACGCGGCAGAGTCCGTTTTCAGTAATGCCGAGGTCTTCCAGAAATACCGCTGCGTCCTCCGGTTCAAGCTGTGAAAGTTCTTCTTCCAGCTTAGCGCAGACCGGTACTACTTCGAGATTATTATTCTTACAGAATTCAACCAGCGCTTTGGATGCATCATCATGCCCGAAAGACCGGAAAGTGGCTTCGTCAACATTTGCGCAGACAAATGCCGGCATCAGGGTGATCAATCCGAAATTCTTTGCCGCAGCAACCTGTTTCGGGTCGTTCCGGTCATATTCAGGAACCCGGCCTTCGGCGAGCGCGGCCGCGAATTTCGCGGCGATCTCCAGTTCCGCTTTAGTTTCAGCATCCCCGGCACGCATCAGTTTTTTAGATTTTTCCAGCCGCTTTTCAATGAAGTCGAGGTCGGCCAGCATCAGTTCAGTCATAATTACTTCCAGATCGCGGACCGGATTAACATCACCGTCAACATGGATCACGTCACCGGCTTTGAAAACGCGGACCACATGGGCGATCGCGTCAACGTTCCGGATATGTCCGAGAAACTGGTTGCCCAGTCCCTGCCCCTGACTGGCGCCTTTGACCAGACCGGCAATATCAATGAATTTCAAAGTGGAAGGTACGATTCTGCCGGAATGCTCAAGCTTGGACAGCACATCCAGCCGCTCATCCGGCACCGCCACAATCCCCGTATTCGGTTCAATGGTGCAGAACGGGAAATTTGCCGCGGCGGCGCTGCCTTTGCTAAGCGCATTAAACAAAGTGGATTTACCGACATTCGGCAATCCCACAAAACCACATGAAAAACTCATAATTCAGCCTCTTTCCGCAAAAAATAAAATTAAAAATTATTATACCAATTGCAAAACTCAAGTTTTGCATGAATTCAGAATGAAATTCGAAATCAAATCAAGTTTTATGTACTGCTGGACGTTAGTCTAGTCCCGCACTGCGGGAACTCCTGACTCCTGAATTCTGACTACTTTTACAATTATTATATATATACTCCATATGGCTGAACATTTATAATAGAATGCGAAGATTTTGAGAGTTGGTTCGTATTCTGAGAGGCTGCCGATACCGGGGTATCGAAGGCCTCGAAGAGTGCTAATCCAAAATCAAAAACGCAATCCCGCTCGTCTATATATAAATTTTCAAACTTATAGAGTATAAAAAAGCCCGCCGGTTCAGGCGGGCGTAATTTATCATCGGCCAAACTGCTTTATCTGGTGATAGCGTCGTTCGGATAGAAGAAGTTAAACGCATTGTGTTCCATGTCCACCACCCAGGCCGGACGCATAAGCGGTCCGTAGCCCCAGCCGGAATCTTCCGGATCGTCGGTGGCGCCAGGCAGCGGCATGTAGAAAGTAAGAACATCCGTTACGCCGACACATTCGCGGGCCACCACACAGGCAATGCCTTTAAACACCCCGTAGGTCAACGCCGGAATCGCGCCCTTGTCATGATTAACGTCATACGGACGGATCAGAATTTCCAGCGGACCGAACGCAATATTAGCCACGCCGCGCCCGAGCTTTTCCAGCGGACCGCTGCTTTCGCTGCTTTGAGCAAAAGTATTCGGCACAAAAGCTACGGCAAAAAGGACAATCCCGGCTACTATAACTCTTTTTGTAAGGCTCATCAATCATACCCTTTTCTATTACAAAATTAGGACCCCGATTATAAGGGAAGTGCTAAAATCTTTGAAATATAACTTGACTATTTCAAAAAATCAAGGAAATTCGTATTAATAATACATCACTTTGAATAAACATCAAATAACTGGAGTCAGAAAAATGAAAGATAAGAAGAAAGTTAACCCGGCCGCATCGCGGCTGTCAGGGCTGTCCCTGCTGAAGGCGTCAGCGACCAGATATCCCGACAGTCCGGAGAAGGCGAATCTGGAAACATTCAAGAACGTTTATCACGACCGGGATTACATCATCACGTTTGACTGCCCGGAATTCACCTCGCTGTGTCCGGTGACCGGACAGCCGGATTTCGGCGCGATTACAATTCGTTACATTCCGGACAAAACCTGTATTGAAAGCAAATCATTGAAGTTGTATCTTTATGCTTTCAGAAATCACAATACCTTTCATGAAGAAGCGGTAAATACGATTCTCGATGAACTGGTGAATAAATGCTCGCCGCGCAAAGCCGAAGTCATCGGTATCTTCAGGCCGCGGGGCGGCATTGCAATCCATGTAAAAGCATGTTATGGAGGAAAATTTGATGAATAATGAGTTTACCGTAATCGCCGGCGGGTCTGTGACTTCGCCGAAAGGCTTCAAAGCTTCAGGCATTACCGCCGGACTGAAAAAGAGCGGCAATCCGGATATGGCGTTGATCTATTCCGAGACGCCGGCCAATTTCTCAGGAGCATTCACGTCCTGTACGTTCGCCGCGGCCCCGGTGCGGGTATGCCAGGAACGCGTCAAAAGCCAGGAGAGAATTCAGGCGGTAATTGTCAACAGCGGCAACGCCAACGCCTGCACCGGCAAACCCGGCATTGCGAACGCGGAAAAAATGTGCGACCAGGTCGGCCAACTGCTCGGCATCTGCCCGAAATCGGTAATGGTCTCCTCCACCGGCAGAATCGGGGTGCAAATGCCGATGGCAATAATCGAAAAAGGCATCGCGCTGGCGGTATCAGCCTTGTCCTGCGATGGCGGGAAAAAGGCCGCCGATGCGATCATGACTACCGACACCCGCCCCAAAGTCATGGCCGTCGAACTCAAACTTGACGGTAAAACCATTACCATAGGGGGCATGACCAAGGGTGCCGGCATGATCGACCCCAAGATGACAGTTCCCCATGCCACGATGCTTTGCTATATCACCACCGATGCCGCAGTGGATAATGCCCTGCTCGGAAAATTCCTGGAGCAAGGGGTGGACGAATCGTTCAACCGCATTACGATTGACGGTGACATGAGCACCAACGACACCACTATTCTTATGGCTAGCGGTGTTTCCGGCGTAAAAATCAATCCGGGAACTCCTGAAGAAGCCGCGTTCTATAAAGCGCTGCTGTTTGTGATGCAGTCACTGGCGAAGGAAATGGTGCTGGACGGCGAAGGCGCCACCAAACTGGTCAATGTAGTGATCGAAAACGCTCCATCCAGAAAAGACGCCGAACTTGCCGCCAATGCAATTGCCAACTCATTACTCTGCAAAACCGCATGGTTCGGATGCGATCCCAACTGGGGCCGTGTCATTGCTGCCATCGGCTATTCCGGCGCTAAATTCGAACCGGATAATGTTGTCATTCATTACGACGACCAGCCGGTTGTCTGCAACGGCCAGGATGCCGGAACTCCGGAAGCAGTGCTTGCCGAACTGATGAAGAAACGCGAATTCACTATCAACGTCAATCTTAATTCCGGACATTCCAACTATAACGTCTGGACTTGCGACATCTCTTACGAATATGTAAAAATAAACGCCGATTATCACACTTAGGAGCCGTAAAGAAATAACCCTTACATCTTCGCGCTTCTCCCGAATGCCTTTGTTTTTGCCGGTTCGTTACATACCTTCAGGTATGCGCCTTACCGGCAATTCCCAAAATCACTTCGGGATATTTCGCTGGACTTGTCAAGTTTATTTCTTGACAGCTCCTTAGGAGTTATTAAATCATAAAGCCGGTCAGACGACCGGCGTTCCCGGGTTTTCCTTCACTACCTTCATGGTGAGATTGCATTTGCTCTTTTTCGTGTCCTGCTAACTCTCAGGCTAGTACTCTGTAAAGCTAAAAATTTCGCATAGACGAGTTAGATTGCGGATTGGATTTTTTCGTTCTGACTGATGGGCGATATGAATATCGTCCGAAGGATGAACGGGAAAATACGAACGCAAGAAACTCGCCGCGTAG
>CAIPAT010000179.1 GCA_903863035.1 uncultured Lentisphaeria bacterium
GATTCGACAGTCACCGGCTCCATCAGCCAGACTGCCGGAACCACCAATATTCTCACGATCGATCCGAGCAATGTCACCGGCAGCGTCACGCAGAGCGCCGGAACTGACAACACCTTGAATCTGATTGGTGCGAACGTCCTCGGAGTAGTCACTGAAAGTACTATCGGCGGCAGCGTCACGATGACTGCCGGAACCGTTGGACCTGCGTTATCTGGTACCAACATTGCTGTGATCAATATCGCTGATGTCACCGGTAATGTCTCGCAGACAGCCGGTGCTCTCGGCGGCAATAACAGCCTGACAGTCACCGGTGTTGATGCCCTGAACATCAGCGACATCGGTGGCAGCGTCAACCAGACTGCAGCCGTTGGCGACAACACACTGATTCTCGGTTTTGCCACTCTGGGCAGCGCCAACTTGAGTGCGGCAGCTCCTGTTTACGGCAATACTGTGGTAGTCGATGATGCGTCAACCATAACCGGAGCTCTCAATACGACCAGTCTTGACGACAGTCTGACTATTAAAGGAGACTCCGTCCTGACCGTAGGAAGTGTCAACACTCTGGGCGGTAATGACACCTTGAATATCGCTGGAACTGCAACCGTAGTCGGCAATGTCGATATGGGTGACGGTGACGATGCTCTGACTGTGAATGTCGGCGCAACCTTAACCGGCAATGTACAGGCAAGCGGAACCAAGCTGACTGTAGCCGGAGTTGTAGGCGGCAGCGTCACGATGACGGGTGCAAGCAGCCAGCTGGACCTCACTGGTGCTACAGTCAACAGCGTAACGATGACAAGCGGCACTGCCGCAATCGTGAATGTCGATGGGACTTCCACTGTCAGCACTACGCTTACGACCGGAGCCGGTGACGACACGATTACCGTTGATCTCGGCGGAACCGTAACTGGCCTCATCAGCACGGGTACCGGAAGCGACAGCGTAATTGTCAACGGAACTACTAGCGGTGGTATCACTGCCGCCGGTTCTCTGGACGTGAACGGAGCCGGGAATATCGACGCAGTTACTTTGACTGCGGCCACCGGAGCTGTAACGTTGAATATCGGTAATACCGCCGCCGCAACTGTCGATAGCGTCACTGCTAACAGCGGTGCCGATATCACGTTGACCGTTGCCGCCGGTTCTACTGTTACCGGAGCCATTACTACCGATACCAATGATACGATTACCATTGACGGAACCGTCGGCGGACTCATTGATACCGGAATCGGAACTGACAGCGTGGCTGTCACCGGAACCGTAGCCAACATCACCGCAGCCGGTACTTTGTTGACCGTGAGCGGCGCCGGAACCATAGTCGATGTCACGATGACGGGTGCAAGCAGCCGACTGGATCTCGTTGGCACCACCGTAAACAGCGTCACGATGACCAGCATTACTGCCGCAACAGTTAATGTCGGAACCGGGCTTGGTGCGTCCACCGTTAACACTACGGTCACGACCGGAGCCGGAGCTGATACTGTTAACGTCATAGCAGGCAGCACCGTAACCGGAAATATTCAAACCGGACTCGGCGCCGACACTATGACTCTGAGCGGAACTGCAGGCAACATTGATATGGGAGCTGATAGCGACACGCTGACACTTAATGTAGGCAACGCAAGCGTCGGCACCATAGAGATGGGAGCCGGAACCAACACCGTCAATATCAGTGTCGCCTTCGACCTCTCGGACATCACGTCCACGGCTGGCGATCTGACTATCGGCGGAACCTCGACGGCCTTTACCGTCAGCGCCGGCCTTGGCGTTGCCGGTCAGACGACCTCGGTTACTGATGCAGCCGCAACTCTGACGTTCGCTACTTCCGGTAATACGGTGACAGGAACTCTGAATACGACTGCCGCAGCCAACGTCCTGGATGCATCCGGCATAGCCGCTGGCGGTTCTCTCATCAACGCGGCCGCCGCTACATCATGGGATGTGCTGGCTGTCGGTGACGCTGACATGAAGCTTGTAGGTAACGCCGGTTTTGCCCTCATCGGAGATTCGGTTGACCTGGTTACCGGTGCTGGTGCTGCTGTCAATCTTGATAACTGGTATAATGGCGGAGCCGGTATTACCAGTGTATCTTTGACTGTCGGCGCCACTACTGTCAGTCTGAACTGGAACATTGCCAATAGCGACTATGAAGGTGTTGTGGGAGCTAACACTTGGACACTCGGCGACGCCGTTAACACCAAGTTGACGCTTGGCATTACTGCCTAAGAGTTCCGAAGCAAAACATCCGTGCCGCTTTAGTGCGGTACGGAGTACAACAAAACAACAACAACCGCGGATTTATCCGCGGTTGTTTTTTTATGAATATGCTTGTTGACGAAAAAATCTCTGTGCCTTTGCGGCTCTGTAGTCAATTTGAATTGCATTTTGATTTCACATGAGTTATTGTATGGTATCAAAGATAAGAGAATTGCTTAATTACAATTTGCCACGCCGGCTGGCATATCGCAGACCCGGAGTGGAGGGACGTTGATGTTCAAAGACATCACAACATAGAGGAGATAAGATGGGCGAACCAAACAATGACAGCGGCTTGCAATGCCTTCAACGCTTATTTTCACAATTCCGCCGCAATGTGAATTTCAGTGCATTACTCACCGATGAATTAAAGCTGAAGTATGAGGCTGATCCGGTAAAGACCCTGCAGGAACTGGCTTCCGCACAGTCTCTCGTTCCCGAAGTTCATAAGAATCTGGCAGAAATTGCAAAGTCATATTCCGGGCCGGCTTTATTGTTGCTTCAGAGCGGCAATTGGGTTATCGTCCAGGACATCGGACAACTGAATGCCGGAACCAGCGCGGTAGTCATCGATCCCGGTGTGGATCAAAGCAAGTTGCTGACGGTGCCGGTTAAGCAGATTCTTGAGCGAGCTTCGAACCACGTGGTCATTTTCCGTAATCTGCAGGAAGTGGATATTCAGAAACACAGTGCGCTGTTCTGTTTTTGCTCGATTGCCAAACATCATGGCACCAATATTGACATTCGACGCGTCATGCACGAATATGCGGTTGAGGATCAGGATATTCGCGAGGCATTGCTGCTGGAAATTGCCCGCCACTATGAATTCAAAACTAGAAAACTCAAGCTGGACTGGGAAAAACTAAATGCGCTGCATAAAGCATTTCCTGCTATCGGGATCAAGAAAAATGGAAAATACATTGTTCTCTGCGGCTCCAGAAAAACTGAAGAAACTGAAGAAATCGTCGTACTTGATCCGGAAGGGAAGGAGAGTGTACAGCCGCGTTTTCAATTCTGGCAGCGAGAGCAGTTTGAATCAGAATGCTCAGACCACCTGATCCTTCTTAAAAAGGTCTACAGGCTTTCTGATGAAAACCGTCCGTTCGGACTTGGCTGGTTCCTTCCGGAATTTTTCAAACTGAGAGGCGTATTCGGGCAAATCGCCTTAGTCGTGGCAATGATTACGCTTATATCGCTGATTGTGCCGTTATTCTTTCAAATCGTTGTGGACAAGGTGTTAGTGAACCGATCATACAACACGCTGAATGTTCTCGGCATCGGCATTCTGGCGGCAGTCTGCTTCAACGGATTTCTCGATTTTGTGCGAAATTACTTTTTGCTTTTTGCCACCAATAAGATCGATATTTCTACCGCCACCAAGACTTTCCGTCATCTGATGCGGCTGCCCATCGATTTTTTTGAACGAATTCCCTCCGGTGTGCTGTTGAAGCACATGCAGCAGACCGAAAAGATCCGGGGATTTCTCTCCGGCAATCTTTTTTTTACGATTTTAGACTTGTTTGCTTTGTGTATCTTTATTCCATTCCTGCTTCTTTACAGTGTCCAACTGACCCTGGTGGTACTTGGCTACTCCGCATTGATGGCTCTGGTGATAGCCTGTTTGATCAAGCCTTTCCAGAAGCGGCTCAACGAACTCTATCAGGCAGAGGGGAAGCGGCAGAGCATGCTGGTGGAGTCTATACATGGTGTCCGTACCGTAAAATCTCTTGCCTTGGAGCCGGTTCAGGAAAAGCAATGGGACGACTCTACGGCTTACGCGATTAAATCATATTTCAAGGTCGGGAAAATCTCGATGACCGCCAAAAGCATCAGTAGTGTGCTGGAAATGATGATGACGATTACGGTCATCTGGGTAGGAGCATATTTAGTTTTCGGACAAGTCATCACCGTCGGAGCGCTGATTGCGTTTCAGATGCTGTCGGGCCGGGTGACAGGTCCGCTCGTTAAGATGATCGGATTGATCCACGAATATCAGCAGATAGCGCTTTCCGTCAGGATGCTGGGAGTCGTGATGAATACTCCGACTGAACCCGGTGGCGGCGGAGTGAGAAATTCATTGCGCGGACAGATTTCCTTTGAAAACGTAACCTTTCAATATCGTCCGGATCTACCGCCCGCAATACTTCGTTTCTCGCTGGAGATTCCCCAAAGCAGCACAATAGGGATCGTCGGACGCTCAGGGTCCGGCAAAAGCACGTTGACTAAACTCTTGCAGGGCCTCTATCCCGTCGGGCAAGGGTTGATTAAGATTGACGGTATTGATATCCGCGAGATTGACAAAGCTCACCTTAGAAGCAGTATTGGAGTTGTTTTGCAGGATAATTATTTTTTCAGCGGAACTGTTCGTGACAACATCAGTCTTACCAAGCGGAATGCGACCCTTGAGGAAATCATTTACGCGGCCAAACTCTCAGGAGCCGATGAATTTATCCAAAAACTTACTCGCGGATATGATACCGTTCTCGAAGAGAACGCCTCCAATCTTTCCGGCGGACAGAAACAGCGGCTGGCAATAGCCAGGGCGCTGATCTCAAATCCGCCAATCCTGATTTTCGATGAAGCGACCAGTTCACTTGACCCGGAGAGTGAACATGTAATTCAAACCAACCTCAAGGCTATCAGCAAAGGGCGGACGGTAATAATTGTTTCCCACCGTTTGAGTATTGTCAGTAACTCAGATAAAATTCTGGTGATCGATAATGGTGAGCGAACTGACTTGGGGACACATCAAGAGCTTTTGGCGAAGCCAGGTACTTATCGGGAATTCTGGCAGCAGCAAATGGGAAGGGGAGTTCAGTCATGAAAGAGAAGATTCCAGATGAAGTAGTTGATTTTCAACCAGACGCGCTTGAAATAATGAATCAAAAGCTGCCGCTTTGGGCACGGTACAGCGTTTTTTCCTCGATCCTTTTTTTAGGTGGCGTACTTCTATGGGCATGCCTGGGTAAAGTGGATGTAATCATTCAGGCAAACGGAAAACTGGTTTCAGACAAACAGAACATCGTAATGAAACCGCTTGAACGCTCTATAATCAAGAGGATCAACGTTAAAATCGGTGACATCGTCAACCCTGATCAGGTGCTCATCACCTTTGATCCGGCGATCAACTGCGCTGAAGCTGAACGTCTTAAGAATGAACATAAAGCACTGACTGCCCATTTTGAACGGTTGAAATCAGAATTTGACGAAAAACAGTATTCTGTACAAGGCGATGAGAACTCGCCTAAGTGGCAGCACGCGATTTACAAACAGCGGCAGGAGACCTATCGGGAAAAGGTCAACTATTATGACCAGACACTCAAACGACTCGATGCGTCAAAAAAAGGGAAAGAGGACAATCTAAGAAAACAGCAGGAGCGTCTTGCCGCGCTTAAGAAAATAGAGCTTATGTTCACCCAGCTGCATGAAAAGAACGTGGTATCATTGAAGGAATTAATTCAATTGTCGATCTCCAGAATGGAGATTGAGTCTACGGTAGACGCGCAGGAGAACAGCTTGATTGAGCTCTCTCATCAGCGCGAGAGTACCATAGCCGAAAAGAAATCTTTCATGCAGGAGTGGAAAACGACTCTTTCCGAGGAGATGGTGAAGGTCGAACGGGAACTTTCATCGATTAAAAAGCAGTATGAAAAAAACGAGCGCCTCGTTGCCTCCGTCTATCTGCGCGCACCGTGCAAGGCGGTTGTGCAAGAGATTGCGGACTTTTCTGAAGGATCTGCCGTGCGCGAGGCGGAGGTGTTGATTACTCTCATTCCGCTGGATGGGAAAATCGAAATGGAAGCAGAGGTCCGGCCTCAGGATATTGGGAAAGTCGACGTTGGCTCAACTGCCAGAATCAAGCTCAATGCTTATCCGTTTCAGAAATACGGCACCCTTGACGGAGAAGTCCGGAATATCTCAGAGGATACAGTGCAACGCCAGAAACAGTCAGCCGAACAGGATGGCTCCACCACCTACTATCGGGCTAGAATCACCACATCCGGGATGTTGCGGGGAGTTCCTGCCGGATTCCGCTTAATCCCCGGCATGGAGGGGCAGGCAGAAATCAAAGCAGGCAGGCGACGGATCATCGAGTATATGATTTATCCATTGATCAAGTCATTGGACGAAACAGCCCGCGAGCCTTGATTGCGCACGATCTTTTGTTTCCGCCGTTCAGAAAAATATCCAGAAAAACTGGGGAGTTACAATCGCAAAACAAGGGAATGCCGCATTCCTGTAATTGTGCATTAATTGATTGGCGGCAGAGATGGCGGTTGAGCTCGATAATTATTGAATTTATTCTCATTCTTTTTGGCTGAACATTTGTATATACTTTTGCAGAGTATTATAGTTCATTATTGTGTTATAGTAAACGAAACATTAAGTAAACGAACAGGGAGAATTCAATTATGGATGTCAATGTCAAAAAAGAGATCTTTGCAGACGGTATCGGGCAAATTCATTTTGCAGGCGGAATGGTTAGATTCGATTTCGTCACTCTACAGCCGGATGGTGATGGCAAGAGCGAACCTGTTCCTCTGTGCAAAGAACGTATCATCATGCCGCCGCAAGGCTTTCTGAACGCGTTTAACTCCATGCAAAGTCTGATTGATAAGCTACTTGAAGCTGGCGTTCTTCAGAAAAACGCGACGGTTGACAAGAAGAAGTAATATTTCAGCAATAAACTGATCATAATAACTGACCTGCATAAAAAATATGCAGGTCTTTTTTTTATCCGGAAAAAGCCGGCATCCGTCAGGTGACGGATGCCGCTTAATTCTTTTGAGGTTTATTCCTCTTCGTGATGCTGTCTTTCCGACTGATACTTGGTAATGATGTCATTGGCTACGTTGGCGGGGACCTGTTCGTAACGGCTGAACTCCATTTCGAAAAGCCCGCGGCCCTGAGTCATGCTGCGGAGTTCGGTGGCGTATTTGGACATTTCCGCCAGCGGAATCTCGGCATTGACCACTTCCAGGCCGGCATCGGCTTCCATACCGAGAATGCGTCCGCGCTTGTGATTAAGGTCGCCGGTGATGTCACCCATGTAATGGTCGGGAATGGATATCCGCACCTTCATGATGGGCTCCAGCAGCACCGGCCTGGCTTGTGCCATGGCCTCGCGGAAAGCCATGCGGGCAGCGATCTTGAACGCCATTTCGGAGGAGTCCACCGCATGGAATTTGCCGTCATACACTGAGACTTTGATTTTTTCGACGACGCATCCAGCCAGCGGACCGATGGTCATGGCTTCATTAATTCCTTTCTCAACAGCGGGAATAAAGTTTCTCGGAATCGCGCCGCCGACCACATCATTGACAAATTCGTAACCGGCATCATTGAATGACATGCGCAGGGCGACTTCGCCGAACTGGCCGTGGCCTCCGGACTGCTTTTTATGGCGGTAATGACCTTCGCCGTTGGCGGTGATGGTTTCACGGTAAGGAATCTTAGGCGTGGACAGATGGACTTCCACCTTATAAACATCTTTCAGTTTCTTAACGATATTGCCGAGGTGCTGGTCGCCCATGCCGGTCAGCAGGGATTCATGAGTTTCATTATGCCGTTTATAGGTTACTGTCGGATCAGTTTCGGCAATTTTATGCAGGCCGGACGCGATCTTGTCTTCTTCGCCGCTCTTCGCTGCGGAAATGGCGTAGGACATGACCGGACTGGGGAAGACGATGACCGGAAGCGGTTTAACTCCAGGAGCCGTCGCCAGAGTATTGGAAATATGGGTATCTTTGAGTTTGGCGACCGCCACAATGCAGCCCGGCCCGGCGTCGGTAATCGCCTTCTGTTCCTTGCCGTTCATGATGAGCAGCTGGCCGAAGCGCTCTTTGCCGTCTTTGGAGACGTTGAGAACATCTTTTTCACCAGTGAACACACCGGAAAGGACTCTGAAGAAAGTAAGCTGCCCGATAAACGGGTCAATAATCGTTTTGAAAACCAGACCGATGCCGGTGCCGGAATCGCTGACCTGAATTTTGCTGCCGTCGGCGAAAACAACTTCCTTGGAACTTGCCGCGTCCGGAAACAGGCTGACTATACTGTCCATCAGTTCGGCGATCCCGACATCCCTGGCCGCGCTGCCGGCAAATACCGGAACCAGGTTTCCGCTTTTGATTGCCGCTTTCAGTCCAGAAGCGATTTCGTCATCGGTAAGGGTGCCGCCCTCAAGATATTTTTCCATTAATTTTTCATCTGACTCGGCGATAGTGTCCATCAGCGCTTCGCGGTATGCGGCGGCTTCGCCGGCGACTTCAGCCGGAATATCAGTGTCTTTGAGGACGTTTATCACTTTTTTAAAACCAGCTTCGGTTCCGACCGGAAGCGTCAGCGGGACGCAGACGGTTTTGCCGTAAGCCTCTTGAATCTGGGCCAGGGTACGATTGAAATCGGCGCGTTCACGGTCAATCCGGTTGATAATGACGAAACGCGGCAGATTGAGTTCTTCGGCCATTTTCCACGCCTTGGCGCATCCTACTTCCAGTCCGCCGACAGCGTCAACTACAATCAGCACACTGTTGCTGGCGTGCAGCGCGGCGGTGGTTTCTCCGATATATTCGCCATATCCGGGGGTATCAATAAAAAACAGGTGATTGCTTTTCCATTCACAATTCAACGGGGTTGCGTAAATACTGCTTCGCTTTTCCTGTTCATCTGCCGTGTAATCGGAAACGCTGGTTTTCTGATCGACACTGCCGCAGCGTTCAACGGCTTTGGCTTTAAACAGCATCAGGTCGCAAAGGGAGGTTTTTCCGCCGCCGGAATGACCGGCAACAGCGAAGGTTTTGATTTCTACCGATTTTTTCATGATACCCCTTTCAGTTTGTTAAAAATCTCAAAATTCAGTGAAATTTCCGTTCTCGGACTAACCTAACAATCTATACGGGAGACTATGGATAGAAATATAAGCAGAATATGTGCATAATTCAAAAGCACTCCGGTAATTTTTATTGCTATATTTCAAAATGATGCTATTATTGAGTATATCATGGCGAAAAAATAATGGTGTCTTTGAATCTCGACATCTGGGAATTTATGCTGCCGCCGGATTTATTCCGCCGGCCGGAACTGGTAAGGGGTTTTGATGAAAATCGGATTTAAGAAAAAGGCCAAATCCGCGACCGGGCAGGAGCTGGT
Source organism: uncultured Lentisphaeria bacterium (assembly GCA_903863035.1). Taxonomy (GTDB): domain Bacteria; phylum Verrucomicrobiota; class Lentisphaeria; order Victivallales; family Victivallaceae; genus CAIPAT01. The sequence goes on from CAIPAT010000179.1 coordinate 9,406, forward strand.
GCTTCACGTCGCCGGGGAAACTCATGTCGGCCTTATTCGCGAAGTCAATGAAGACAGTTTCTGTTATATCGCTTATCCGGAAGAGGGGAATTCGCTGGCGGTAGTCGCCGACGGGATCGGCGGGCACCAGAGCGGAGACGTCGCCAGTTCCATGTGTTGCGAACACTTTATTTGCGCCTGGAAGAAAAGCGATGCCGGAACCTTTTCCGCCGATTTCATGGCCGGGCATTTCATGACCAAAACAATGCTTGAAGCCAATACCCTGATTTATGACGAAAACTGCCGCCGTCAACTGCCCCAGTCGATGGGTACGACGATTGTGGCGGCTATATTCACTCCGCAGTCGATCGTGGTCGCGCATTCCGGAGACAGCAGGCTGTATATTCTCAGAAACGGTTTATTGCAGCGGCTTACCGAAGATCACAGCTATGTGGCGGAACTGGTACGCCGGAAAATTATTACTGAAAATGAAGCGTCCGGACATCCGTTCTCACATATTATCTCCAGATCGCTGGGCCCGGCGGCGGAAGTTGAACCCGAAGTCAATATTTTTCCGCGTCTGCCCGGAGACCGGTTCATGCTTTGTTCTGACGGACTTACTACTCATCTGTCGGATAAAAGGATTGAAGAAATCATGGTGACAAGCCAAACCCCGCGGGATGCGCTCGACATGTTTATGAAAGACACGCTGATTTCCGGCGGCGAGGACAATGTGACAGTAATCTGCATTTTCAGCACTCTTGGAGTGATGAAATAATTACAGGCGTCAGTCTTTTCCTGGATGAATATCCAAGTTTAAAACCAGGTCTCAAGGGAAAAGAGAGCGTTTTTTCTGGCAGAATCTATGCTTTTGAATAGATATTGGGTTCCCTTTATCTGTTGGATATTCGCCTTTATCCTTAAATTCCAGATAATGGGGAAGAGGTTATATCACAGCTTCAAGTCATCCAGCGCGGTCCATACATCACTGCCGGTTTTTTCTTCGTGACATTTGCATTTCTTCTTATTCAAATCGATGCCGCATTGCGGACAAAGGCCTTTGCAATTTTCACTGCACAGATAATTAATCGGAATGCTGATCAGCATTTCCTCCCGGATATCTTCTGTAATATCCAGCTCCGGCGCGGTCACATCTTCATAATAGCGGCAGATGGAAGAATTCTCGACCGTCTGCGTGAATTCTTTCACGCAGCGGCCGCAAACGCAATGAATGGCAGTTTTAACAGACCCGGCGACGAGAACGCCGCTGTTTACCAGCGAAACATGCAGCTGGTATGAAACATTGTCTTTGAGCTGCATAAGTTCAGTATCTTCCATTTCCAGAAATGTGACACTTTCCGTTCCGGCAATATCCAGTTCCTGGCGTTCCAGTTGCAATACATCAATTTTAATCATAGGAAACCTGCGTCAATTTTCTTTTTCATTGCCGCCACTACCGGCGCTGGCACATACTGGGCGAAATCCCCGTTAAAACGGGCGACTTCCTTTGCCATGCGCGAGCTGACGAATGAATTTTGAGGGGTCGGCATCATAAAAATAGTTTCGCATTCCTCTTTCAGGCTGCGGTTCATCAGCGCCATCTGGAGTTCATATTCGAAATCTGAAAACGCGCGCAATCCGCGCAATACCGCATTCGCCTGAAATCTGGTCAGGGCATCAACCAGCAGGCCGTTGAAAGACACGACTCTGGCGTTGGGCAGGTCGATGCAGCATTTTTCCAGCAGGGCGATTCGTTCTTCTGTCGAAAACAGCGGGTTTTTATCAATATTGACGGCGACACCTACGATCACGCGGTCAAACAGACGGCAGGCTCTTTCTATCAGATCGAGATGTCCGTTTGTCACCGGATCAAAACTGCCGGGATAAAGCACTGTTTTAATTAAATTATCTTTCATTATTAATATTATTCCCAAATTTTATTGTTTTCGCGCAAATTATTCGCGGTCTTTGCGTTTATAAATTTACGTTTTTTCAAATTAAACCTGTTTTTGGCACTGTTTTTCGCTTTTTTTACCCAAAAACACGATACATGAATAAATAACAGTTGATTTTTCTATACGGAAATATAATTTTCTTTTTGCCGAAATCAAAGTATTTTTACTTTATAAAATGGTTTGAGTGGAAAATCGAGAGGTATTTTACCGGTAATGTGTACTCCGGAACACAACAAAGCAATAATTGATGTGCCGTCACTGGATGCGCTGACAGAGCACGGGGTCAAAGACGCCTGTCTGGCCATCGGGGTGTTTGACGGCGTTCACACGGGACATCAACTGTTGATAAAAAAGCTGCTGGCAATGAGTCACAAACATCACTGCACGCCGGCGGCGCTGACTTTTTTCCCGCATCCGCGTGAAGTCATAACCCCGGAGAAGCCGCCGCCCCTGCTGGTGCCGCCGTTTAAAAAGATTGAACTGCTGCATCATTATGGTATCAAGGCGGTAGTCACGATTCCTTTTTCCAGGGAATTCGCGGCCCAGTCGCCGGAAGAATTCATCAAAAACTGTCTGCATTCATCGCAGGTCAATATCCGTGGAATCTGCGTCGGCAGCAAATGGCGTTTCGGCGCCGGCGGCGCCGGCGACAGTTCCGTGCTGCACAATTTTGCCGACAAGGGACACTTCGATTTTGAAGCGGTGGACGAGCTTGTTATCGGCGACTCGATTGTCAGCAGCACCTCCATCCGCCGCGCAATATCTTCCGGGCTGCTCGCCGGCGCCGGAGAAATGCTGGGACGCCCGTACAGTATTTGCGGTATTGTGGAAAAGGGATATCACGTGGCGGGGCCTGAGCTGGCGCATCCGACCGCGAATCTCAAGACGGCTTACGGCGTGCTGCCGCCTGACGGCGTATATGCCGCGTCAGCCATTGTCGAAGGCAGGCACTATCCGGCGGCGGTTAATATCGGGATTTCTCCCACTTACAACCGGGCGGAGGACAAAAACAAACGTTTTGAAGTTCATATTATCGGTTTTGATCACGATCTGTACGGTGCGGCAATTGAAGTGGAACTGCTCCAGTATCTCAGGGAGGAAAGATGTTTCCTTAATTCCGCCATGCTCAAAACCCAAATCACTAAAGATATTGAAGAGATTAAACAAATCATTATTAATTACAAACATAAATAACTCCCGGAGGGTATTTAAATGAACGAGAAAAAGGCTTATTCTATCGTGGAACTGGCGGAAATGCTCAATGTCCCGCGTACTACTTTAAACGACTGGCTGACCCGCTTTTACCAGTATATCGAATGTGAAACCCGCGGCAAAAGAAGGGTTTATTTCGATACTTCGCTTGAAGTGCTGAAAGAGATTTCCGGACTCCGCAACTCCGGCATGGCATCATCCGATATTGAAGCCGAACTGGCCAAACGGCATCCGGTTCATGCGGAAATAGCCCCGCCGCAGCCGGAGGAAGAACCCGAGGGCGGCGAGCCGGCAGCTCAAACGGCGGAAACACATGAAATGATGCCGCCGGTTGTCAGGCAGCAGGCCGAAGAAATCGGCAGAATGCTCGGCAAAGAGCTCAAGAACATCGCCGAGCGGCTTGAGGCCTCGAAGGATATGAGCAAATCATATGCCCGCAGAACCATGCGCTGGTATATCCTGGCGCTGCTGTTGATTGTCGCTATGGGCGCTACCGCAATCGTCATTACCATCAAGGCGGGCGAACTGCTCAAACGGCAGGACTCAAAAATCAACGGCAACAGCAGCATCCTCAACAAGATTGACCGGCAGAACGATTCCATCACCAAGGAACTTCAGCAGCGGGATCAGCTTATTGCCAAACAGAATCAGGACCTGCAGCGGATGAGTATCATTCTTGATAAAAACAGTAGCGATTATCAGAAGAATATTGAAAAACTGCAGCAGGAACTTAATAAACAGCGGGAAGATTTTAAGGCAATGGTCGAAAAAGCATCCCAGAATGCCGATACTAAAACTTCCGCCGAGCTCGCTGCTATAAGAGATTACTTTGCCAAAGAAAAACTTGAGTATATCAGCAAACTGGAGATACTCGGAAAAGAAGCCGCCGAGCGCGCCAGACTCATCGAACAACTCAAGGGCGATATGGAGAAACAGTCCGAAGAGTATAAAGCCGCGCTGGCCAGAAACGAAAAAAATGTCATTGACGCCAAAGACAGCATTATTAACAAGCTGAAAGAGGAATTCACTCAGAAGCGTCAGGAATATGCTAAAAAAATGCAGCAGTTAACCCGTGAAGCTGAAGAAAAAAGCAAACAGATAGAAGGCCTGACCAGACATTCCGCCGAACAGAACGACATTATCAACCAGATGAAGGCCAAACAGCCGGAACCGGCAGCGGCTCAGACTGAAAAACCTGCAGACCGGTAACCGGATTGATTAATTGAGCGGGCGGTAGTCGCCGGGCCGGCGTTTGATTTCAGTCCGGAAAGCCCGGTAATAATTGCTTACGGAGCTAAAACCGCAAGCAGGGGCTATTTTGTCCAGCGGAAATTCATTCCGGCGCAGCAGTTCGATGGCATGCCGGCAGCGCAAGCGGTTCAGGTATTCGGTGAAAGTACTGCCGGTCACCCGGCGGAATACTGTCAAAAAATGACTGCGGCTCATGCCGGCGATTCGTGCTGCAGTTTCCACGGTTATTGAGCGTGTATAGTTTTCGCCTAAATAAAGACAGGCGTGCCGGATGCGCTCGTCGGCATTAAGCCGCGGCAGATCCAGCTTGCCGATTCTTTCCAGATTGCAGTCGCGCAGAATGTGCAGCAGCATCTGGAGGGTCAGGATACGCCAGGCCAGTGTGGTGCCGTAGCCGCCCCGCCGGAATTCTTCCAGAAATTTGGAGAAGAGCTCTGCCATGGCAGCGCGCCCGGAGCTGCTTAACGGCACCAGGTACTGCCCTTTTCCTGCTCTGCCGCGCAACCAGTCCAGGACTGCCGCCGCTTCATTTTCATTTGTTGCCCGCGGCAAAACGGTTTCCACTCCCACATACAGTACACCGCCATGGCAGTCGCCGTTGCCGATATGTTCATGTCCGGCCGGAAAACAATACAGATCATGCTTTCGCATCGGTCGCCGGTCCGGCCCGGTCAATTGCTCTCCGCCTTCTTCGTAATTGAAGAAAAATTCATGGAATTCATGCCGGTGCTGCTCCGGACATTCCTGCCACTTCATGAGAATATCAAAATATATGATTCCGTTCATCATGGATGCCGCCTTTACTTTGCTGAATAATTAACTTAACCGCAGAGACACAGAGAAATCCTTTTCTTACCACGAAACACTCGAAAGACACGAAAAAATCAAAAACATGAGTCAGTGGATGTTTGCGTTTCACGCGATCATCCGCTCTATCCCTGTTTAAATACAAATTCCTATACGATTGAATTAATCGAATAAAACCGTAAATTATCAGACAATAATGTAATTAATGGATTATTATAAAATAGCATTGTTTCTACAAAAATCTGCGGATATAATAAACTATATATACAGTATTTAAAACAATATGATAATTAAAACTAAGGAGTTATTTAATATGCATGACGTCAAATTCACTGCGGTTCTAGCCGGTTGCGGCGGTATCTCCAAAACCTGGCTTGATGCCATAAAGGCTCTCGATGACTTGACGATAGTCGGCCTTGCCGACCTGAATCCGGCGGCTGCGGAAGCACGCAAACAGGAATTTGCGTTGCCGGCGGCGGTTTCGACATCGCTGGAGGAATTGCTGGAGCATCACCGGCCGGACGTGGTTCTAGACTGCACTGTTCCCGACGCTCATTGCGCCACCACGCTGACCGCCTTGCGTTACGGATGTCACGTGCTGGGTGAAAAACCCATGGCACCGGGAATGAAAGAGGCCGGGATGATGGTTGCGGCTGCTGCTGCCGCCGGCAAAATCTACGCCGTCGTCCAGAATCGCCGCTACCTTGATAGTATTGTTAATTTTCGCGACCTGCTCCGGAGTGGAGAACTAGGCAGTCTCAGCACTTTAAACGCCGACTTCTACCTGGCTCCCCGCTTCGGCGGGTTCCGTGAAGAGATGGACCACGTTCTGCTGCTGGATATGGCCATTCACTCATTCGACCAGGCCCGTTTCATCAGCGGGGCGGATCCCGTAACGGTTTACTGCCACGAGTTCAATCCGGCGGGATCGTGGTACCGGCATGGTGCCGCGGCAATGGCGATTTTCACTATGTCCGACGGTAGCGTATTTAATTATCGCGGCAGCTGGTGTGCGCCCGGCCTGCCCACTTCCTGGCAGTGCGACTGGCGCGCCTGCTGTTCCGCCGGGACGGCGCGTTGGGACGGAGATGACGAATTACATGCGGAGAAAGTCAGCGGCAATGAGGGCTTTTTTCATCCGGTTGCAAAGGTGGCGGTCCCGGAAAATAAACTCCTGTATACCGGACATGCCGGGGTTATCCGTGAATTTCTCGACTGCCTGAAACACGGAAGTCAACCGCAAACCGTCTGTACCGATAATTTAAAAAGTCTGGCCATGGTTCATGCCGCTATCGCCTCTGCCGGGCAGCATGCCGTCGTCAATCTGGAATTTTAAATCAAGGAGTTATAACAATGGGAAACGACATCAAAATCGGGACTATGGTCAGCACCAAAGACATGGCCGGCTATATCAGGCAGATTCTGCCTTACGGGTTCGAAAGCTTTTCTCTGAGCTTCTGGAAGACACTGGGAGATGCTGATTTGGAAAAAATCGTGGCTCAGGTGAATGACGCTTTGTCCGGGAGCGGAGCGATCATCAGTTCGCTCAGTGTTTTCGGCAACCTGCTGGAGTCGGATGAAGAAGCCGAAACGGCGCGGGAAAGTTTCCGTCAAGCGATTGCCGCCGCGCCGGCGTTCGGAGCATCGGCCGTGACTGGATTCACCGGACGGGTTCGGGGCAAATCCATTCCCGAAAATATCGACCGTTTCCGCGAAGTCTGGTCGCCGCTGGCCGAATACGCCGCCAGCCTCAATGTAAAAATCGCCTGGGAGAACTGCTCAATGGGCGGCAACTGGACTTCCGGAGACTGGAATATCGCCCATAACCCTGACGCCTGGGAGTTGATGTTTGACGCGTTACCGGCTGAGAACTGCGGTCTACAGTGGGAACCATGTCATCAACTGGTGCAGCTGATTGACCCGCTGCCGCAGATTCGTGAATGGGGCAAAAAGATGTTCCTGATTCACGGCAAAGACGCTACCGTCCGTCACGATATCATCCGGCGTAACGGCATAAACGGACGCGAGCCGTTTGCCTGGCATCGCACCCCCGGTTTCGGCGATACCAACTGGTCAGACCTGATTACTGAACTCCGCCTGGCCGGTTTCAAGGGCTCTATTGATATTGAAGGCTGGCACGACCCGGTCTATCGCGGCGATCTGGAAATGACCGGACAAGTTCATGCGCTGAATTATCTGAAACGCTGCCGGGGAGGAGATTTTGTTCCCAACCCGCAGGCCTGATTATTCCAATCATTAATTTCGTCCATAAAATAAAACGGCGCAGTTTATCGCTGCGCCGTATTTTATTGTCGTGTTCGATTTATTATCTGTATACAGGAACTGCGTCCCTGAGCCATAAATTGTTATATTTAATCTTAGTTGGGTAAATTCCCCGACCCTCTGGGTCGGCTTTGATTTAGGGTGTATATTATGATATGGACGAACATATATATAAAAGACATAATAAAACCTTACTGCTATACCATCTGGTGTTTCCAGCGAAGTA
>CAIPAT010000180.1 GCA_903863035.1 uncultured Lentisphaeria bacterium
CATCTTCGCGCTTCTCCCGAATGCCTTTGTGTTTGCCGGTTCGTTACATACCTTCAGGTATGCGCCTTACCGGCAATTCCCAAAATCTCTTCGGGATATTTCGCGAGACTTGTCAAGTTTATTTCTTGACAGCTCCTTAAAGATTTTGCTGTCGCTACTGCAGATGAAACCAGCGTAAAACTTGCGTTAAATTTTCCTGGAGCATAAAATAATCCGGAATTTTTAGAAATGGCGGTTTGCTATTTTGCATGGTCTATGTTATATTCATCGTTCCGTTTGTGACTAATAGTGTATTTACGGAAAAACAATAAGCATAAATTAACATATTAACGAGGTGTTAAAATGGCACATAAAAAAGGTCAGTCGAGCAGCAGAAACGGTCGTGACAGTAATCCGAAGTTTCTCGGAATTAAAGCTTACGGCGGTGAAGTAATCAGCTCCGGCAGCATAATCGTTCGCCAGCGCGGAACCAGATTCCATCCCGGCAAGAATGTCGGTTGCGGCAGAGATTTCACTCTCTTCGCATTGGTTGACGGTACCGTTGAGTTCAAGAAAGATGCGCGTAGAGTCAACGTGCTTCCTCTTGCCTGATCAGCGCGGTCAGCAGTAAATTATACAGCCCGGTCTAACTGGGCTTTTTTTTTCTAAAAAAATAACCCGGGATATTGAACCATGTTTGTAGATAAAGCGAAAATTTCAGTCAAAGCCGGCGACGGCGGCGACGGCTGCTGCAGCTTCCGAAGAGAGAAGTTCGTTCCCAGAGGCGGCCCCAGCGGCGGCGACGGCGGACACGGCGGCAGCATTATTCTGCAAACATCCCCAAACGAGCAAAGTCTGGTTGACCTGGTCTTTCAGCGCCATTACCAGGCTAAAAGCGGCGAAAACGGCCGCGGCAAAGACCAGTATGGCAAGAAAGCCGACAATATTACAATTCCAGTTCCAATCGGCACCGTAGTCAAAGACGCCGATACCGGCGAGATTATTGTTGATATGGACCATGCTGATATGCATTTTATTATCGCCGCCGGCGGACAGGGCGGCCGGGGCAATATTCATTTCTCCACCAGCACCAACCGTGCGCCGCGCGAATGCACTCCTGGCGACTCCGGCGAAGAGCGCAAGATTGAACTTGAACTGAAAACGATTGCGGACATCGGCCTGGTGGGCTATCCTAACGCGGGAAAATCCACGCTGCTGCGCGCAGTCTCCCATGCCCGCCCGAAAGTCGCTCCATATCCCTTTACCACTCTGCATCCGGTTGTCGGCATGGTCGAATTTCCGGACTATTACAAAATGTCCATGGCGGATATTCCCGGACTTATTGAAGGTGCGCATGATAATATCGGACTCGGACATTCATTTCTGAAGCATATCGAACGTACTCATGTACTGGTTTATGTACTGGATACCGCAGGAGTTGACGAACGCAATCCGTGGGAGGATTTCGAACATCTGCAAAATGAGCTGGAACTTTACATGAAAGGCTTATCTTCGCGTCCCGCGATAATCGTAGCCAATAAGATGGACTTGCCGCAAAGCCAGGAAAATCTGGCGATGCTGCGGGAATCCCTCAGTTCATCCTGTCTGGAGATTATTCCGGTCAGCGCTGAAAAAAACGAAAATATCAGCGCACTGGTTTCGAAACTTCGCGAAATGGTCGAAAAATACCGTTAAGGAGCTGTCAAGAAATAAACTTGACAAATCTCGCGAAATATCCCGAAGTTATTTTTGGAATTGCCGGAGAGGCGCATACCTGAAGGTATGTAACGAACCGGCAAAACCCAAAGCATTCCGGGCACCCGCGTAAACCTGCCCAGGCCTGTTGATGCAGTCTTTCATTCCCGCTCCCCATCCCGAACCATTATGTTTTCGGCAAATAAAGCAAACCCGTAGTTGAAAAGTTCGAGGTTTGGGGCAATTTTATGGGTAATGTGGGAAAATATCAATTTTTGGAAAATTCCGATAGAGCATCATGGAAATACCGTCATTAATAATTTTGCTTTTTGCTGTTTCTTTCAGCATTGTGATATTTTATTGCTTCTACTTGAGCAATAAAAATTTCGGGCTGAGAAACCGGATTAAAGACGTTATGCACCAAAAAGCTGAGATCAGCAATTTTCTGAGCCTTTTCTCCCAAAGTTTGAAAGATATTGACGAAGTTGATAATTCCATGAATACTACGGCGAGGTACATCGCCGACCTGATTGAAGCCGAATCCATCTGCATCTTTGAAGTTCACGATGATTCTCTCCGCGCAATCGGTCTCTCCGGCGCGTTTCCGTTGATTCATAACGCCAACCAGTATGTGATGACCAAACCGAAGTACATTCTGGATATGCTCCGCCGGGAAAAATTTCATATCGGCGAAGGAATAATTGGAGAGGTTGCGGCCGCGCGCGAGTCGCTTATGCTGGAAGATGCCACCGGCGACCCGCGGCTGGCTGAATTTGCCGGCTCCGCAAAGATCTCGACGATGATGGTCGTGCCGATGGTAAGGGATGCCATTCTTACCGGAGTTATCTGCGCAGTTAATAACCGTCGTATCGGACCGTTCACGCCGGAGCAGTTCAGCCGGCTCCGTTTTATCAGCTCCCAGGTTATTCTGGCCCAGAATCTGGTAAAAGTCTATTCCAGCTTAAGTGAACAGCAGCGGCTGAACCAGGAACTGGAGTTTGCACGTCAATTGCAGGCGTCGCTGCTGCCGGAATCTTTTCCGCCGTGGGACCAGTTTGTAGTGCATGCCGTCACCCGCTCGTCGAAAGAAGTCAGCGGCGATTTTTATGACTTTGTTGAAATAGATGAAAACCGGCTGCTGATTGTCGTTGCCGATGCCTGCGGCAAAGGGATTCCAGCCTGCATGCTGATGGCAATGACCAGAAGCTTTATCCGTTCGATCGCTCCCCGTTTTTCGTCAGTGGAAGACTTGCTCGATGAACTTAACATCAATCTTTTCCGTGATACAGATGAAGAGCGTTTTGTTACCCTGGCATGCTGTCTGATAGATAAGAAAAACGATCTGATTGAATATGCACGGGCCGGCCATACCGAACTTCTTACATTCCTGCGCGGACATATCAGAAAGTTTTATCCTGACGGTTCCGCGCTGGGGATTCTGCCGTCTGAAATGGCAAAATTTGATTCCATCTGTTTTGAATGCGGACAGGATATGACGCTGCTGCTGTTTACTGACGGTATCACCGAAGCAATCAATAGCGAAGGTGAAGAGTTCGGGCTGGAGCGGCTCCAGGAAGAGTTCAAGACATCTCTGCTGAACGGCGATTCACTGGAAGATACCATCAACAAGATTCTAAAGGCCGTGGATGACTTCGCCGTAGACCCTGCAAATCACATTGACGACCAGACCATGGTTATCATCCAGCACGTCTAAGAAGAGTTCTAAAATTCTAAAGTTTTAAAGTTCATAACTCTTTCTTAGGAGCTGTCAAGAAATAAACTTGACAAGTCTCGCGAAATATCCCGAAGAGATTTTGGGAATTGCCGGTAAGGCGCATACCTGAAGGTATGTGACGAACCGGCAAACACAAAGGCATTCCGGGAGAAGCGCGAAGATGTAAAGGTTATTTCTTTACGGCTCCTTATATTCTCTTCCTCGTTCCTGTCTGCTTTGCAGATATTCCTTTCATCTACGCCTTTTCGACTGCCGCTTTTCTGGTCTGAATACGCTTCAGGCGCTTTGCATCGAATTTAGCTGAACGGTCAAAAAAGTAAATCCCGTTCTGTTCCTGAAACACGTCGGTCAATTGAGTATAACAATAACCAAACATCAGCGGATTATCCAGCAGAACATTGCACAACGCCTCAAATCTGGAATAGAACTCTTCCAGCGATTTCGGGGTATCTCCATAGCCCCAGGACGCTTTGCCGTCGGCAGACGCCGGGTTCCACTTTATGCCGCCGAACTCACTGTTGAAAAACGGCTGCCCCCGGTAAGGAATGTTTATGCCTGGATTATTTTGAAAAGGGCTGTTTTCGGCGAGACCTGCATGATTTTCGGCCTGTTTTTTCGGGTCCTGGCTGTAGTCGTGACAGTCGTAGATATCCGCTTCCGGCACCCGGTGCGCATAGCCGGACGCATCCAGCACCGGACGGGTCTGATCCATGGCTTTGGTCGCCAGGAACAGGCCGCGCGTAATGTCGTCAAGCGACACGATCCGGTCTTCTATCGGCATTCTGCCGGTCTCGTTCAACGGGCACCAGCCGATAATGGCCGGGTGGGAATAATCGCGTTCCAGCACTTCCAGCCATTGAGTGATAATGGCCGCGCCCGGCTGATAAATCAGCGGATCCGGATAAGAATTTACTTTAGTGATCCATTTCTCGATGCCCCAGTCGCCGAATTCCCCCCAGACCAGATAACCCAGCCGGTCGGCATGGTACAGGAAGCGTTCTTCAAATACTTTCTGATGGAGTCTGGCACCGTTGAATCCGGACTGCATGGATAATTCAATATCCCGGATAAGGGCGGCTTCGTCCGGCGCGGTCAGAATCCCATCCTGATAATATCCCTGATCCAGCACCAGCCGCTGAAAAATTGGCTGGCCGTTGATTTTTACTTTTTTGCCTTCAATGGTAATGCCGCGCAACCCGGCGTAACTGGCGGCACGGTCAATGATCTGTCCGGCGGCATCCAGCATCTGCAGTTCAATATCATAAAGAAACGCCTTGCCCGGCTGCCACAGCTTCAACCGTGATTCGGGTATTGGCAATTCCAGCGCCGGCGCAAAGTCCTGACTGGCGGCAACTTCGTCGCGGGAAATTTCCCCTTTGCCGTCTTTCAGTATTGCGACGATCTTATATCCGGCCGCATTGCATGAAACCGGCTGTTCGATCCTGAAGCATTTTCCGGCGACATCCGGGGTGATGCGCGGACGGCGCAGATGGATTTCCGGAACCGGCTCCAGCCAGACCGTCTGCCAGATTCCGGTGGTCCTGGTGTAAAGACAACTGTAGCTTTCATAAAGATCGGATTGCTTGCCGGACGGCTTCAGCCAGCCTTTCAGGTCCCGGCATCTGACAACAAGCGTAATTTTACCGCCCTGCCCGGCGGCGCTGCCGAGATCAAAGGTAAAAGGCGAAAATCCGCCGCGATGCCGTCCGGCTTCCACGCCGTTGACCCATACGGTGGTGTCAAAATCCGCCGCCTGGAAGTGCAGCAGTATTTTATTTTTCCGCCAGCTTTTAGGCAGTTTTATTTCCCGGCGATACCATACTGCATTCATGAAATCGGTATTGCCGATGCCGGACAGCGCCGATTCCGGACAGAATGGAACCGTGATGCGCTGGCCGAGTTCACGGTCTTTCAAGCCACGCTCAAGTCCGGAATCGCCGGAATCGATTTCAAACTGCCATTCGCCGTTCAGACAAAGCCATTCCTTGCGGACAAATTGCGGACGGGGATATTCGCTTCTCGGGATTGCCATGATAATATTCCTTCAATAAAAATTATTGCATAGTTGTTTATACGTTATAAATTAAATATATTATCATTATACAGATTTGTGAATACACAAAATTCGCAGAATGATAAGGAATATTATCATGCATGAAGATATTTACACCATGCCGGAGCCGCCGGCATGGCTGCCGTTTAAAGTGCTCATGTGCGGCATATCCTACTGCGACGGCACCTACCGCATCCGCCGGAATGACTCGGCAATGTTCGTTTTTGAATATGTCCGGAAAGGCAAAGGTCATTTGCGGGTCGGCAACGATTTTTATGCGCCTGAAGCCGGAGACGTGTATATTGTGCCGGCCGGGTCTGATCATGAATACAGTTCAAGCGCGGAGGCCCCCTGGGAGAAATTGTGGTTCAACGTCTCCGGCGAACTGGTCTGTTCGCTGCTCTCCGCCTACAAACTCAACGGCATCCATTTAATCAAAAGCTGTCAGGTGGAAGAACTTTTTCTGGAAGGTTTAAGTATCGGCAGAAATAAGAGTGAAAACAGTCACTTCGAAATCTCCGGCACCCTGCATAAAATCATTGCCGGAATTGCCGGAACAATGGCCGCGCATCCGGGCACCGGCAAATCCGACGCCGGAATTGCCCTGAAAAAATATCTTGACGCCAGGATTGACCGGAATGTCATATTGTCCGAACTCTGCCGTCTGATCGGCAAATCCCCGGCGCAGACACTGCGTATTTTCCGCAAAGACTGGAACAACACTCCTTGCAACTATCTGCTGGAGCAGAAAATGAAACTGGCCGCGCAATATCTGGAAAACACCTTCAAACCGGTAAAGGAAATCGCCGCCGGATTAGGTTTTGAAAGCGAATATTATTTCTCCGCCATCTTCAAAGAAAAAAACGGCCTCTCCCCCCGCTACTACCGCAATAAAGTCCGCGAAAAAACATAAAACTAAGGAGTTGTCAAGAAATAAACTTGACAAGTCTCGCGAAATATCCCGAAGTGATTTTGGGAATTGCCGGTAAGGCGCATACCTGAAGGTATGTAACGAACCGGCGCATTCGGGAGAAGCGCGAAGATGTAAAGGTTATTTCTTTACGGCTCCTAAGTCTGCATAACGTAAAATACTTTATTTTTTTCATGTGCAAGTTTTAATTAGACGTTGAAAACCATTATGGTCACGGGAGTCCAGGATGCCGCGATTTACTGCAACATTCTTGATTTAACAACGGCCTGTGGTATTTTAACCCAGCCAATTAATAGCAAGGAGGAAAAAATGAAGCGTTCACTGGTATTAATCTCTATTGCCGCCGTCGCATTATGGGCAACCGGCTGTCAGACGATTTTCGCCCCCCCTTCCGCTGAAGCGATTTTCGAAAAAATGGAAAAAGCAACCGATCCCGGTCACAAACTGCCGTCCATGAAAACTTCCGTATTCACCTATAATGCAGAATCAAACAACAAAGAGAAAAGCGAACTTGTCGTCAGCATCAAATCGCCGTCCCAAATCCGGTTCGAATTCAAGAATGCGGAAGGCACGGATGTTATCGGTTATGACGGCAAAACCGGCTGGGAATATGATCCCCGTTGCGGAATGCGGACAATCGCGGGTAAAGAACTTGAAGAGTTGAAATTCCAGGCGGTTTACCTGGCGCCGGATTCCCGCATTAAAGACATATTTGCTAAAACCATGCTGAACGGTTCCGAAATGGTTGACGGGGAAGATTGCTGGAAGCTGACCGGTTATCCGCTGGCAGATTTCAAGGTCCAGCCGGTAATTATTTTTATCAGCAAAGAGCGCAGTCTGCTGGTAAAGACGATTGAGCAGCAGAACAACATTCCGGACAGTGCCGAGACTGTGGTTACTCTTTTTCGCAACTATAAATTGCTGGACGGCGTGATGATGCCGTACACCATAGTGACTGAAAGCGGCGACCTGGTAATTACCAGCGAACTGACCTCTGTGAAGTGGAATCCGTTATTGAGAAACAGACTGTTTGCCAAGCCATGATAAAAAACTAATTAATAAGGAACAATATAGATTTATGAAATGCGCAATATGTATGAGTAAAAAAGGGCAGCGGGATTGCAGGTTAATCAACTCACAAGTATGCAGCTTGTGCTGCGGACAGAACCGGCAGCCGGAGGGCTGTCACGGGTGTGAATACTATAAAGACGCAAAACTGAGCAGGAATTACAATCAGGTTCCAGCCTTTTCCACTATGGAGATGGAGGATGATTTAAATTTGCAGCCATATGCCTTTTCAATAGAGTCAATACTGTGCTTGTGGGACAACTCCTCTCAAAACCGACTGAAAGACGAGTCCGCGCTGAGAGTGTTAAAAATGCTTTTAGATAAATATTTTTTTCATGACACGAATGTTTCAGACTCAGACGAGATATTGCAAAATGGGTTCGAGATAGTATCGTCCCGCATCGAGGAAGATATCACTGACATATCGAATGAAACTCTCTGCAAAATCATCAGCGTGATTCACTTTGTCGCCAGAAGACGCACGACCGGCGGACGTGAATACTTAGACTTCATCCAGCAATATGTCGGCATGAGAGTCGCGCCGGGAGTGAGAGTTCTTCCAAACCCGGCCAAAAAATCCTGAAAAAAGCAATTGATGGTGTAATAATCTTTAACGTTGAACAATCATAACAAATGAAAGGCTACAAAATGGCAAAGGTATTTACAGGCAGGATCACCATCCCGGGGGATAAAATAGAAGACTTTTTACGACTCTTAGCGGAGGGAGAAAAAGAGAAAGAACCTTTCCGCAACCAGCTTAACGCTTTAAATGTTGAATTTGAACGCTATTTATTGTCAAAATTATCGGATAGAACAGCGCGAAAACATGTTGGCGTCATAGAGTTGTTTATTGATTTTCTTTGTAGAAACACCGACATTTTTAAAATTGAAGATATTACAAAAGGGGTTGTGAATACGCATTTTAGTCAGTGGTATAAACGAAAAGTTATTAGTTCTTCAACGCCAAACGATTTAAAAGTAGCTTTATGTAAATTTTTCCAATTTCTTGCTGATGAAAAAGGCATAATAAATGCCAAAGTATTGGCTAGTCTGCAAAAATAATATCCATTCCTATTCGGTTTTATCGCCGATGCAGTATAAAAACTTGTCCGTCCGGATATAGAGCCTGCCGTCAACCACGGCGGGGGTGGCGACGACTTTTTCACCCAGGGTCCAGGCGGCTTCCTGAATGTATTTTTCGCGATCTGGTTTGATGATGAACGCATTGCCTTCCATATTGAAAACAATGATGCGCCCGGAAACCAGCAGCGGCGAAGAGTAAAAGCCGGTGCCGAGCTCCTTCTCCCACAACTTTTTGCCGCTGGCGGCATCAACGCAACTGACGACTCCGCTGCTGGCGAAAAGGTACATGGCATTCTCGAACGCTACAGGAGAAGCTACGTCCGGCAGGGTGAGTTCATTGTTCTTCCACAACAATTTGCCGTCGATCGCGCTGATGGCGGCGGCGCAGGCATTATCGTTGGCAACCAGTATCCGGCCTTCGGAATAAGCGGCAGAGGTGCCGACTTCGCCGCCCATGCAGTTCAACTGCCAGACCGGGCTGCCGCTTGCAGCGTCAAAAGCTTCCACGGCGTCACAAGTGATGGTAACGACAAGTTTGCGCCCGGCTGCATTAATCACCGATGGCGAAGACCAGGAGATTGAAGTTTTGCGGTCGGCGCTCCATACCGGTTTGCCGTTGTCTGGATTCAAGGCCGCCAGCAACTGCCGGTTTTCATCAAAGAACTGGACAATCAGCCTGCCGTCAACAATTAGCAACGAACTGGAATATCCGTAGTGATTTTTGGGCACTCCCAGATTAACCGCCCACAGCCGCTTGCCGTCCATATCGGCGCAAACCAGATCGCCGGTGGCGAAGACTGCGAAAACCCGTCTGCCGTCGGTCGCCATCGTCGGGGCGGCATAGCCGGTATCCTCCGCGACTTCCGGGGGCGTCGCAGGAGACCCGGGAATATTGTCGGCGGCAAGACGCCAGAGCAGTTTGCCGTCAGTACCATTGAAACAATAAAGCTCCCGGATCTGTTTATTGCCGCCGGAAACAAAAACGCGATTGCCCCAGACGACCGGCGAGTTGTAGCCTTGAAGCTGGATTTCTGATTTCCAGAGAATGCCTTTGCCGGTTTTGCCGTCCCAGTCGCCGGGCAGTTTGCGGTTACCGGCAACGCCGATGGTATCCGCCCCCCGGAAAAATGGCCAGTTGCGGTTAAATTCTTCAGGAGATACCGGCGTTTCCGCAGGCTGGATATTGACAACCTTCATAGCGCTGAAAGCCGTTTTGGCAACCGGCGGTGCAAATGGTTTAACCAGAAAAACGGTTATTACGGACAGCAGCAGTACGGTGCCTCCGCCAATGGCAATGCCGATTCGGGCACGGGCGGCGGCACGGTCTGTTGAAGCGCTGCCGCCGGGCGGAGTCTCCGGGAACGGACGGGTTGAAGCAGCGACTTGCAGCGCTGTCAGCAGCGCGATCATACCGCCGATAATGAGAAATCCGCCGGTATGGAGTTGATCCTGCCCGGTAAACCAGGCGCGGCGCGAAAGCAGATCCAGCTGCCGGATTTGTTCTTTCAACTGTTCATTGCCGCGTTCATCCGTGATATAGCGTTCGCGCAGTCCGGACAGAGCCGGAGAATCCAGCGGTTCGGTGCGCTTGATCTGACGGTATTGGAGCAGCATGATCAGGACTACCGCCAGCAGAAATACCGATGCGACCATAACTACCGCCAGCGCAGTCCGATGAATGATGTTCCGGTTTTTAATAGAGACTTTATTCATCTCTACTCACCTTCTTTGAGTATGATCCGGTTGCGTTTTTCACGCGGGCAGACATTGTAACATCTGCCGCAGCAGACGCAAAGGCTGTTCTCCACCTGAAAATCCTTCTGTTCACGCCGCTTGGAAAAATCAAACAGTCGCGCCATGATCGCCAGCGCCATGAATATTCCTAAAATACAGGACCCCAGGCGGATATTCGAAACGACACTGCTGACTTCTTTCTGAAGTTCCGCAACCGGGGTTCCGGAAGAGCGGAACGCCAGCGACTCGTCAGTTTGCGGACGCTCTCCGACGGCCAGTTCAGCACAGACCTGCCGGTAAAGTTCAACCCTGGGATGCAGCAGACTGATTGGATTCCCAAGAAAATATCCGGTCACTCCGGAAGCGGCCGCCGTCAGCGGCAAAAGTATCAGCAGCAGGATTATCCGGCGCAGCGATTTACGCATAGGTTCGCGGTCCTCGTGCGACGGCGGCATGATCGCATCCACAGGGCAGACATCTTCGCACAGCCGGCAGCGGATGCACTCATCCGGAGTGATGGACACCCGTCTTGAAGAGAGTTTGGAAAACCAGCCCAGCAGGATGCCGTAAGGACACAGGTAACGGCAATACGGACGGGCCACAAACACCCCGAGCAGCAACAGGCCGCCGCCGGCAGTCAGGATGAAAAACGGTCCGGACATCCTGTAAAATCCGACAAACGGGTCAAACCGGCAAATGATAAAACCGATACCGGTTGCGGCAAACAGCACTCCGGCGCCAAGATAGAATAAAGGGATGACGCGGAGTATGCGGTCCAGCAGCGGCGGAACCTTTACCGGATAAAAATTGACGATCTCCTGAATTGTACCCAGCGGACAGACCGAACCGCAGAAAACTCTTCCCGTGAAGAGCGCGAAGAAAAGAGGCAGCAGAAAAATTCCCAGCACGACCGGCGAGATTGGAAATTTTTGGTTGAAGATAGCGGCAGCAACGTTCTGGATGGAGCCGACCGGACAGATACAGCCGCCGACGACAAATCCGAAAAAAACGACAGCCGACAGCGCCGTCACCAGCACCCCGCGACGAGAGCGCTTGCGGTACAAAAAATAGCAGGAAAAGATCAGGAATAGCAGCAGAATGCCCAGCACCGCGTATTGCAGGTACGGCGTTATCGGCAGCATCGACCGTTCCGCCTGCGTGGCGGCGGACGGCAATAAACCGACTTGCGGTACTTTATAGCCGTTGGTGAAATCCGGTTTCGGGAAGCGGCTCTGCGCGACCAGCAACGGTATCGCCGCAAAGAACAGGATAAAGGTAAGCATTTTTCGCAGTATGCTCATGCTTTTTTGCCTCCCGGTACGTCTGTTCTCATAAGATAGGGATTTGTAACCGGCACACGCTTAAACGCATTGGCGGGGCAGGCAACGGCAATAGCGCATTCATTGCAGTGTTTGCAGCGGTTATGGCGTATTTGCAGAAACAATGATCCGTTGCCAAAATCGCCGCAGCCTTTGACACAGCGCCCGCAGCCGATACATAGTTTTTCATCAATAGTGTATTCGAAATAGGGGTCTTCGATGAACGTGCGTTTCAGTGCGCCGGTCGGACATAGCTGATTTTCCGCACCGGTGTCCAGCGCAACCGGCTTCTGGACGAAATAACCGCTGCACAAATCGCAGTAGCCGCAACGGGCATAGCAGTGGACGCATTTGACCGCGGAAGGGGTAAGTACGCAAGCAGTGGCACATCTGCCGCACTGGATGCATTTTTCCGGATCGAGCTGCCACACGGTTTCAGTAAACTCTTTGCGTTTAGATACCATGGCCGATCCGGCCAGCGCGATCGCGGAAATACCGCATATTTTCAGGAATTTCCGCCTTGATAAACCGGATGTGCTTTGCTGTTTTTCGCTCCCTGAATCGTGTTTTATTTCTTCGTTCATGGCTTCCTGCCTCCGTCTTTGCTCTGCCGGTGAACCTGCTTGCGAAATGCCGCGGCGTCAGGCTTGCGGCAGCCACCCTGCTCCGGGCAGGCGGAACATGAACCGTCCGGACAGCTTCTCCGCAGCAGCAGCGCACCGCCGAATCCGAGCGCCGCCGCCGCCGCGACTCTGCCGGCCAGCAATATCCAGTCACGCCGTGATTTTGAATCCGGAACATTCATATTACCGGTATCTCTCATTGAACATTGCCTTTATTCTTTTCATGGACAAATATCCGCAAAGCTTTTTCATCGGGATCCATGACAATTATACGGTCTTTGCTGTCCACCGCGATGTTATGTCCGGAAACGCTGCCAGGTACAAATTCTTCAGGACTGCATACTTCGCCTTCAAGTTTTCCATCCGGCCCGAATACCCTGATCCGGACAAAACCTTTCTCGGAAGTGACAATACGCCCTTTTGACATCAATTGAAAGTGCGCCGGATTGCAGCACCCGGAAAAAGCGTTGTCTTTTTCGGCCTGCCACATGGCAATAAACCGGCCGGCAGCGGTGTAATTCTCCAGTCGGTGCCGCCCGGTATCCGCCGCCCAGAACCCGCCATTGCCATCAGAGGCAACATCAAAATATGGACTTGGTATTTTAAATCCGTCGTTTCCTTTTACAGTATTGACCAGCTTTCCGTCATGATCGTAAACATAAACCAGGCGGTTCCCGGCATCTGCGGCAAAAACGTGTTTGTCATCCGCCGCCACTGAAGTCAGAATAGTTTTACTGCCTGGAAACTGCCACTTTTTGATATTGCGCTTACCGACGACTGGAGAAATTGCTGATATCTGATTTTCCGTGGCGGCATATATTACTCCATCCGGAGTCGTTGCGATGCTTAACACTTGAGATTCAAGCGGAATTGTTTCCAGTAATTTCCCGTCATGGCCGAAAATGGCAATCCGGCAGGTTCCGTTTTTGGGAGATTTCATCCCTGCATAAATTTTGTTTTGATCATCAACCGCAACCGCGGTAAATTCATTATTATCCAACTTGATTCTCAACACTTCCCGCCAACCGCCGGCAGATGCTGCGGTCATTGGTTTGGATGGTATTGGACTAACCGGTTTACGCATAGACTCCGACCGGGTCAGGATTATCGTCAAAATAGTGATTACGATTGCTGCTGAAACCAGCATTACCGCTTTCCGCAGCTCCCGATATTCATTCTTTTCCATTTTTTACTTTTCCCTGAACTTCGATTTTTCCTGTAAGATCAATACATACCATCTGGTTCAAATCACGCAAAATCATCCTGCCGTCGGCCACAGCCAGCGGGCCCCAGGCATCGTTGCCCTCAATGATGCGCTGACTGCCAAGTATCTTTCCGTCAGCTCCTTCAATCTTCATCATGGTCAGCGTACCGTTATCATCAAGAACATAAAACTTGTTGTCCGCAACGATGAACGGCCCCAGGCCGAATCTTAATTCCCGTCCACTGGCATAAATAAATTCGGCAACATTCCCGGGGTTGGCCCCGGTCAGCTGGCAGCGGCCGTCTCCGGCATCTTTGGGTCGAATGCCGTATATTGTATTATTGTACAGTATGGGAGACTGTTGTTCAAGTGAAAGAGCCTGCCGCGGATTGAAACTCTTGACTACTTCCGCCTTGAATGTGCCGTCGCTTTCATGCTTTATTTTC
Source organism: uncultured Lentisphaeria bacterium (assembly GCA_903863035.1). Lineage (GTDB taxonomy): Bacteria > Verrucomicrobiota > Lentisphaeria > Victivallales > Victivallaceae > CAIPAT01. The sequence continues at coordinate 13,871 of CAIPAT010000180.1, forward strand.
AGCGTCACACAGCCGAAACCGTAACCGGCGGCGGCAAAAACCATTCCGTCCGGAAGCTGCTGCGGCGATGGTGCGACAACCGACGGCGACCATGCGGAACTTTCCCATAAAATCTTCCCGGCATCCTGCGGTTCCGCTGAGATCCCGGCAATGCCGCCCAGAGCGCAATACACATACATTCTGTGTCCATAAAAAGTCATCGGGACTACTGAGGAATGCGACATTTTCCAGCCGGACGGGTTCGGCGTTTTCCACAAGACTTTTCCGGAAGCGGCATCGACTCCCATCAACAGCACATCTTTACCGGCCGGGGCCAGCACCACAGCGGAACCATCAATCAACGGACATTGTCCAGTGTACCACTGCGGCACGATGGAACCGTATTCCGCAATCAGATCAATCCCCCAGAGCAAATCTCCGCTGCCGGAGTTGACGCACATCACCTGGCATTTAGGACCGATGGTAACGGCGACATTTTCATTGACCGCCGGAACTGTTCTGGAGCGTCCGTGATTGCGTTTAACGTCCACAATATACCACCTGCGCCAAAGTTCATGGCCGTCGTCCAGCGAAAAACAACGGAGCATATCGGCTTTAAGCTCTTCAATATAATCCAGGACAAAGACTCTGCCTTTGTAAATTGCCGCCGCCGCGTGGCCTTCGCCCAGTTTCTGACTCCATAAAATACGCGGCCCCTGCCTGGGCCAGGCATCAGCCAGCGGAATACCGTCGCGGCAGATGTTTGAAGAATCCCTGCCGCGAAACTGACCCCATTCTCCGGTAAGGCTGCGGTCATAGTCATCGGAAAACTTTTTGAAAAACTTGCCAATTTCCACCTTCTCGCCGGTGGATCTTGCTTTCGGCGCGTTGTCCTGTCCCGGCAGACCGGGCGTAATATAGGCCGGAACCGGCCGGTCGAGCCACCAGAACAGCGCGGCAACGGCTGCAGTCGAGGCAATCAAAACTGCTGATGTTATAATAATCAGTGTCCGCAAATTAATCTCCGTTTTCTGTTCTTTCTTTAACCAATGCTGCAACTGCACGGAGCGCAGGCAGCGTAAAAAGCAGCGGGTAAAGCTGTTCTTCATACCATAATGAAGAGAAATATAGTCCGACCGGATTAGGTTTAGGCATACTGTCGGCAGTTGCCGTGATTCTCTCCGCGATGAAAAGTGCGCCGTGCAGGACTTGTTCCGCCGCAAAAGGAAATCCGGACAGGGCGTCAACTGCGATTCCGGTACATTCCAGATTTGACGGCAACTTGGCGGCCCCCCCCCATCCGCCGTCGAGGTTTTGTGCTGACAGCAGAAAATCAATGGCGGATGAAATCATGGCAGGTGATTTTCCAGGACTCGCTTTCAATGCTTTCAGTACCATGCCTGTACCGTAAACCGGATTGAGCTGCTTGGGGTGATACTGATCGCCGAACCAGAGCGGACGCCATGAACCGAACTGCCTCTGGGATTTCAGCAAATAAGCTTCTATCCTGGCAATCGAACGCTGAATTTGTTTATGCATATATGGAGAGACTTTATCCTGCCAGCACACGAATGCCCGTAAGGCGTGGGCGCTGATATCCGGGCAGCTCTGATCAAAAGGAAGCAGTCCCCAGCCGCGGCAGAATGTCGGAATGCCGCCGTCCCGGTTTTGAATCCGCCGCAGCCATTCAAGTCCGGCCAGCACGCTTGAGTCGCAATTATCCGGCTGGAGGATGGACAGCGCCACCAGCGCTCCGGCAGTATCGTCAGCATCTGGAACGCCGCCGGGTCGGTCGGTCCAGGCCCAGCCGCCGGGGCGGGCCAGCGTGAAGGGGTTAATCTGTGTGGTTTGATGCCGTTTTATCAACGCCGCCAGCTTTGCGCGCTCTTCCGTCGTCATTTCTTCATTAACATTCAGCGTTTTGACTGCTAAAGTCGTCAGCCACAAAGAGAGATCGGCAGCTATCGGCCATGACCCGTCTTCCCTGATGGTTGCGGTAAGAAACTGCAAGCCTTTATTGACCACCGGATGGTCGGAAAAACCGGCAGACACCAGGCACATGGTGACAAACCCGGTCAATGGCGCAGCTTCAAGAAAGCCACCGTTCTCCGGCTGCATTCCGGCAAGCTTGCGCAATACCAGCGGCGTAATCATCCGCCGTAGAAAGCTCAACAGCCGGAATTTTTTTCCGGCGTTGCGGAACCGGACCAGACCTGCCGCGATCAAAGCCGGTATCGCATAACTGACAACCGGCAGCCTCAACCAGCTGAAAAAACGCTGCGGAAGCGCCGCCAGTTCAAACGGAAGCTGCGGGATATTATCCCATTGCGAATCATTTTCCCCAAGTTGACCGGACAGGGCGCACATAGTCAGGATCGGCACAGAAAATGTCAGGTCTTTGTCGTAAAAATCAAGCACTCCGTCGCGGATTGCCGAAGGCGAAGATCCTTTAATATTGTGCATAAGCCAGTTTGAAGAATTGAGTAACGCACTGGCCGCTTCCGGAGATTCTCTCCTGCAGCGCAAAGCTGCACGTGTCAGCAGTGTCGCAGTCAAGTTAGATGGACTTTCAACAGTATCCCCCCAGCCGCCGTCGCTGTTCTGGTGATCTGCCAGCCATTTGACAGCAACATCTACCAAATCACGTTCCTCCTGTGCATAGCGGTTATTATGCAGCACGGCAGTTTCCAGGGTAAACGCCGCAACTGCGGTGGAAACCGCGCTGGAGGAAAGATGACCGCGCCAGAGACCGTCGGCATGACGCTGCTTTTTTAAAGCATTTGTCCCCATGCTCAATGCATTAAACAGTAAAATTTTCTGAGAATTGTTCATGTAATTGCTCCGACGGCCAGCAGGCCGTAAAAAGTATACTCGCAGTCGCAGTGATTATCAATGATATTTCCGGAAAAACCGCCGAATTCATGCCAGTGATCAAAAATGAAACCGCGGCTCAACTGCCGGGTTGAACCAGACCGTTGAGAATCAAAGAATTATTAGCGGTTAGCGAACCAAACCACATATTCACGAACTGGCCAAAAACATGGATTTGCCCTGGATGTGACTTCAACATCACATAATGGTACATAGCCAATCTTGCTGTCTTCACGAACTTTGAGAATGATGCCGTATTTATCATCTTCTTTTTCAATGGAAAGCGCTTCCATGATATGACCATAGCTGAATGGCTTGCTGCTTTTTATATCGCTCCATCCATCTCCGTCCTCTTCCCGCTTGACTTCAAACGGGAAAGATAAGTTCTTGTTCAACCATGACTCCCAGTCCCGTTCCTCCCATTTAGAGAACTTCTCGTCATAGAGCTCCTCATTGTCATCATCCCATGAGGAATCATATTTTCTATTTTCTGTACTCATGTTAAATGTCCTTGTTGTAGAAAGTTAAGGCTCAGCGGCGGTAGTCCTTCCGATGCAGCCGTTTGTTTGCCAACTTATTCAAATAGCGCGGAGGTAACAACAACATGCTCCCTGCCGCCAGCCAATTCGATCTTTGAATCCAGGATTCGTATCATGACATGGGGGTATAATCTATCCTTCTCTTCAATTAGCTTCCTCATGTCATCTTCCAGATTCCTGCACGCAATTTCTGATGCATTATTTGCCTTTCTGAACTGCTCGACATACGCGCTGAGCAAGCTATGGCGTTGGGGGGGAATGACACATGCGATATTCCAAGCTGAGCATGCAAAACGCAATAAATTTTCTTTGTGTTCCAAATCCTCTCCCATGTCCAAAAAACCTTCAGCCATCCTGAGAATCATCTCCGATACTTTCGACTTCTTTTCGTTAAGTGTCTTATGTCTTTGCATATTGCCTTTCTGCTAACATACGCATAACCGGACAAGTCACCGGTTAGTGATTGCTGGCGTTTTTTCCATATTTTATCGTTAGAATAGAGTAGTAAATAATTCTGAACACAAATTGCATTCAGTAAATGCCTTTAATTGCTTTTTCATATAATTGATCCGACGGCCAGCAGGCCGTAAAAAGTATACTCGCAGTCGCAGTGATTATCAATGATATTTCCGGAAAAACCGCCGGATTCCCGCCAGTGGTCAAAAATGAAGCCGCGGCTCAACTGCCGGTTTGCTTCTGTCAACACGCCGCATGCTTTAAGAGTAAACAATGCAGTGGCGGTTGACATCAGATCAGGCAATGGTGTTTCGGGAGTAGCTTTAAACCCGCCTGATGACGTAATCTGTCCGGCCAGCCAAGTCAAAGCAGGGACATCGTTTTCGCCGGACAACTGCCGCTTGAACAGAGCCGCAGCGACTGTTGCGTTCAACGCCGGAGTGGTTATCTGTGCGCGGTTGGAAAATCCGCCGCCGGGCCTCCGGAAAGACTCAAGCAACTCAATAATTTCGCTGCTCCATGGCAGTTTCAATCCGCAATCCTGCGCGATATTCAATCGCAGAAACAAGTCATAGGTACTGCTGTTGTCATCAGTGTCCAGCAATCGTTTAACGGCTGCCTTGGTGACAGGATCAACGCTCAAATTGCGCAGCACGGCAAAACGTCCGGCAGCGGCAGCCAGTGCCGGTTTCCGGAGCAAATTTATCGCTGACCGGCATTTTATCAGGCAGTTAAGATGAATCAGGTCGAGTGTTTCCGGCTGAAAGCGGTCAAGGAATCCGGCGGTCTGTTCACAAAATATTTTCAGGTTCAAGGCGGACGCGCAGGACAGGCCGAACATGGTATAGTATAAATCGCTGTCGCCGTTGCGGTCCGCAAAACCTCCGTCCGGGCGCAACTGCCCCTTGATATAACCGCCGATTGCATCCAGTGCTTCCGGATAAAGCAGGCTGGAGGCATGAGACAGCGTCTCGAAAATCTCAATTGAGTGAGGAACTGTCTTTCGGGACATTTTGAAGAATCCTTCCTGCGATCCTGAATAAAAGGCGCTTTAATCCGGAATGGGTCACCGGACGCAATGCCCTGGCCGTCTGGTTCCGGTAATGTTCAAACAACTGGCGGGCTTTGGTAATGGCTTTATCCACATCTGCCTCCGCCGCAAGAACGGCATTTACTTCCTCCCTGGATTTGCAGCCGTTCAATTTTCGGATCAACTGTTCGCCGTCTGTATTTTCGCACGCGGCGGCAAGGATTACGGAAAGCCGCAGAGCGAATGCGTCGGAAGTACCGGTTTCGTTCTGAAAATCATCCAGATCATCTTTGATCTGATAGGCAATGCCGAGCGAATCACTGAATGATTTCAAATGACGGCAGAGTTCGGCGTCCGCCCCGGTGCAAAGCGCTCCGAGGACGATGGCGACATCAAACGCCGCCGATGTTTTTCCCCGGAAAATATCAATCACCTGAGACACCCGCAGCGCGGTCGGGTTGCGCCGCCATTCCAGTTCATCACCCTGTCCGCGGCACAGATTGCGATGGCCGCTGGTGGCGACAGTAAACATTGCCGAGCGGACAGCATCGGAAACATCACACATGGCCAGCAGTCGATAACCTTCGCCCAGCAGCGAATCCCCGGCATTCAGCGCCACCGGCAGATTGTAGCTTTTATGCAGCGCTGCTTTGCCGTAACGGAAATCATCATCGTCTTCGATATCGTCGTGAATCAATGAAGCTTTGTGAAAACATTCAACCGCCAGCGCGGCCTGCCGCAGAGCCTTGGAAGGAATAGCTTCGCCGGTAAGCACGGAATATACTGCGGCGGCCATGAACGGACGCCAGCGTTTGCCGTTTCCGGCCAGCCATTCTCTGGCGACAATTTCAGCCGACCCTGCCGGAGTACCAAGCAATTCCTCCAGTGCTTCCGGCAGAAACCAGGTTTTGACTTGATTGCGCAGCGCATCGAGATTAATTGAAGACGGAGCTCCCGGAGCGGTCATATACAGCGCCTGACGAATCATCTCGACATCAACCGAGGTGGAAACACATCCCGCCTGAGTCAATGGGATCGCAATGCCCGGCACGGCATGGGCGACCATATACGGAAATGCTTTTTCGAGCGCTTCCAGGCAGCTGACGCCGATCACGGCATCAAGCTGCCCCGAATCAAGCAGATTGGCAACCAGCGAGGAGCCTTCTGCCACCAGAGTCATAATTCCAAGGTCTTCGGCTTCTTTTTCCAGGCCGCTGATAACGCAACTGCCGCAGCCTTGACAAATCAGGCCCAGTTTATCCACCGGGGAAGGACAAGCCGCCGGGTCGCGCAAGCATTGAGGCAGCATCAGCATCCGGCGTTCACGCGGTATAGCCGCAACGGTATCGCGCCAGACTTCATTATTGATTATCACCATCAGCCATTTCCGGTACTGCGGCGACAGTTTGAATGTGGAGATTATTTCCAGCGACAGTTCCTCAAGCTCTTCCAGCGACAATGGCGGATTGAGATGATGCTCCACGGCAAATGCCGCAACCTGCGCCACCAGCTTTACGCGCTCATCGGGGGAAGGCGGAATCATAGAATCTGTCTCTTTCGCCTGCTTTTTTTCATGTTTGTCCGGCATAATTTCAGTGTCTTTCATTTCACTAATTTACCAGTCGCATTTATCATTGCCAGTTGCATTTTAGAAATATCTTTCCCGTTACGGGTTCTGTAATTTGGGAGTAATGGGAGTAATGAGAATAATGGGAGTAATGAGATACTCCTGTCCCAAACCGCCCTCATTCCTCTGTCACCAGTCACCAGTCACCAGTCACCAGTCACCAGTCACCAGTCACTATTCACCATTCACCAGTCACTATTCACCAGTCACCAGTCACCAGTCACCAGTCACCAGTCACTATTCACCATTCACCAGTCACCATTCACCAGTCACCAGTCACCAGTCACTATTCACCATTCACCAGTCACCAGTCACCAGTCACCATTCACCAGTCACTAGTAGTTGGACACAATTTACTATTTTTTAATGGTGCTGCATACTCGATAGTTACGTTCTTTTTACCTACGATCACTTTTCTCACTATATTTTCGACGATATGGCGACGGGTTGCGAAATCAACCTCGTCGATCTCA